>JAEZKA010000081.1 GCA_023436225.1 Bacillota bacterium
TTAAAGTGCATCATTTTTAAGATAATGCTCGGATTTATCTATAATAAATATAGAATTCCTAAAAAATAACCTAAAAACGGAGCTGTCGCACTGGTGGTTGAATAACCGCTAGTGCGACAGCCTCCTAATCTATACTTCTTAGAATCAGACCTTAATATCCGCCTTCATACCAAGTGCTTCCTTATTATCATCTAAAATAGGCTTTATGACTTCACGAATAAATTCCTCGGTCTGTTCCTTTGCTCTTCCGGTGTAAAGCTCCGGATTCATAGTAGCTTTCAGCTCGTCCAGACTCATATTGAAGGCAGGATCGGCTGCAATCAGCTCGAGGAGATTGTTGTCCAAGCCCTTTTCCTTCACATTTTTTCCGGCCTCCATGGAAAGAGTACGAATTCGTTCATGTAATTCCTGACGATCTCCACCGGCCTTTACTGCTGCCATCATGATATTTTCTGTGGCCATGAAAGGAAGCTCTGACATCAGACGTTTCTCAATTACCTTCGGATATACGACTAAGCCATCTACTACATTCAAATACAGATCTAAGATACCGTCAACTGCAAGGAATGCTTCCGGAATACTAATCCGCTTATTTGCCGAGTCATCCAGGGTTCTCTCAAACCACTGGGTCGCAGTAGTGATTGCTGGATTAAGTGCATCTACCATCACATAATTCGCCAGAGAGGCGATGCGCTCCGTTCTCATCGGATTTCTCTTATATGCCATGGCAGAGGAACCGATCTGGTTCTTCTCAAAGGGCTCCTCGATCTCCTTTAGATGCTGCAGGAGACGAATGTCATTGGAGAATTTATGGGCACTGGCTGCAATTCCTGATAATATATTAAGTACACGAAGGTCCATCTTACGGGAATAGGTCTGCCCTGATACAGGGAAGCAGCTCTTATAGCCCATCTTATCCGCAATTCTCTGATCCAATATCTTGATCTTCTCGTGATCTCCATCAAACAGCTCCATAAAGCTTGCCTGAGTCCCTGTCGTTCCCTTCGAACCCAACAGTTGCATGTTGTCAATCAGATAGCAAATGTCATCATAGTCCAGCTTTAACTCCATCAGCCAAAGTGCTGCTCGCTTCCCCACTGTAGTCGGCTGAGCAGGCTGAAAATGAGTAAAGGCCAAGGTAGGCAGCGCACGATATTCCATGGCGAACTTCGATAATTCAGCCATAACATTAACCAGCTTCTTCTTCACCAGCTTCAGTGCCTCTGTCATAATGATGATATCTGTATTATCTCCCACATAGCAGGAGGTTGCACCAAGATGAATGATTCCCTTTGCCTTAGGACATTGCTCACCGTAAGCATATACATGGCTCATAACATCATGACGCACCAAGGCCTCTCGTTCCTTCGCCACCTCATAATTAATATCCTCTTGAAAGGCCTTCAGCTCATCAATCTGCTCCTGAGTAATATTTAAACCTAATTCCTTTTCCGTCTCTGCAAGTGCTACCCAAAGCTTCCTCCAGGTCTTAAATTTCATATCCGGTGAAAAGATATACTGCATTTCCTTACCGGCATAACGCTCGGATAAGGGTGACATGTATTTATCGTTGTTCATCTTTCCTACCCCTTTCTAGTCTCTGATAACGTATCAAATAATATATAAACGAATTTATGCTTTACCAGAATAAAAGCTCTCTTAGCTTTGCTTCCAGCTTCACTGCCATTTTCTCATGGGTCAGCTTACTTGGGTGCCAATCGGCACCAATTCCGTCCTCTGCTTTCTGCACATCAAAGGACATGGAATAGATCTTCTTATCTCCCTCTGCGACGACCCTTTTTACTTGTCCATGAATTGCCTCGCAAAGCTCCTGTCCCATGGCACCAAGTGTACATAGAATAATGGAAGAAGGATTTTTCTGACGGACCATCTTGATAAAATCGTAATATTTCTCTTCGAAGACAGACACTCTTTCGAGGATCCCTTTCGTATAACTATTATCATTGGTCCCCAGATTGATCACGATACAATCGGGTACATACAAATTATTATCCCATAGTTCAGTTGCTTCACTTCCAACGGCTAGCTCTGTGGAATGATCCGTGTATGGATATAGCACCGGCATCAGAAGCTCTTCATTCGGCTCTTCCTTATCCGTCCAGTTCGAGATAATCCCGATTCCACTCCAGCAAACCAAGTGATAATCTGCCTCCAGCATTCTCGCGGTCCGTGCTGCATAAGCCTCCCAAGGATTTTCCTGTGCGGTATGAAAGCTATCTACCATCCACAGCCCTTCATTCCCATACCCACAGGTAATAGAATCACCGATGAATTCAAGCCTCCTACTACGCAACGGCGTCGGCTGTGGTGGCTGTACACTGTCTATCAATAGCTTCACAATTCCTACCTTACCGAAAGCTGCTTCCGAATACTTTACCAATCTTATTTTTGTTGTCTTTACTTCTTTGGCTTCATATAATAGATAGGTATCTCTTTCTCGATCTAAGCGACAACGCTTGGAAGGAGTCTCTTCGTCATCTATAAACACAGCTACCCATGCTTTGTGTTGTTCCTCGAACAACGATGAATTACTCCATAGCACAGCTTCTGCCCTCGATCCGGTAAAGGTAAATTCAATCGCTGAGCAAGAATACCCCAAATATCTTATTCCATCACGATACAGGGTTCTTCCCAGTACCCTTACATATCTTTCATCTGCATTAAATTCCATAATATAACCCCACTTTATCAGTTAGTTTCTCATCGCAATAAATGAGCCGATACCAGTATAACTGAAATCATAGGATCAATCCAGTCTAAAATAAATAAGAAGAAAAGCTAGGGTGTGAACACTAGGCATTATTATTCTTCATATTCGCCACGGATATCCTCCAATGGTGGTGTTATCGGATAATTGCCGGTAAAGCAGGCATCACAAAAGCCCTTATCGCCACCAATCATATCACTTAATCTCTCTACCTCCAGATAACCCAGAGAATCTGCCCCAATCATCTCACAGATCTGCTCTATGGAATTGTTATGGGCGATCAGCTGATCTCCGGTGGGTACATCGGTTCCAAAATAGCAAGGATGCAGAAAGGGCGGTGAGCTAATTCGAACATGTACCTCAGTTGCTCCAGCCTTCTTCAGCATTTTTACGATTTTCGCACTGGTGGTTCCTCGGACGATGGAATCATCGATCATAACAACACGCTTACCACGAACCACTTCGGGCAGCACATTCAGCTTAATACGAACACTGGATACTCGCATTGACTGCTTCGGTTTAATGAAGGTTCTTCCAACATAGCTATTTTTAACGAAAGCCATGCCAAAAGGAATTCTTGATTCAAAGGAATAACCCATAGCGGCAGCATTACCGGAATCCGGTACTCCGACAACTACATCCGCTTCCACCGGATGGGTCTGTGCTAGGATTCTTCCTGCCATTATTCTGGAATTATAGACGCTGACACCGTCAAAGCTAGTATCCGGTCTAGCGAAGTAAATATACTCAAAAATACATTTTGCAGCCTTTTGTCCGCATTGGGAGGTATCGGAATGGATACCTGTCTCGTTAATCATTACTACCTCTCCAGGTAAGACATCTCGGACGAATTCCGCATCTACAGCATAAAGGGCAGCAGATTCGGAAGCTAAAATGTAAGCATTATTCTTTCTTCCAATACAAAGCGGATGGAATCCCAGGGGATCTCTTGCACCGATCAATTTTCTCGGACTCATGATGACCAATGAATATGCACCACTTAGCTTCTTCATTGCTCTTGCTACTGCTTCCTCAACGGTAGCACTATTTAAACGTTCTCTTGCAATATGATACGCGATTACCTCTGAATCAATGGTTGTCTGAAAGATTGCGCCGGTGTATTCCAGCTCTCTTCGTAGCTCCGGTGTATTTACCAGATTTCCATTATGCGCTAGTGCAAGGGTACCTTTAATATAGTTTAATACCAAAGGCTGCGTATTATTTATATTGCTTTCTCCGGCGGTAGAATAACGAACATGACCAATACCGATGTTGCCGCCAACGAGGCCCTCCAGATGTTCCTGACTGAACACCTCACTAACGAGACCCATCCCCTTCCAGGCTTTTACCTTCCCTTTCGGACCCTGTGTATCACTAATTGCAATACCGCAGCTCTCCTGTCCTCTATGCTGAAGGGCGAATAAGCCGTAGTAAATTGAGGTTATAACATCACCGCCGTCTAAATCATAGACTCCGAAGACACCGCATTCCTCGTGCAATTCATCGGGACAATAGTTATTGTACTCCATATTCATAAGTTTCGTCCTTTCTGTTCTTACAAAATCGGCTGACCTTTTCCTTGATGTCCGCAATCCACAAGAGGCTGTTCTAAAGCTATTCTTAATCCTCCACAAAGATGACTGTAGTAACTCCCCTACTCTCATAAGATTTACCGTTATCAAATATTGAAGTTCAAAAGATGCTCTAAAAACAGCCTCACTGATTGATTACTGAATTCCCAAACGTTTAAATACTTCCTGATAAGCATCCTCAACATTGCCAAGATCTCTGCGGAAGCGATCCTTATCTAATTTTTCATGTGTATTAATATCCCAAAGTCTACAGGTATCCGGTGAAATCTCATCCGCAAGGATGATCTGTCCCTTATATCTGCCAAACTCAATTTTAAAATCAATTAACTCGATGCCGATGCCTTCAAAATAGTTGCACAAAACCTCATTCACCTTAAATGCATACTTGGAGATCACATCGATCTCTTCTCTGGTAGCAACACCGATCGCTATCGCATAATAGTCATTAATCATCGGGTCGCCCAAAGCATCATCCTTATAGGAGAATTCCAGTGTAGGACTAATGAAACGGATGCCCTCTTCCATGCCCATCTTCTTAGCAAAGCTTCCTGCGGAAACATTTCTGATAATTACCTCCAGCGGTACTATCTCAACCTTCTTTACAGCGGTCTCACGGTCGCTTAATTCTTCGATGTAATGTGTTGGAACGCCTTCCTTCTCAAGCAAACGGAATACATGATTTGACATTCTGTTATTAATTACACCTTTGCCTACAATGGTACCCTTCTTCAAGCCATTAAATGCTGTTGCGTCATCCTTGTAGTCTACGATTAAAACGTCCTCCACTTCAGTCTTGAAAACCTTCTTTGCTTTTCCCTCATAGAGCATGTCTAATTTTTTCATCCTTAATGCCACCTATCCTTTACTATATTTTCTCAATAATGCAGTATGTGCATAATATTTATAGCAACCTTGATTACTCTTTTATTATAATGGAAGGTCATAATTTCGCAATAGGTTTTGTCGCCGAAAAATGACATAAATCATATTTTTGGCTTAATGCACAAAACTAAATAAGAAACCACGAAATTGTTGCATAATTACTGCTAAAATTAAAAAAAGGATGATAAGTATATCATCCTTCATTCATTAGAAAATATAATAGATCAAGTTT
>JAEZKA010000100.1 GCA_023436225.1 Bacillota bacterium
GATTAAAAAGAATATTCATATGAATAAATTGAAATGTAAGAGCACCCTGCAGCTTACATTGGACGATGACTTTAATGTCCCTGATGTGAAACCGGACATTGATCAGATTATTACAGGGCAGGGCGAAGTCAAAATTAATGATATCAAAGCAATGAATGGAAAGCTTTTGGTTAAGGGAGCCCTTGGCTTTAACGTTCTGTATCTATGCGACGGGGACGCAAGACCGATTCATAATATCTCCGGAGAGCTTCCTTTCGATGAAGTGATCAATATGGATATCAGTTGTTCTGATGAAGACCCCATTGTGAAATGGGAGCTGGAGGATCTCACAACAGGTCTTATTAATTCAAGAAAACTGAGTGTGAAGTCCATTGTTCGTCTATATGTTGCTGTGGAAGAGCTCTATGATGAGGAAACGGCAGTCATGGTTGAGGGCTCAGAGGATGTGCAATACATAAATAAGAAGATCGAGGTAACCAATGTCGCTATCAATAAGAGGGACACCTTCCGAGTCAAAGATGAAATTATGCTTCCGACGAATAAAGGAAATATTAGTTCCTTGCTTTTCTCCGACGTAGGTCTTAGCAATGTTGAGGTAAGACTTCTCGATGATAAATTCACAATAAAGGGTGAATTACCGGTATTCATCTTATATACCACTGAGGATGAAGAGAGCCCGATGGAATACTTCGAGACCGAGCTACCCTTTAGCGGAACAATTGAATGTAACGGCTGTACAGAGGAAATGATTGAGGATAACACCTTCAGCATTGCCAGCAAGAGTCTTGATGTGAAGCCGGATGCAGATGGTGAGTCCAGAATTCTCGACCTTGAGGTTATCCTTGACCTGGGTATTAAGGTATATGAAACCTGTGAACCAGAGATCCTTTGTGATATCTATAGCCCACTTAAGGAAATCACTCCGATTATCCGAAATGCAGACTATGAGAATTTGGTAATTAAGAATAATAGTAAATATCGTATCGCGGATCGTATCAGGGTTACTGATGAACAGCCCAGGATACTGCAGATCTGTCATGCAAGTGGAGATATCCAGATTGATGATGTGGTCGCCGAGGGGACGGAGCTTCAGGTTGAAGGTGTGATTGAAGTGAGTATCCTGTATATCTCTGAGGATGACCGTAGACCCATGAATTCGATTAAGGGTATTTTACCATTTTCCCAGGTGATTGAGCTGAAGGGAATGAAACCGGGCAGCAATTATGAAGTAAAACCCTGTATTGACCAGTTAAGTGTAATGATGCTGGACAGTGAGGAAATTGAGGTAAAGGCTACAATTAATTTGAATACGATTGTGTTCGATGTTATCACTGAGCCAATCATTACTGAGGTAGTAGTGAATGACTTGGATCTGGAGAAGCTGCAGGCAATGCCGGGAATTATCGGTTATGTAGTAAAGAGAAATGATACCTTGTGGAATATTGCAAAGAAATATTATACCACGGTGGATAATATCATGATGGTAAATGAGCTGGAGGACGATAGGATTAAGGAAGGCGACAAGCTGATTATTATGAAGAAGGTAGATACTGTTTTATAGCAAATAAATCCCATTACAGAAAAATGCCCCCACAATCAGGCAGATGCCTACAAGGTTTGTGAGGGGCTTTTTTCACATGCTGTTGGTTGTCTCTAATAATACGGATATTATTAGTACGGGGAATAATATATACATTAACCTGCATGCATCTCTATAGATGTATAAGGAATAATCCAACTTACTCATATAAAATCGAAATATAAGAGATTTGATTACATATTACACCAATATACATAAATTGTAAATAGGAAAATGTATTTTTATGTAAAATATAATTACCATAGGTTACTTATTCATGATAAGTGAATTGATTTATCGATTCATCTTGTTTTAGTTTTTATGACAGAGCTATAAACAAATTTACTTATTATACCGATATATAGATTACAGAAATTATCAAAAAAGTTCATAAGTATCACAGCCAAGGAGGGCATAAGCGGAACCTAAGGTAATCTTTACCCGACAACCTAGGAGGAGAGATCCCCTATTAAATCACGGAGGATGAGTTATGAGTGTGAATGGAATATCGAATGTTAAGCAATCTTATGAGAACAAAAATACAACAAAAGCAAAAACAAACCTTGCGACACAGGCTGAACAGGAAATAGCATCAGAAAAATCTGCAGCTGTAGTTTATGAGAAGAGTGAGCAGGTCACAGATAGCAAGAAGATTTATACCAGAGATCAGGTTACCATTGACCGCTTAAAGGCGGATGCGGATAGAAGGACACAAAGCTTAAGAGATCTGGTTCAGAAGCTATTGCTTAAACAGGGTGAAACCTTTAATGAGGCTACTGATATCTATGGCTTACTTCGAGAAGGCAAGGTTCAGGTGGATGAGGAGACCAGATTACAGGCTCAGAAGGATATTGCTGAGGATGGCTATTGGGGTGTAGAACAGACCTCTGATCGTTTGGTGGAATTTGCCAAAGCTGTTTCTGGTGGAGATCAGTCTAAAGCAAATATGCTGATTGATGCTGTAAAGAAGGGATTTGAGGAAGCTACAAAAGCATGGGGCGGAGAACTGCCCGAGATATCCAAGAAGACGATGGAGGCATCGATTAGCAAATTAGAAGCGTGGCGTGACGGAACAGATACAAAATAGATGAGTGGAATCATTTAGATATGTATTGAAAGAACTTGAGAGCATTAATACAAAACGGTATCCACGTGTATTTCGGATTCCGGACAGTCAAGGATATCGTGCGTATCAGACCGGACATTAGAGGACAATGTCGGTCTGCTTCGTACGATATCCTTAAATGTCCAGCATTACGAAATACACCTGCGGGCACCATTTTGTATCAACGCTCTCAAGTTCTATCTACACCTTGGCTAATTTTAATTTAGGCTCTGTGTCAATAGTTGGGGCGGGATTCGCTGAATCCCGCTCCTTTACTGCGTTTAGAGCCATTTTAATGTTTGTATCTATAATTCATATTTTTGGGCATGCCAAATAAGCCTCTTGCATAGTCG
>JAEZKA010000106.1 GCA_023436225.1 Bacillota bacterium
AAATCCACGGAGGTGAATTTCCTCCTCTAGTTTTTGCAGTATTTCTTCATTTGTCATAATGTATGATCTCCTTTAAAGTAGTTTGAGACTCTATTTTAAAGGTTTACGCTTTGTTTTCAAAGTGATAGAATGGAAAAAAGAGCCAAAAGGCACCCGACTCCAGCTTACGAACCACTGCGCTCGCAGTTTAGTGCTATGTTTATTAAGAAGACTCATGAATTAGAAGATAATAAGATTAGTGCTTGTTACAAATAACGACTTAACTATATACAAGAATTTGAATTAGAATTTTAAATGGAACGAAATAACGTTTCCAGATAAATACTATTTAGATAAATAAAGAATTCAGAAGAGAGGTAATATGAATTGTTAGAATTACAAAATAACTGGTTTGAATTTAAAGAAGTTGCTAATAAAGTTTGGTTAATAGATGATAATGGTTTTGATAACATTTATTTAGTTGAAGGCAGAGAAAAGGCTCTTCTCATTGATACTGGTTGTGGAGTGGGGGATTTGAAACAAATATTATCTACGTTAACTTCATTGCCTCTCATTGTAGTTAATACACATGGTCATCCTGACCATGTTTTAGGGGATGCACAATTTTATAATATACATATGGCTAATGAAGATGCATCGCTATTAAGTGAATATATTAATACTGACAGTAGAAAACTGATATTAGAAAATATGCTTCAAGGTAAATATTCCTCTAAATTTTCAACTGAAAAGTGGTTAAATACCACAGTTAATAATATTATACCTATTAAAGATGGGCATAAATTTGATTTAGGAGATAGAGAAATAAGAGTTGTTTCTATGCCAGGACATAGTGCTGGGTGCATTGGCTTGTTAGATGAACAGCAAAAACTATTTTTTTCTGGAGATTCAATTATTGAGGGGGACATGTGGCTTCATTATAAAGATTCACTACCGTTAAGTACATATTTGCACAACATTAAACAGGTAAGTGCAATTTCAGAGAAGTTTGATAAGATATTGCCTGGACATAATATATCTCCGATTAAAACTGATATTATAGATGAAATTATACAAGGAGTTTCTAAAATAATAGAAGGTAAATTAAAAGGTTTACCACATCATACATTTATGGGAGATGGGTTGCTCTGCAAATTTAGTAGATGTGGAGTGGTATATAATCCTAATAATGTATAAATTTGATTGATAACACCTATAATGATACTTATATTTACCGGAGGAATAGTCTATGAATGGGATGAATGCTAATGTCGGTGTAGGTCTGTTTGTTCAAGATATCGAAAAGATGGTTTCGTTTTATAGAAACATCATGGAATTTGAGACCGACTGGGACGGCGGATTATTTGCTGAGTTTAAAACAAACAGTGGTCCTTTATCATTATTTATGTATGATCAAAAAGCTTTTGCAGAAGCTGTAGGTGAGTCCCATTACCCGCACAAGGGAATTAACCTGACAATGGAAATTGGCATTTGGCTTCCAAAATTTTCTGATGTTGACAGAGAATACGAGCGATTAATGACACTTGGAGTAAAGTCATTTACAGGTGAACCTGTAACCTATCCATTTGGTATACGAAATTTTTATGTTGCGGATCCTGAAGGTAATTTGCTTGAGATTGGAAGTAGAGCGCATGAGGAATCAATTTAAGGTGCAGGCAAAATTGGCTTAATATATTATATCAATGGGAAGATGAGTTGATTCACAAAACGAAACGGAGATATGAGATATGAAAAAGAATCGTACGATACAGCTGCTATCTGCAATCATTTTGTTCCTTGGTTTTGTGCTATGCAGATATATATTATTTACAGCCCATGGAATGAAGCAATGGCCTGTTATTCTTTTAATATTCGGGTGTATTGTCTTGGGTATCTCCGCTCTTTTGAACAGAAAGTGGGTATCTCTATTCACTTCCTTTGGTTATTCTCTTAGTTTTGCAATTGGATCATTTTTACAATCGGATTTTCTCGATTCAGGCGGCGTATTGTCAAACAATCTATGGAAAATATGGACATTATCTTATTTAGTAATCATTCTATTGGGAATTGTGCTTGAGCTAGTCAATGCGAAAACTACCCCTCCAAAACTAACGCAGGTTGAAATGAATAAGAAGCTGTTGTATAATGGTTGGGACTTGAATAATACCGACAGCAAACGAAAATGATATCCTTGTGCCGGCATATTTATGCTGCCACCCAAATTTGCGGGTAGCGGCAGAATGGAGATTAACATGATTTTTGAAACACACGCACATTATGAAGATGAAGCATTTGACATAGACCGGGAGGAGCTGCTGGAAAGGCTCCCGAAGCAGGGAATTGAATATGTAGTCGATATCTGCTCCAGTGTTGACAGCGTTGACCGGGTACTGAAGCTAGCTGATCAGTATCCTTATATTTATGCTGCGGTAGGAATTCATCCGGAGGCAGCAAAGGAATTGAATGAAGAGAACTTCGGATGGCTTAAGGAAAGGGCCTCTCATCCGAAGAATCTCGCGATTGGAGAAATAGGACTGGATTATTACTGGGATACCTCGGATCGGGATACTCAGAAGAAATGGTTTGAGCGCCAGATGGAGTTGGCAAGGGAGCTTAATCTGCCCCTGGTCATCCACAGCAGGGATGCGGCGAACGACACCTATCATATGCTGAAGGATGCGAAGGCAGATCGTCTTGGTGCAATTATTCATTGCTTCTCCTATGGTGTGGAGCAAGCCAGACAGTATCTGAACATGGGCTTTTATCTCGGCATCGGCGGGGTCCTCACCTTTACCAACGGGAAGAAGCTGAAGGAGGTTGTAGAATATGCTCCTTTGGAACAGCTGGTACTCGAAACGGATTGCCCTTATCTGGCACCGGTACCCTTCCGTGGCAAACGTAATGATTCTACTTACCTGACTTATATAGCGCAGCAGCTGGCGGAGCTTAAGAAGGTGGATTATGAGACAGTTGTCAAAGTCACCTCAGAGAATGCAAAGCGTTTTTACCGCATCTAAGCAGATTGAGAAAAGTATTTCACAGATTATTATGGTGAACAATAGGAATGGAGAGCTATATGGCGCAATTGGGAAATCCCAAGAATACGATTGAAATATTAAATAAATATAAGTTTGTCTTCCAGAAGAAGTTCGGACAGAACTTTCTAATTGATACTCATGTATTGGATAAGATCATCCTGGCAGCAGGGATTACTAAGGATGATTTTGTTCTGGAGATTGGTCCCGGAATTGGAACCCTGACACAGTACCTTTGTGAAAATGCGAGAGAGGTAGTAGCAGTTGAGATCGATAAGATGCTGCTTCCTATTCTGGAGGATACCCTATCCGAATATGATAATGTTACAGTAATTAATAGTGATATCCTTAAGCTGGATCTGAATGCTCTGGTTAAGGAGCGGAACAATAATCAGCCGATTAAGGTGGTTGCTAATCTCCCCTATTATATTACAACACCGATTATTATGGACCTTTTCGAGCGCCATCTTCCACTTAATAATGTGACAGTCATGGTGCAGAAGGAGGTTGCCGATCGTATGCAGGCATCTCCGGGAAGTAAGGATTACGGTGCCCTGTCACTGGCAGTGCAATATTATGCGAAGCCATATATCGCTGCAAATGTTCCTCCTAATTGCTTTATGCCACGTCCGAATGTCGGCTCAGCAGTGATAAATCTGACCTTACATAAGGAAGCGCCGCTTGAGGTTAGGGATGAGAAGCTGCTATTTAGAATGATTCGTGCATCCTTCAACCAGAGGAGAAAGACCTTGATGAACGGTCTGAATAATTCACCTGAGATCGCCTTCTCCAAGGAGGAGGTAGGGCAGGCGTTAGCTGCACTTGGTATATCGGAGAATATACGAGGTGAGGCATTAACGTTGGAGCAGTTTGCTGCATTGGCTAATCAGTTATCGAAGAAGTAAATACTATCATGAATAAAAAGCCGGGAAAATCTACAAAGATTTCCTGGCTTTTTCTGTAATCATTGGAATTGTTGATGAATAATATTTATAAATAAAAATATAATTGCATAATTATAAATTGTATGTTATGATTATCTCAAGTCATTACAAGACATGATGAAGCATAAGAGATACTTATGAATGAGCGCTCGAAATTTAATAAGTCATATAGTTGCATAATTATTAATTATAAACTATGATAGATAGCAATAAACACTGGCAGCAAAAATGAATGAGAAGCTGCTTAAGAAGAAAAAATCGCAAATTTTTTTTGCCCATTTTTATACTTGAGATCAGTAATAACTTTATAACGATTAAACAATGGCGTTTAAATTCTCCCGGAAGATGTGAAAGTAATGAATCCAATGAAACAATATGATTGGCATACTAGAGCATCTTGTTTTATAGGCTGGAACCAAACATTGTTTATGGTTTTATGAATTGATAAGAAGCAGAAGGGAGAAAATAATCTCCCATCATAAAGTCAGAAGGGAGAATAACATCTCTCTTCGAAAAAGCAGAAGGGAGAATTAGCTCCCTTCTATAGAGAAGAAAGGAGCTAAGGTCATGAAGAAAAGAGAAGACATTCACAAGGTACTGATTATCGGATCAGGGCCAATTATCATTGGTCAGGCTTGTGAGTTCGATTATTCCGGAACTCAGGCGTGTAAGGCATTAAAGAAAATGGGGTATGAAATTGTATTGGTTAATTCTAATCCTGCAACTATTATGACAGATCCGGGGACAGCTGACGTAACCTATATCGAACCACTCAATGTGGATCGATTGACTCAGATCATCGAAAAGGAAAGACCCGACGGTCTGCTCCCGAATCTGGGCGGACAATCAGGTCTAAATCTTTGTGCAGAATTAGCCAATGCAGGAGTGCTGGATCAATATAATGTTAAGGTAATCGGTGTTCAGGTAGATGCCATTGAACGTGGTGAGGACCGTGTCGAGTTTAAGAAAGCGATGGATGCTCTGGGAATAGAGATGGCAAGGAGCGAGGTGGCCTACACCATAGAGGAGGCCTGTGCGATAGCAGACAATCTAGGATATCCCGTGGTTATCCGTCCAGCCTATACGATGGGCGGTGCCGGTGGTGGCCTGGTTTATAATGTAGAGGAACTAAAGACGGTTGTGGCAAGAGGACTTCAGGCTAGTTTAGTTGGTCAGGTACTGGTAGAGGAATCGGTGCTTGGTTGGGAGGAGTTAGAGCTGGAGGTAGTTCGTGACTCAACCGGCAAGATGATTACCGTATGCTTTATCGAGAATATTGATCCCATGGGTGTTCATACCGGAGACTCCTTCTGCTCGGCTCCGATGCTTACCATCGCCGAAGATGTACAGAAGGAATTACAGAGACAGGCCTATAAGATAGTGGATGCCATCCAGGTTATCGGAGGAACGAATGTACAGTTTGCTCATGATCCAAAGACCGGAAGGATCTGCGTAATCGAGATCAATCCAAGAACCTCCCGCTCTTCCGCACTTGCTTCAAAGGCAACGGGCTTCCCGATTGCATTGGTGTCAGCAATGCTGGCCTGTGGTCTGGATTTGTGCGATATCCCATGCGGTAAATACGGCACTCTGGATAAGTATGTTCCAGATGGAGATTATATCGTAATCAAATTCGCCCGTTGGGCCTTCGAGAAATTCAAGGGTTCTGAGGATAAGCTGGGTACGCAGATGAAAGCAGTCGGGGAGGTAATGAGCATCGGCAAGACCTATAAGGAAGCTTTCCAGAAAGCCATTCGCAGCTTGGAGACCGGTCGCTTCGGTCTTGGCTATGCAAAGGATTTTGCCTCTAAGTCGAAGCAGGAGCTTCTGAATATGCTTCATATTCCCTCCAGTGAAAGACAGTTTATTCTGTACGAAGCCTTAAGAAAAGGAGCTACAATCGAAGAGCTACATGCACTGACGAAAATTAAGCACTACTTCCTTGAGCAAATGGAGGAACTGGTATTCGAAGAAGAAGCCCTGAAGGCTTACCAGGGAGATGTTCCGCCGGTAGGAGTACTAAGGAGTGCAAAGCTGAACGGCTTTTCTGATAAATATCTCAGCAAGCTTCTGAAAATTGATGAAGCAAAGATCCGTGAGGCAAGAAATGCTGTAGGGATCAAGGAAGCATGGGAGGGAGTGCATGTAAGTGGAACGAAGGATGCAGCATACTATTACTCTACCTATCATTTGAAGACGGATCATTCTCCTTGTTCCGATCGACCTAAGGTAATGATTCTTGGTGGTGGTCCGAATCGTATCGGCCAGGGCATCGAATTTGATTATTGCTGTGTGCATGCAGCGCTTGCACTGAAGGAACAGGGATTTGAGACCATCATCGTAAATTGCAACCCCGAGACGGTATCCACGGATTATGATACCTCGGATAAATTGTATTTTGAGTCTCTTACCTTGGAGGATGTATTGAGTATCTATGAGAAGGAGAAGCCGCTGGGTGTCATTGCTCAATTCGGTGGTCAGACACCACTCAATCTGGCAGCAGAATTAAAGAAATATGGTGTTACGATCCTGGGAACCACCCCGGAGACTATTGACCTTGCTGAGGACAGAGATCGTTTCCGTGAGATGATGGATACATTGAATATCCCAATGCCGGAATCAGGTATGGCTGTTAATGTTGAGGAGGCACTTGCAATCGCAACGAAGATCGGATACCCGGTTATGGTTCGCCCCTCCTATGTGCTTGGCGGACGCGGTATGGAAATCGTACATGATGATGAAAGTCTTGATAAATATATGAAGGCGGCTGTTGGAGTTACACCTGACAGACCGATCCTGATTGACCGCTTCTTAAATAATGCTCTTGAGTGTGAAGCCGATGCCATCAGTGATGGCGTGGATGCCTTTGTACCGGCTGTTATGGAGCATATCGAGCTGGCGGGTATTCACTCTGGGGACTCCGCTTGTGTTATTCCCTCTCTCAATATCAGTGACGAGAACATAAAAACGATTAAAGAATATACCATGAAGATTGCAAAGGAAATGAAGGTTTGTGGTCTGATGAATATGCAATATGCGATTGAGAAAGGAAACGTGTATGTTCTTGAGGCGAACCCGAGAGCATCACGGACGGTACCGCTGGTATCAAAGGTGTGCAATATCCAGATGGTGAAGCTGGCAACTGAGATTATTACAAGTAAACTGACCGGTAAGGCTTCCCCGATAGCAGGTTTAAAAGAAAGCAGGTTTACTCACTACGGTGTCAAGGAAGCGGTGTTCCCCTTCAATATGTTCCCTGAGGTTGATCCTCTTTTGGGACCGGAGATGCGCTCCACCGGCGAGGTGCTGGGGCTGGCTAAGACCTTCGGAGAAGCCTTCTATAAAGCGCAGGAGGCAACGAAGACAAAGCTTCCTGAGAACGGAACCGTATTAATCAGTGTAAATGACCACGATAAGTCGGAGCTGATTGAGGTGGCGAAGGGCTTTGTAGAATGTGGATTTAAGATCATTGCAACCGGTGGAACCTGCGATATGATTACAGAATACGGTATTCCGGCAGAGAAGATATTTAAACTTCAGCAGGGAAGACCGAATATCCTGGATGCGATTGCAAATAAACAGATTGATATCATTGTGAATACTCCAGATGACAAGAAGGGTGCATATGATGACAGCTATATAAGGAAGGCCGCAATCAAAGGTAAGATTAGCTATGTAACAACAATGGCAGCCGCAAGGGCTACAATCGCAGGTATCATGGCGGTGAAGAATAGTCATGTAGGTGTAAAATCACTTCAGGATTTCCACAAAGAAATAATTATGTAACGAGTATATAGTAATTAAATACTTCCAGTAATGCATTGACGGACAGGTTTCTGTTATGTGTGCCTTAATTTGAACTTTACAGTTTGAAGTAAGCATATAGCAGAAGAATGTCCGTTATTTTTTCAAATGTCCATCCGAACGGGGCCTCATTGGAATAATGATAACATAGAAGGAATATATTGAATAGAATTATGAAACAAGCCAATAGGGATCTGGAAAGAGAGGGAATGAGTGTGGCTGATTATAAAAGAATGGTTTCTTACATGTATCAATATGAAAACGGAGTGAAGAAAAAGAATGTGGGTTTTGCCCGGGTGGAAGCGAAGGACGGACAATGTAAAATAACCCTGCATATGCAGCTGCTCGGTCAACTCGACAGTATCTTTCCTACTTACTTACTGCAAAGGAAGCACTCTGAGCTGGAACTAATCTATCTGGGAGATACCTTACTCAAGAATCAGATAATGGACAGTAAGCTGGTTACAGAGGAAAATAATATTATGAAATCAGGATATTCATTGTCAGATATGGGAGGCGTACTGTTGTTTCTAAATGATAACATATTCTTTGCTACAGAATGGGATGATAAACCAATTCTAGCAAGTGAAGTACAGGAGGCTCTCAAACCTAAGAGTGACAGAACGCCGAAATTGACGCTTGAGGAGGAGCTTTTGATCCCTAAATATAAGCTGCCAAGGGGGTTTAAGACCATCGAACGGTTGCAGAAGCCGGAGGCTTATTATATGGCGGGCGTCTCGAAGGCTGAGGCGAGGCCAGAGAAGGTGGAATTGACATATGGCCGGAGAAGTAATGAGGAAGCCGGAGACATAAAGCTTGCAGGGACACCTGAGGAAACCACACAGGCGGCATCGATTAAGGCTATCGATACTTTTGCACAAGCACAGGAGATGACATTACCCGAGGAACACTCAGACGCGGGAGAAGTATCGGATGAGATTAGCCTTGCTTCAGAAGAAATTAAGCTGGAAGCGATAGAAGAAAGTACGAAAGCAAGTACGAAAGCAAGTACAGAAGCTACGGAAGCAAGTGTGGAAGGGGCTAGAGAGGAAGCCTCGGAGGAGGTGGCTGATCCTCAGGTGGTAACCGGAATCTTTGATAAACACCCGAGAATTTACCCCTTTGAGGACAATGAAATTCTGATTTGTGTAAAAATTGAGCCCAAAGACATCGGTTTATTACCAAAGGAACTATGGGCATTAAGTAATAACAGCTTCCTTATTCATGGTTACTACTGCTATCATCATTTGATTTTTGCTAAGATGAAAGATCGTTTTGGTTGTCGTTATATTCTGGGGGTACCAGGAATTTATCATAACCGGGAGATGTTTATGGCGAAAATGTTTGGTTTCGATAGCTTTAAGCCAATCCGAAAAAGAGAGCTCCGTCAGGGTGATTTTGGCTATTGGTATACCCCGGTATGCTTTTGATACATTAGCAATCATTAATTAAGGCATAATGCATATGATCTGCCCAGTTACCGTTGATTTTGGCAAAGGAATGACAGGTTCCTTCGAACTGGAAGGAAAGCCGGTTGATTAGATTCAGAGAGGCTGTGTTGTCCGGCTTAATATAAGCATCAATCCGATGCATATGATATTCATTGAACATTACTTCAACGCATTTTTGAATGCTTTCAATTGCATAGCCTTGCCTCAGATAATTTTTACTGAATTTATAGCCGAGGCTGCAGCTGTAATAGGGTTCTTTTAATAGGTTCTGAAAGCACACGGTTCCGATAGGCTCCATGGGCCGTTCCTTAAGAAATATCCAAAATCGAACAAGCTTGCCTTCTGAAATCTGATTTTGCTCTGCGGTCAGGAAAGCATTTTGGTAGGCTAAGGTGTAAAAATTATGATTTCTGCTGGGCTCCCAAGGTTCAAATAGCTCTTTGTTTTCTTCGTAAAAGGCTAATACTAAGGGGGCTGAATCCGGATTCAATGGTCTAAGCAAAAGACGTTTTGTTTCATAGGATTTTAACATGCTTTTACCTCGCTTTCTCAATCTAACATCCATTCTGCATCCTCGATGCGGCGCAAAACCTGGAAGTGGTTCTTTCTTCACACTCGATTTACATACCTGCCCCTTGTGTTTGATTTATCAATCTATGCCTCGGATAGATATCGAGGGAATCATGGGAGTAAGCAGCTTCACATATTCCTCCAGCGTCTCTTTGTTATGACTATGTAATCCGTGTTGCAGAACATCTCCTGAATCCTGAAAGGATTGCAGAAAATAAGCTTGAGCACCGGAGAGCCACTCACCGATGGATAGCATATCCTCACGGTCATGGAATTCCTTTACAATCGTTGTACGGAATTCATAATCTATGGGGGAGGTCAGGAGAAAGTCGACACTTTCAAGAATGGGTTCGATCGAAAAACTGCTTAGTCCGGCAGTTAATGCATATTTATCCTTTGAGTTTTTAATATCCATAGCAATATAGTCAATCAAATTGTCTGCTACAAGAGTCTTCATCAGCTGAGGGTTCGTTCCGTTGGTATCAAGCTTTACCTTCAGTCCGAGCTCTTTTATCTTTGTTATGAATGGTATGAGATCAGGATTTAGAGTAGGCTCTCCTCCGGTGATACATACGCCCTCTAAGATACCCTTTCTCTTGGCGAGATAGGATAACACCTCCTGTTCCGGAATCATCGGTTGGGAAGCTGCTCCAGTTACCAGAGAAGCATTATGACAGAAGGGGCATCGCAAGTTACAACCTCCGAAAAAGATGGTTGCAGCCAGATGTCTGGGATAATCCAGAAGAGTCGTTTTATTAAAGCCATGGATCTGCATATTGTCACCTCCGGTTTGTTATGTTAAAATAGGCTAATTGAAGCTCTGTAAATACTATAGCAAATAGTAAGTAACTAGTCCAGATGCAAAGGAATAATGGATGCAATGAATAATAAATATATGCGCGAAGCATTAAAAGAAGCAAAAAAAGCAATCCGCTTGGGCGAGGTTCCGATCGGATGTGTTATCGTATATCAGGATAAAATCATCGGAAGGGGATATAATAAGCGTAACACCAAGAAAACAACACTGGCTCATGCAGAGCTAATTGCAATTGAGAAAGCAAGTAAGGTAATGGGAGATTGGAGACTGGAGGATTGCGTTATGTACGTTACTCTGGAGCCATGTCAGATGTGCTCTGGTGCCATAGTGCAGGCGCGTATTAAGAAGGTTGTCGTAGGAACCATGAATCCCAAAGCCGGATGTGCCGGATCCATACTTAATCTGCTCCAGATGAAGGAATTCAACCATCAAGTAGAGCTGGAGACAGGAGTGATGGAGAAGGAATGTACGAAGGTGTTACAGGATTTCTTTCAAGAGCTGCGAATTCGCAATAAGAAGGAAAAGCTTGAGGAAAAAGGGAATGCTTGAGGGTTGACAATCCTCTTGCTATGTTTTATACTTGGCATACAGCTTTTTTGCAACAGATATTTTTGAAAGAGATAGCATAAAGGCTAGAATTATTAATTTGTCATAAAATTTCCGTGCAGCCGGGGAGATAGCGGTGCCCTGTACCTGCAATCCGCTACAGCAGGGGTGATGTTCTGCCTAGGGTGACTTACTGTAAGGCCGCCCCTTATAAGTGATGTTGA
>JAEZKA010000108.1 GCA_023436225.1 Bacillota bacterium
AAATCCACGGAGGTGAATTTCCTCCTCTAGTTTTTGCAGTATTTCTTCATTTGTCATAATGTATGATCTCCTTTAAAGTAGTTTGAGACTCTATTTTAAAGGTTTACGCTTTGTTTTCAAAGTGATACAATGGAAAAAAGAGCCAAAAGGCACCCGACTCCAGCTTACGAACCACTGCGCTAGCAGTTTAGTGCTATGTTTAATTGTTGGGCTGAGGGTTCATTAAGAATTGAAAAGCAATGGCTTAGGTAGCCGCTCAGGGGCTTCTCATTATTTTTAGAATGCCATGATATTCAGTTGAACATCATGGCTAAAGGATTGGAATTTACAGCAGCTTGTAATTGACTCTCATCTACATGTGTATAGATCTCCGTTGTTGCAATACTTTCATGTCCGAGAAGTTGCTGCAAAGAACGAATGTCTACACGCCCATATTTGTACATTAGAGTAGCTGCGGTATGCCTGAGTTTATGCGTGGACAAACCTTCTGGATTTATTCCAGCAGCAACAATATGCTTTTTTACTACGTTTTGTATGGCTCTTGTTGTCAAACGCCCTCCATTACGTGAAATAAAAAGAGCATTGTTATCAACAGCTATTGAATTTCGGATACTGAGCCATTTTGTAATCGATTGTTTGACAGCTGGAGTAATAAAAATTTTCCGTTCCTTATTACCCTTACCGACAACGGATAAGACATCAGAGTTGACCTGATCGAGATTTATTGATGCTAGTTCTGATAGCCGTAACGCACAGTTCAGAAAGATTGTAATAATGCAATTATCGCGAACAGAACTTGAGCTTGATTCGATTAACAAACGTACCGATTCTTCCAGTGTCAGGCATCTGACTATTCGCTTAGGTTGTTTAGGAGTTTCTAATTCTTCGGCAATGTTATTATTTATAAGATGTGCTTTGGTTTTAAGATACTTCCAGAACTGACGGATGGAAACAATTTTCCTTGTCCTCGTACCAGGTGACGAATGAAGTGTTTCTTGACAATAGGCTAGAAATGCATACATATCACCAAGCGTAATCGAATTAATAAATTCAATATTTACATATTGAAAATCTGATTGATTTAGGGAGCGACTAACATCAATAAAGTGAAAGAATTGCAAAAGATCCAAACGATATTCCAATATGGTATTCTTGCTGCGACCTTTAATTGTAACAAGATATGCTAAGTACTGTTCAACTAATTTACATGTTTTGTTTGATTGCATATGATTAACTCCTTTTTCGGGAGTATTGCCATATTGGCATTGTATAATACAATCTTGTAAGCGGAATAATGAGAAGTTGGTAAATAGTCAAGAACATTTAGTTATATGAAATATGGGCACAAATTTGATTCTAAGGGGAGATATATGTCAAATATAGATATTAAAAAACAGGTAGAGGAATACGTAGAATGGCAATGCAAAGGTGAAGCTAAAGTAATTCATTCAAAACCAGAGCAGTCATATAACGAACTAGGTTTTGATATAACAATTTGGAATGTAAAAACTGATAACGATGGTTCTTGGTGGGTTGCTCAAGGAGATTTACCAATGAATCTTTATCCTCAAGACACAGCATATTATTTTTCTACTGACGAGGTCTTTTCTTTTCATTTAGGTCTTATGCTGAGACTTAATAATGATGAGTATAGTAAGCCAGATAAATTTATCGATGAGATATCTCATGGAGCAGAAATTTCTATTAACTTGAAGAGAAAACTATACTTAGCATCCGAAAGGTTACAGGAAGCCGTGGAAATTGAAGAAATTCAAACAATAGGTGTAATGTGTAGAGAAACCTTAATTGAATTAATTGGTTACATTTATGAAATTGATAGCTTTGAAGGGGAAGAACAATATAAAAAGTCGGATGTAAAAAATCGTGGAGATTTAATCCTACATAAATACCTTAGTGGTTCAGAAAATGCAGAAGTACGTAAACATATAAGGAATATACTTAATAGTGCATGGGATTTTTCTAATACTATTACTCACTCATCATCAAGAACAATACACGAAGCTTCAATTTGTTTGTCTATTACAACTGCTGTCGTTTCTTCTTTTGAGAATTTATTAGAGAAGTATTTTGATCCTATTGATGGAATTGAATGTAAAAACTGTGGTAGTAGGCAGCTTAGTGTAGCAAAGAATGATGAGACCGATGATTTGTTGATAATATGTGAAAACTGTAATCATGGATTTGTTAAAGATAAAGAAAGGGCATAATGTGCCCATGCTTCATATAACAATATGTTTCCGGACACCCCATAGCACTTCCCATTGGTTTATGTTTATTAAGTAGATGTATATTTATTACAGATCTATAGAAAGTAAGAAAAGTCAATTAAATACGCAGTCGTAAAAAAGGCGAAGGAAAACACAGTGATAAACAGGCATGGGATCACTTTCTTTCATTGATTTATGATATATGAGGTCAAGAAAGTTGATAAACGCAATGGTATAATGACTATGTTGCTGGCAGCAAATAGTGAGGTGAATGTATATGGATCGAGGTATATTGGAGAAGGTGTTGGCTTATGTTGATGCCCACATCTACGAAAAAATTAATTTATGTGAATTATCGGATATCGCCAGATATAGTCCTTTTTATTTTAGTAAGTTGTTTTCTGAGGTAAACGGTAGATAGTGGAGTACCCACTATCTACCGTTTACAATGATATCATGTCTTTGCTGTTCTTCATATATTTTCAGAAGATCTTTGCGATGTTCTTCTTCTACACGTTTGATTTCGGACCAGTAAGCACGTTCCTTCTCATTCTTATAGGTATGAATTCTTTCGGCAATAAGGTTTATTGCAATTCCGGAAACAATGACAATTCCACCGACAAAAGAAGCATTTGAAAAGTTATCTCTAAGTATTAGATCCAATAGAATTCCGGTAAACATCTGACCAACAAAAGTAAGTAGGGTTAGGTGAAATGCAGATACCCTTGGAACTGTAAAATTACAAAGAAGGACGACTGCTACACCGAGTATGCCACCAAAATAGATCCACGGATGAAAAGTGGAAATCGAGGAAACGGGAGAAACCTGTCTGGCAAGAAGTGCAACAATAATGGTGACAGGTAAGCCTATAAGATGATTTACTAGTGAACCACGAAGTGCACCAGTTTTTTCAGATAGACGTGCATTCACGGTTCTGGACAGAACAACAGAGATACCGGAACAAAGAGAGATGCAGACAGCGATTATGGATCCTGCAATAGTTTGATCCACCATTAACAGTATTCCAATAAAAGAGACGGCAAATCCAAGAATGGAACTCTTATTAAATGATTGCTTTTTCATCCCGAACAGACCGAATGTATCGATGAAAAGAGAAGTGACGGACTGTCCTAATAAGCCTAAAGCAACAATACTTGTTACACTGATATAACCGAAAGCAAAGTTATTAAACACAGTTGTAAATACACCAATGGCACCGCCGAGATAAATCCATTTTGGATGGTGAGTAAAAAGAGGCTTCTTCTCTTTCTGAATCAAGCAAAGAAGGAAAGCAGACAGAGAACCAACCACATGAATAATGACTGCAGCAAGGAATACACCATACTGATCTGACAGGTTTCCATTTATCGATACCATGATGGATAATGTGACACCCGTTAATAAAGCTAATAATTGATACATAGTTAAACACCTCCTATTCGAAGAATACATTATTTGCATGAAAAACAGATAGGACATTTGTCATAGTATTTTTACTATAGTCTGATATAATTGAGAAGGGTGATTATACATGAAGAAGATTCCGTTTACAGCAGAGCATATAGCCATACTAAAGGTGTATGGTTTACAGAATATATCAGTGAGTGATTGTACATGTGTAAGGTATGAGGCAGGAGAAAGGATTACAGAAGAAGGAACTTCTATTTCCAAGCTGACACTTGTAGCCAAAGGGCATGCTAAAATATGTCGTACTTCACCAAATGGGAAAAGCCTGATTTTATGCTACTATATTTCGGAGGGTGTAATAGGAGAGATTGAACTTTTGACAGGGCAGAGTATTGCTACAACTACTGTTATTGCAATCTCAGATTTTGAATGTGTCACTGTAGAATATAAAAAATGCAAGGAAGAACTGGAGGGTAATCTCGTTTTTTCCCATAAACTTGGTGTTATCCTTGCAAGGAAAATGTCAGAGAGTGCTGATAATTTTGTTGCATCAGCATTATATTCTGGGGAACAGAGACTTTGTTCCTATATACTGCAAAATTCACATCACAATTATTTTTCTGATGTATTGACAGATGTGTCCAGTTCAATTGGTATGAGCTATCGTCATCTGTTCCGATTATTGGAGCAGCTGTGTAAAGATGGTGTATTAGAAAAAAGAAAGAGTGGATACAAGATTCAGAAACATGGGGAATTGGTTAGACGTACCCATGAAGAGACAGGAATATAAAATGATTGGGAAATACATGTCCTGCATGCAGGACAGTGCACATGATAAAGAGTATGTGTATAGAGTACTATAAACAGCATTAGATAGTTTGGTTCATAACTGTAACTCGAAGTTGCAATCGCTGTATAAAACTGTAAAAATCTACATTTTTCTAACTTGACAAAAATGACACTCGCGTCATATAATAAAAATGACACGTGTGTCATTTTTGCGTTCGGATATACAATTCTGTGGAAGCTATCAAAAATAATATAGTGTAAGTCTAAAGGAGATGATTAAAATATGGCGTCTAAGTCATCTATAAAAAGAGAATTAATTCTGGATAATGCGAAGCAAATATTTATCCAAAAAGGATTTAACCGTGTGACCATGAAGGACATTATTGAGAAGTGTAATATCAGCAGAGGAGGTATTTACTTATACTATTCAACAGTAGATGAAATTTTTATTGATGTAGTTATAAAACATAACAGTGCAAAAATTAATGGGATCAAGTGCAGTATCGAAAATGCTACCGATTTTAACCAATTGATAGATTCCTTTTTCGCTGAGCAAAAGGAAAAGCTTCTCAATATGGATAAAAGCCTATATGCTGCAATGATTGAATTCTGTTTTAGCCATAAAAACAGATCGGACAGGGATTTTTATACAGAACAGTTCTTTAATGCAAAGGATATCATCTTGGAACTTCTAAAGTTTGGTCAGCAAAGCAAGTCCATACCAGAGCAAGATATTAACACTTTGGCAGACACCATCATGTTTTTGATTGAGGGTCTGCGCTCTCTGGCGGTCTCTAGTGGAATATCTCCAGAATTGGCCGAGAGTCAGCTGCAGGTATGTAAGCGTCTGGTGTATTCTGATATCTCTAATGAAGGGAAAAGGTAGCAACTATGAGTAATACAAAAAGTCAGGGAGAAGAAAAGAGAAGGAAAAATATTGTTCTTGGAATTACCGGGAGCATTGCAGCATATAAAGCAGCTTACATTACAAACGCTTTATCAAAGATGGGTTACAATGTAGATGTGATTATGACCAAGGCCAGTATGGAATTTATTACTCCATTGACACTACAGACTCTGTCAAAAAACAGGGTGTATATGGATGCATTTCAATTGGATTATCCGAGGGAAGTCAAGCATATTTCATTGTCAAAGAAAGCTGACCTATTTCTGATTGCACCAGCAACAGCCAATATCATTGGAAAAATTGCAAACGGTATTGGTGATGATATGCTCTCATCTGTTGCTCTTGCCATGAAGGGAATTCCAATGATGATTGCTCCTGCCATGAATACAAGGATGTGGGAGAATCCAATTGTACAGGAAAATATTCAAAAACTAAAAAAGTGTGGTTATCAATTTATTGAACCGAGGGAGGCCAGACTGGCTGATGGAGAGCTTGGCAAAGGAGCACTTGCAGATGTTGATGAGATTTTACAAGTTATTAATGATACTTTACAGGGGTACTGCCAATGATTTTACTATTTAATATCGGAAATACAAGTTTGACATATGGTTTATTCGATCATCAAATTATTTCCTTGAAACGTTTTCCTATTACCGGATTATCAGAGCAGGAGGATATTAAGAAATTATGTTATACACTGTTGGAAAACAATGAATTGTCAATTGGGCAAATTACAGGATGTGTTTTGTCATCAGTTGTTCCTGAAAAAACACCTTTACTGCAAAAGGCTCTGAAAAGCATTTTTTCTATAAAACTTTTATATATTTCTGATAAAACCGAATGGGGATTTGACTGTTCTGCATATACAGGAATTCTAGGAACAGACCGCTTATTGTGCTGTCAGGGAGCACTGGCGAAGTATGAACCACCTTTTATTGTTATCGATTGTGGAACTGCAACTACCCTTAATGTAATCGATGAATCGGGAGCATTTATCGGAGGAGTCATTTTGCCAGGAGTACTGACTGGTATACAGGCGCTTGCAGAAAAAACTTCGCTATTACAACCAATAACTATTTCTGCGCCTAATTCAGTGATAGGGAAAAACACAGTGGAATGCATGTTGTCAGGGGCGGTATTCGGGACAGCGGCTCAATTAGAAGGCTTGGTAATGCGAATACAGCGGGAAATGAATAAAGAGGTGGGTGTTATCATCACAGGAGGTAATGCAGATGTTATAATACCACATCTTTCTCTCTCATTGAATTATGAACCTGATTTGTTGCTTGAGGGCTTAGTGATGCAATATAAGAGTACACCTTATAGAAAAGAGGAATTACATTGAATATTCAAGTAAGTACTAAAAAAATGATACTAACTGCTTTATTTGGAGCTATTATCTTACTCTTAAATTTTACAGCAATCGGATACATACAACTTCCATTGATAAAGGCTACAATAATCCATGTTCCTGTGATTATCGGCTCCATTTTACTTGGCCCTATTACAGGAGCTTTACTGGGTTTTGTTTTCGGTTTGACTAGCATCTATAATAATACATTTACACCAACGCTTTTATCGTTTGCATTTTCTCCTGCGATACAGGTACCTGGAACAGACGGGGGTAGCTGGGCTGCGCTCATTATAGCATTTCTTCCACGTATTCTGGTAGGGATTTTCCCTTACTATACCTATAAGTTGCTTGATAAGTTTCTGAAAGGAAAGAGGAGAATGCTCTCACTAAGTATCAGTGGAATTATTGGCTCAATGACAAATACGATTTTTGTTATGAACTTAATTTATTTTTTGTTTCGAGATGCTTATGGCAAAGCATGTAATCTAGCTACAGAGGTAGTGTATAAAGCAGTATTGGTAATCATTTTTACAAATGGATTACCAGAGGCTGTTATAGCCGCTGTAATTACGGCATCTGTTTGCCGTGCCATTCAAAGGTATGGGAGATTAACCGAATAAAATGAGCTTTGTATTAAACACATCAAAGCAGCACTAGGCTCAAACGGTATCTTTATTGAACGTTAACAAATGGATTGCTATTGGATAAACTTGGACATTGACAGAATGGCATGAATCCATTACAATGATCAAACAAGTTAATAACATAATATATACCTGTATAGGGAGTAGTTTAAATGCATCACTCAACAGTCGCGGTTTAGAAACCTGGGTATGCATGCCATGATTTTGGTTACAAGACTTTTCAGTTATCTATTTCACATGTTTTGAAATAGAGCGTTGAAAAGTCTTTTTTTATTTACGCGGAGGCGAAGCGAAGTATCATTCAAGTTTATTTGAAGTGATACGAGCAAGTCCGCGATAACCGGAGAAACTCGCGAAGCGTGTTTCTTCCGGTTTACACAAACAAGAGGAGGAAACGAATGCAGCAGTGGTATAAGATGACAAAAGAAGAGATTCTACAGGAGCAAAAGGTCTCTCAGGAGGGTTTGACCTCGGAGCAAGCAACAAGGATTCGAAGTGAAGTAGGTGAAAATGCATTACAGGAGGCAAAGAAGAAAAGTGCATTTCGGGTGTTTTTGGAACAATTCAAAGATATGCTGGTCATTATATTGATTGTGGCAGCAGTGATATCTATGTTTTCAGCACATATTGAGAGCACCATCGTTATCGTGTCCGTAATCATCCTAAATGCTTTACTTGGGACCATTCAACATATAAAGGCAGAGAAATCTTTAGAAAGCTTAAAGCTATTATCGTCTCCGAATGCAAAGGTATTAAGAGATGGAAAGAAGGTTGAGCTCCCATCCAGAGAGGTTGTCCCGGGTGATATTTTATTACTGGAAGCCGGCGACCTGGTGGCAGCAGACGGTAGAATTCTTAATAACTATTCTTTGCAGGTGAATGAAAGCTCATTAACCGGAGAATCCACCAATGTGGATAAGAGTGATGAAGTAATCACACAAGAGGTTGCCCTGGGAGACCGGGTTAATATGGTCTATTCGGGAAGTCTCGTTACCTATGGGCGTGCCAATGTTCTCGTTACTGAGACAGGTATGAATACCGAGATCGGAAAGATCGCAGGAATGATGAATGCCACTACGGAGAAAAAGACTCCCCTACAAATCAGTCTGGATAATTTCAGTAAGAAGTTAGCACTGATTATTATGATAATTAGTGGATTGGTTTTTGCGTTGAGTATCTATCGCCAGATGCCTTTTCTGGATGCAATGATGTTCGCTGTGGCATTAGCAGTAGCGGCTATTCCTGAGGCACTAGGCTCGATTGTCACCATCGTACAGGCAATTGGAACTCAGAAGATGGCTAAGGAGCAAGCAATCATAAAAGAATTGAAGGCGGTAGAAAGCCTTGGGTCAGTATCTGTCGTCTGCTCGGATAAGACCGGTACGCTTACCCAGAATAAAATGACGGTTCAGCAGATTTATATCGGGGAGGAGACGCTAAACTTTGATGAGATCGATCTGAAAAACCAATTACATCGATATCTTCTCTATGATGCAATTCTAACGAATGATGCATCCTTTCACAATGGCGTAGCAATTGGTGATCCGACAGAATATGCATTGCTGGAGATGGCGCGTAAGGTTCAGGTAATGGACGAGGAAATCCGTGAAATGATGCCAAGACTGGAGGAGCTGCCCTTTGATTCAGAACGTAAACTAATGAGCACCAAATACGAGCTGAGAGGGATTCCGACGATATTAACAAAGGGTGCTTTGGATGTTCTTCTGGATCGAACCGTTAAAATCCGAACTTCAGAAGGAGTTCGTGACATCACGAAGCAGGACATTAGAAATATTCAGGAAAGGAATCGGAGCTTTTCTGAGAATGGCTTACGTGTTCTGGCCTTTGCCTACAAAGAGGTAGGACAGGATGACTTGCTTACCTTTGAGAATGAGAAGGATTACATTTTTATTGGTTTAATTTCTATGATAGATCCTCCGAGAGAGGAATCAAAGACTGCTGTGGCGGATGCCAAGCGTGCCGGGATTCGTACGGTTATGATTACGGGGGACCATAAAATCACAGCAGTTGCTATTGCCAAGCAAATAGGGATATTTGAGGAAGGAGGTCTGGCCTACACCGGAGCAGAGCTGGATGCTATGACGGAGGAAGAGCTTGATCGTAAGATCGAGGATATCCATGTATATGCCCGCGTTTCCCCCGAGAATAAAATTCGTATTGTCACGGCATGGCAGAGAAAAGGGAAAATAGTAGCAATGACCGGTGATGGTGTCAATGATGCACCTGCTCTGAAGAAAGCAGATATTGGTGTGTCAATGGGGATTACCGGCACAGAGGTATCAAAGGATGCTGCGGCGATGATATTATCGGATGATAATTTCGCGACCATTATTAAGGCGGTTGCAAATGGTAGAAATGTTTATCGTAATATCAAAAATGCAATCCAGTTTTTGCTCTCAGGAAATATGGCAGGAATTTTAACCGTATTATATACCTCGATCATGGCATTGCCGGTTCCGTTTAAACCGGTACACCTGCTATTTATGAATCTTCTGACGGACTCGCTGCCGGCCATTGCAATCGGGATGGAGCCTCCGGAGGATAATCTCCTATCTCAGAAGCCAAGGGATCCAAAGACCGGTATTCTGACAAAGGACTTTTTATTAACGTTGCTCCTTCAGGGAGGATTAATCGCTGTTAGTACCATGACTGCATTTTATATTGGTTTTATAGGTGGAAATGAGGCTGTAGCGAGTACCATGGCCTTTGCTACCTTAACCATGGCAAGATTATTCCATGGCTTTAATTGTCGAAGTGGACAATCGATATTCCAAATTGGCTTTTCAAAGAATAAATATAGCTTACTGGCATTTCTTATGGGTGTGCTCTTTTTGAATTCAGTTCTTTTCATCCCTATCCTGAAAAGAGTTTTTGCTGTATCGGATTTAACCGGTAATCAAATTGGAATGATTTATTTATTAGCGATCATTCCATCCATTTTAATTCAAATTGGTAAAATGGTAAGAAAGTATATTAGGGTGACAAAATAAAGCGTGAAAACCGTTTAATGTAATATTATTACAGAGAGAGAAGTCTTATTAAAGACAATAGTTCTGCCCTCTAAAGTTATATGAGCATCCTACAATTACCCCTTGAATTTCACTGCAGTTTATGCAGAGAGTTTAAGGGGTAATTTACATAGGAATGAGAAAATTGAAGTCAAAGAGAAATATATAGATAGTTAATTTGTTCATATTTATACTATTCGGAGTGCTTAAAATATGGTAATATATGGTGTGATAAAATAATGATAAAGGATGAGTGAGTATGAATAGTTTATATAGGCTGGGGAAGGAAGATATTGATGAGAGTACGGATTGCATGGCGAAGGCTTTCTATGACTATCCGATGTTTCAGCACATTTTAGCGGATAAGTTGAATTACGAAAATATAAAGACGTTTCTTAAGTTCTTAATGACATATTCAATTCTATATGCCGAGGCGTATGCGTATTCCAAGGAAAAGGAAGGCATCATTTTATTTACAGAATTTAAAAACTATAAGTTTAATTTGATAAGATCAATAAGATCAGGAATAATACCACTGATGAAGATTGGTTCGGATGCGGGGAAGAGATTTAATGAATTTGATCGATTTACATTAGAAACACATAAAAGGTTGATGAAGGGTAATCATCAATATGTAATATTACTTGGGGTTGATCCTGATAAGCAGGGCCAGGGATATGGTAGAAAATTGATGCTTCCGGTGCTTAAATTGGCAGAAGAGAAGGGTCATGATTGTTATCTTGAGACGCATAGTGTAAGGAATGTATCCTTCTATAATAAGCTCGGTTTTAAAGTGATCTCAGAGGATGTTTTACCGGGTACGGATATTATTCAATATGCTATGGTAAAAGAGATATAAAATAGTTGGGTGTTGTACATACTTTGATATAAGATATTAGAACACGATTGAAATGCTGATGGATCAGGATAATGATGTTGAGAGGTGCAAATAAAATAAATTGAGTTTTTTGGTACTTTATGTTAATATCATTTTTGTTATTGATCTTAAGCTTAGCAATTCCGAAGAGCAATCAAGTATTATGATTCCTTATTAAAGAGAAGGGAATAAAATACAATCTGTATATGATTGAATTAGTGTGTCTTTGGAAATTAGCAATTTATGAGGAGCAAATACGCTATTTGCATATTGCAGAATTAGCGTATTTATAGTATTTATTATATAAAACGTTTTTACTAACAGATTATATCGAAGAAGGGGTCTAAAAATCTTGGTTACTTTAAAAGAAATAGCAAAGATGTGCGATGTCTCTGCGTCCACCATATCTAATATATTGAATGGTAAACCGAAGGTAAGCGAAGAAACCAGACAGAGAGTACTGGAAGTTGTGAGACAGACGGGCTATCAACCGAATTATTTTGCTCAAGGAATGCGAAAGCAAAAGACAAGAATTATAGGAATTATTGTTGAGGACCTGAATGAATTTAGTACCACACCCATTGTTGAAGCTATCATGGCATATTGTGAGGATAATAATTATCGAACCATTCTACTAAACATGCGGCTTTATGACAAATGGCAGGATACGTGGTATGATGATGAGAACAAATTACAGTCGGTACTTCAGCCCTCAATTCGTGAGCTGTTATCAATTAAAGTCGATGGAATTATGTATGTTGCCGGTCATTGTCGGATCATTAATTGTTTTCCGGATAGTTTTGATATTCCTGCTATTGTGGTTTATGCCATTTCTAAAACGTCCAAATTTCCGTCGGTTGTACTCGATGATGAGAAGGGTGGATATGATATGACCAAATATCTGATCGCTATGGGTCATCGGAAAATTGGCCTGATTGCCGGTACCGAGGATAATCTCCATACACAAAAGCGAAGCCTGGGATATCAGCGTGCTTTATTCGAAGAACAGATATTATTTAATCCTGACTGGATTAGATATGGTAATTGGACGAGGGAGTCCGGTTATGAGGGGGCACAGAAGCTGACGGCAGAAGGCGTTACTGCTATTTTCTGTATGAACGATACAATGGCAGCAGGAGTCTATGATTATCTCTATGAACAGGATATAAAGATAGGGCAGGATGTCTCGGTGGTTGGTTATGATAACAAGGAAATATCGGAGTATTTGCGGCCAAAGCTAACAACAAATAATCTTAGACTTAGAGATATTGGAAGAGAATCAGCTGATATAGTACTAAGGATGATTGAAGATGAGGATTCGGAGGGTAATAATTCGGAGGTAGTCAGAATGCCTTGCCAGATCGTAGAACGTGAATCGGTGAGTAGATTACCGCTTTGAGTAATTCGAAGTAAATCATGTAATTAATTATATGAATAGGAAACGAATAGGCTCCAATAATGATTGATCTTAAAATCATTATTGGAGCCTTCTTTTTACCCTTTGCTTATCATGACAACAGTGATCTTGAAGGCATGCATTTGGTTGACATTGGTGAAAAAAGGCAATATAATAATAATGAATGGTAAAACGATTTACAAACTCGGAGAGTCAATAATAGTAGGCAAAAAGAAAAATGAAGGATGGAGGATTTGAAATGATTAGAACAGCTATGACTGAGAATGGTATGGTGAAAGGGATCGAAGCTGCAGATCCAAGAATTACGGCCTTTAAAGGAATTCCATTTGCAGCGCCACCAATCGGAGAAAACAGATGGCGCGCTCCGCAGCCTTGTCATAATTGGGAGGGAGTCTTAGAAGCATATCGATTTGCCCCTATCTCTGTGCAGGATACACCGGGCATCGGTGATGATGTATATATACGTGAATGGCATGTGGATCCGGACATTGCAATGAGTGAGGACTGCCTTTACCTTAATGTTTGGACCGGTGCGAAAAAAAAGGATGAAAAGCAACCTGTAGTGGTATGGTTTTTTGGCGGTGCATTGCAATGGGGATATCCTGCAGAGATGGAATTCGATGGGGAGAGACTTGCCAGACGTGGTGTTGTGGTTGTTACCGTGAATTATAGGATTAACGTATTCGGTTTTCTGTCCCATCCGGAAATTACAAAGGAGCAGCCAGAGGCACCGACGAATTTCGGCAATCTGGATCAACAGGCAGGCTTGAAGTGGGTCATAAGAAACATTCAGGAATTTGGTGGCGATCCGAATAATATAACGATAGCAGGTCAGTCTGCCGGAGGAGGCAGTGTACTGTCCCAGATGACCTGTCCGGATAATTTTGGGCTATTCCAGCGGGCGGTGATCCAAAGTGCTATGATTCGAAGTCCATACAAGGAGAGAGGGATCGGTTTTCCGAGACAGCTATCAGAGGCGGAAAAGCTTGGTGAGAAGTTCTTTGAATTTATCGGGGTGAAGAATTTGAAGGAAGCTAGACAGCTGGATGCATTCCATCTTCGTGATATGTATGGTAAATTCAGAGAGAAGCATGAATGGATGGGAACGGTTATCGACGGAAGGTTCTGCGTCGGAGATCCGATTCAGCTTTATATGGAACATAAGCAGACAATGGTTCCTGTGATGTCAGGTAATACTTCCGAGGAGTTTTTGAATGTCATACGCGCACAGGATGACACTGAGCTTCAGCAAAGAGCGAAGGATATTTTTGGCTCCTATGCGGAGGAGTTCCTGCGCTTTCCGGAAGCCTGGGCAAAGGATAAGAATCATAATTACGCAGCAGTCAGCGGTATTGAATGTACTGTAAAGAGTGTGTTTTTACGTAATCAAGAGTCTGACAATCCACAGAAGAACTTTTACTACCGCTTTGATGCTGATATTCCGGGATGGGATAATGCAGGTAATTTTCACTCGGTGGATCTGTGGTTCTTCTTTGAGACTCTGGCAAAAAGCTGGAGACCTTTTACCGGGAAGCATTATGATCTTGCGCGTCTGATGTGTAATTACTGGGCGAACTTTATTAAGAATGGTGATCCGAACGGAAAGGATGCTGACGGCAGCGACATGCCGAAATGGCTTCCCTATACGAAGGAGACTCCGTATGATATGCTTCTCTCCACAGAGGGCGTGGTGCAGATAGAGAAGGAGGAAGATCCGTTTAAGCAATTCTTAATTGGAAGAATCACGGAAGAATTGTCGAATGGATAGGAAAATGCTTTTATACGGCAGTTAATGGTACCCATATAGAACGCTTACCACTGGAAATCCCATCAGCAGAGAATGATGCAACGAAGATCAATGCATTTTCTTTGGTTGCTATTGCTTTGAATATAGGTTAAGATTTATGAGAAGATATCATAATCGGCTATGAGGCTGGAGAAGGTATGGGGGCTTATTACATGCTAGATAGGAATTTAAGAGAGTATTCGAAGGAGATTATCTGGAGGTACTTAGTTCGTAAAAATAGAAGACAGAAGACCGAGTTTATCAAGCGAACCAAGGAGGTATTTGAAGACCAAGGATATTCGGTTAAGGTCGAACAAGGTGGCCTGGCTCGGAGCAGGAATATTGTGGTTGGTGATATCGAGAAAGCAAGGGTTATCTATACGGCGCATTATGATACCTGTGCTGTGATACCTCTTCCTAACTTTATAACACCAAGAAATATGTTTTTCTATATTATCTACCAATTAATATTGACTGCGCTGATACTTGGAAGCGGCTCTCTTGCCGGCTATCTGGTATCACTTGTTACGAGCCAGGCAATCGGTGATTTTGTAACCTTAGGACTGGTTTTATTATGCTGTTATCAAATTATGGCAGGGATAGCCAATCCCAATACATACAATGATAACACCTCAGGTGTTATTACACTAATTGAGATTGCCATGAGACTGCCGCTGGAGCATCGAAATAAAGCAGCCTTTGTCTTTTTTGACAATGAGGAGCTCGGATTACTAGGCTCATCAGTCTTCTATAAGAAGCATGGTAGGAGTTTACAGGATACGCCTGTGGTTAATTTTGACTGTGTATCGGATGGGGATTATATTCTTGCGATTGCGAATAAAAAGATGGAAAAGGATATTGTTTTATATGATTTAATGAAAGAAAGTCTAAACTCAGATAAGGATAAGACGGTGAAGTATTTTTCTGCAGCCTCTACCTTTTATCCCTCGGACCAGATTAAATTCAGGAAGTATTTTGGCATTGCGGCAGTTCGAAAGGCACCAATACTAGGCTACTATCTGGGAAGAATTCATACACCCTTTGATACCGTATTTGACGAAAGAAATATCAGGCTGTTAACCGATGCTATGGTACACTTTACAGAGCAGCTGGAACAATAGACAGTAGATTTTTCTTAAAGGAGGGAAAGATGTTACCGTGGCTAAGAAACTGGTTCCTTAGAGAAAAAAATAATATATTGTTGTTAGTGTTTGGAACGATGATTATCATTACCATGTTTGCTTGTGCGCCTTCTAGGAATGGTGAACAGGGTGTCTATAAGAAGCATGACAGTACTTCCGACATCAGCTCCTTCTATCTTCATTTCGGCAATGGGACCACTCTCTTGCTATCAGACCGGCAATGGGGATTATTCTATCATACAGAGGCAGTGGATCTGACCGGAGACGGGGTAAGGGAGATTATATTCGAGCAGTTCTCTATGAGCACAAAATGCACCAATTTGTTTCTGACAATCCATACTCTTAAGTCAGGTGGATATGAGGCCATGGATATCCCGTTTTATTCCGATCAGATGAACGGTGAACCGGATGATATGTTATATTTACCTTTAGCTATGAAGAAGATAGATGATACGACAGTGAGCATCGATCAGCCGGACTGTAACTATCATGGAATTATAACAACCCAGAGCTACGCTTACGATAATGGGGAGAGGTTCGATGAGATGGATCACCTGTTTAATCCGGATACCGAGGGTGTTGAGGTTCTGTATCAGGGAAGTGCCATGGAGCTGATTGATACCGATGATGGGGAGAGAAAAGCCATTCTTCTTCAATCCTATCTGGGTGATAAATGGTGTACAAAAAATGTATTCTGGACACTGGAGTATCTGCAAGGGGAATGGAGGATTACAAGTCTATCTCAACCGGATCCGATAAAAGGAGAGCTGCCATAATTCCACGTAATATAATCTCGAATATCAAATATGATGGACACCTGCTTGGATTTGCTATAAAATAGGTTTATGAAAATTGGGTACAGGAGTAAATTATATGGCAGAGTATAAGGATTATCGTAAACCGAAGAAGGATCACTTGATACAGAATGATGACATAACGGCGAAGCATTCTATGAAAGTAATTGCCCATATTCATACGGATTTTCCGACCAAGTTCGGAATTCCGAGGCAGAGCGGGATAGTCGAGGATCTGAAGGCTACCATTGTATTCGAGCCGGAATATCGCAATGCGGAGGCATTCCGGGGGATGGAAGGCTTTACTCATATCTGGCTGATCTGGGCGTTCTCAGAGACGATGAGGGATACCTGGTCTCCAATGGTACGACCACCAAGACTTGGCGGCATCAAGCGAATGGGAGTCTTTGCGACCAGATCGCCTTTTCGACCGAATTCCATCGGACTTTCCTGTGTCAGATTAGAGCAGGTGGAGTTATATACCGAGAATGGACCGGTATTGCATGTGTCAGGGGCTGATTTGATGGATAAGACCCCAATCTATGACATCAAGCCCTATCTTGCGTATACAGACAGTCACCCGGAGGCTGTGGGAGGTTTTGCCGACCCGGTGAAGGATTATTCCTTGGAGGTTATTTTCCCGGAACAGTGGCTCAGACTGATACCGGAGGACCGGAGAGAAGCTCTGATGGGTGTGCTTGCCCATGATCCACGCCCGGCATACCAGAAGGATCCACAGCGTATCTATGGTTTTGAATTTTGTGGCTTTGATATCCGCTTCACCGTAAAGGACAATATACTTACGATCTATGAAATTGTAATATTGTAATGGTTTATTTTAGGCTATCCATTTGGTCTTAGAAAGTTGCGAAAATGGAAATGAAGTGATACAATGGTTTAGACAGACGTCAATTACCTATAATATAACTTCTGGCAGCTGATAAACATGGTCCTACTGTGTTAAGTGATAGCCTTAAATACTGCGAAATAGCTTGATGTGGATTAAACAAGCAGTATATTTCGGTTAAATAGTATTATATGAACTATGCCGCCAAGGTTCCAGCGGCTTTTTTTTATCCAAAAGGAATGTTTGGACCGACGATATGCAAAAGCTATGTAGATAAGCGATTAGTTATGATCACGATAAAGAGAAGGAATTACTAGATGATAAAGCTGATTAAATATTTAAAGGGTTATCGTGCTGAGGCTATTATGGCTCCTCTTTTCAAATCCTTGGAAGCCGTATTTGAATTACTGGTTCCTTTAATCGTTGCCAGAATAATTGATTCAGGAATCGGCAACAAAGATGATAATTACATATTTAAGATGAGCATTTTGCTGCTTCTTTTCGGAGTGCTAGGATGGGGCTCATCGATCATTGCACAATATTTTTCTGCCAAAGCAGCAGTAGGTATGGGAACTGCGCTGAGAGACAATTTGTTCAGGCATGTGATGAGTTTGCCATTACACGAGACTGACAAAATTGGTCGGGCAACTCTAATAACAAGACTTACGAATGATACCAATCAGGTTCAGGACGGCGTAAATCGTACGTTTCGATTGGTACTACGCTCACCTCTTATCGTATTAGGTGCTTTTATCATGGCGGCAACAATCAAGAGACAGGAAACTTTCATTTTTGGTTGCGTTATCGTTTTGCTAAGCATGATTGTGGCTGTGATCATGAAGAAGAACATCACATTATTCCGCATAGTTCAAAGTAAGCTGGACGTAGTATTAAATGAAAGCTCAAACAATCTTACCGGAGTTCGAATTATCAGAGCCTTCAGCCGTGAGAATGAAGAAATTAGGATCAGTGATGAGGCGAATGAAAAGCTTGCCAAGGAGCAGATTCATGCCAGTCGTATATCGTCGTTGATGAATCCTCTTACTTATGTTGTGGTCAATATGGGTATCATAGCAATTCTAAGAATAGGGTCAATTGATGTACAGGCCGGAACACTGTCCCAGGGTGAAGTGGTGGCACTTATTAATTATATGTCGCAAATCCTTACGGAACTGATCAAGTTTGCAAATATATTGATACTTATGTCAAAGGCATCCGCATCAGCAAAGCGGATCAATGAAGTTTTTGCATTAACGGATACTATGAAGCAAGGAATACAGGACGCTTGTAAAGCATATGACAGTCTTACTATGGAAGCTGCGGTACCTGCAGTTGAATTCTGTAATGTGGGCTTTGCATATCCGGGCAGTTCGAAGGAATCGATTTCCAATATCAGCTTCCGTGTAAAACAGGGAGATACCTTGGGAATCATCGGAGGAACCGGTTCGGGCAAGAGTACAATTATCAAACTGATTTCAAGATTCTATGATGCAACCAGCGGCAAGGTTATGATAGCCGGAGAGAATATAGAGGATTACTCTTTAAGCTCACTACGTAAAGCAATCGGTATTGTAGAACAGAGCACAAGATTATTTAAGGGTACCATTGCGTCTAACCTTCGTTGGGGAGATCAGACGGCAAGTGAGGCTGAGCTTATGAAGGCAGTTGCTATGGCTCAAGCCGGTAATATTATTGAAGAAAAAAAAGACCGATTATTATCAGAGGTTCAGCAGCTTGCAAGAAACTATTCCGGAGGTCAGAAACAGAGACTCTCGATAGCGAGGACATTGGTTCGCAACCCCAAAATACTAATACTGGATGATGCTTCCTCCGCATTGGATTTTGTGACGGAGGCTGCTCTGCGAAAAGAAATTTCTGCTATGAGTAAAGATATTACTGTGATTAATGTAACCCAGCGTGTTTCCGGAGTCATGCATGCTGATGCAATCCTGGTTTTGGATAATGGATGTGTGGTTGGGTTTGGCAGACATGAGGAGCTGATCAAAAGCTGTGAGGTATATAAAGAAATCTGCCTTTCACAACTCTCGCAAGAGGAGGTTGCATATGAGTAAATCCGAAGTAAGAATAGATTCCAATAAAAAAGACACCATGCTTCGTGTTATAAAGCTCATAAGACCATATCTATGGAGATGCATTCTGAGCCTGCTTTTGGCTATTATCGTAGTTGCAACAACTCTTTATATGCCTGTTCTTATAGGAAATGCAGTGGACCTTCTGCTTGGTAAAGGAATTACCGATCTAGAAGGAGTGATAAAGGTCATCATCCGTATGGGGATTACCATACTGATTACCGCTGTTACTCAATATCTTATGGATATCATCAACAATAGGATGGTCTATCGTGTGGTATTGGATATCAGGAAAAAGACCTTTGATAAGCTTCATAAGCTGCCTATCGCTTACATAGATGCTCATAGTCATGGAGATCTTATCAGTAGGATTATTACGGATGTCGATCAATTTTCAGAAGGTCTGCTTCTGGGCTTTGCACAGCTTTTTACAGGAGTTCTTACGATTGCAATAACCCTGATCTATATGTTTACAATCAATCCTTACATTGCACTTGTAGTTGTTGTTTTGACACCGTTATCTATCCTTGTGGCCAATTTTTTTGCAAAAAGAACCTATACCTATTTCAAGAAGCAGAGTGAATGCAGGGCGGATGTGACGGCGATTGTTGAAGAAATGGTAAGTGGGCAAAGTAGTGTACAGGCCTTTGATATGATGGATGCAGTATGCTCAGATTTTGAAGAAAAAGACCGCAGGCTTAAGGATGCCAGTATAAAAGCAGTGTTCCTGTCGTCAGTTTCATTCCCGACGACCCGATTTGTAAACAATATGATTTATGCGGTGGTTGCTACCTTCGGTGCATTTAATGCAATTAACGGTAAGATTACGATAGGTAATTTGACAAGCTTTCTAAGCTATGCGACTCAATATACAAAACCCTTTAATGAAATCTCAAGCGTAATAACGGAGCTCCAGAATTCATTAGCCTCTGCGGAACGTATTTTCGAGTTTTTGGATGAAGAGGAGATTACTGCGGATGCTGCTGCAAAAGAGCTGCCATCGAATATAGAAGGACATGTCAAGCTTGAAAATGTACATTTTTCCTATGATAAGAGCAAGTCATTGATTAAGGATCTAAAACTTGACGTGAAGCCTGGTCAGAGAATTGCAATTGTTGGGCCGACCGGTTGCGGAAAGACGACGATCATCAATCTCCTTATGAGGTTCTATGAATTAGATGGCGGAATAATATCCGTGGAAGGGCTTGATATCAAGGAGTTAAAAAGGAATAGCTTAAGGCGTAACTACGGTATGGTGCTCCAGGATACCTGGCTTAAAGGCGGTACGATAAGAGATAATATTGCGATGGGAAGACCCAGTGCAACGGATGAAGAAATCCGAGCGGCTGCCAAAAAGGCCTATGCAGATGACTTCATCAATAAACTACCCCAAGGCTACGATACAGTAGTTTCTCATGATGGCGGCAATCTTTCAGCAGGTCAGAAGCAGCTTCTCTGTATAGCAAGAATCATGCTTACGCTTCCGCCTATGCTGATCCTAGATGAAGCTACATCATCTATCGATACCCGCACAGAGCTTCGTGTACAGGATGCATTTGCACATATGATGCAAGGAAGAACCAGCTTTATTGTTGCACATAGACTTTCAACAATAAAAAGCGCGGACGTGATACTCGTTATGAAGGATGGTCAAATCATTGAAAAAGGAACACATGAGGAACTTTTAGCTTATGGTGGATTCTATGCTGAGATGTATAGGAGTCAATTTATGGGTAGTACTTTATTATAAAATAAAAATCATTACCTTCTGGTACTCCAATTTGTTAGCTGGCTTTGAAGCAGCTTACAATACCGTGCTGAAGACTCCGTATAAGCAGTTAAAGCAATTGAAATGATGTAGCAATATTTAGTTCAGCATAACAGAATAAAACAAGATAGAATGGAGTAGGAGTATGGAAACAGAAAGATTGCTTCTTCGAGGGGTACAGCCTGGAGATGAGAAGGATTTATTTGAGATACGTAACAGTGAATTTGTACTAAAATTCAACTGTATGCAGATAAAAACGATGGAACAACTACAGGAAGAAATCATGAAGGATATGGAGTCCAATGACACCTACTGTATTGTGCACAAAGAAAGTAACGAGTTCATCGGAATGGTTTTTTTAAACCAAGACAGCTTACGATACGGAGTCAACGCTTTATGCTTATCTTATTATTTGGGAGAGCAGTATGCTTCTAAGGGATATATGACGGAAGCTTTAAGAGAGATAATTCGATATGTTTTCGAGGACAGAGGGGTAGATGTACTATCCGTAAGGGCGTTTAGGGACAATGAAGCCTCCCTAAGGCTGATTGAAAAGCTAGGCTTCGTTCATGAAGGCTGTATTCGCAGATGTGTAAAGGGTTATCAGGATACCATTTATGATGATATGGTATACTCTATCCTAAAAGAAGAGTACAAAGCACGTTAACAAACTCAAGAGAAAAATGAATAGAAGTGGAAATTATGAAGACAATAAAAGAAGATTGGAATACTATGGCACAGGCATATGAAGAATTTAACAATTCACCTGATTCATACAGCTATAATATAGAATGGCCAACGATTAAAGGGTTGTTACCTCAATTAACAGGAAAGAAAATACTTGATATTGGGTGTGGAACTGGTATATTTACTTTTCTTTTTGATGAATATAAACCATCAAAGATAATAGGACTTGATTTATCTGAATCAATGTTAGATATTGCAAAGCAGAAAGCAGAGCAGGGAGATTCCAAAGCGACCTTTGTCCTAGGCGATGCTACATATGCGAATAAATATGTAGAGGAAAAGTTTGACTTAATCTTTTCCTCTACAACAACACATTATATAAAAGATTTAGATACATTTTTTGAGAATTTGGGAAAATGCATGGAGGATAATGGAAGCATCATTCTGTCAATCATACATCCAATTTATTCTGCAATGTATCCAATTGAACATGGAGACGATTTTCCAGATGATGAGGAATGGCAGATAAGATACTTAGACAAATCAGGGCGATCGTATATTCAACCGTGGATTGAATATAATGAAAAATATGAGAATCAATTGAGTAAAAGCTTTCATCATTTATTCAGTGATTATATGAATGCGATAATTAAGGCTGGATTAAAACTATGTCAAATAAGTGAGCCCATGCCTCCTGAAGGCTGGAAAACAGACTGCATAGCACGGTATGAAGGATATATTGAAACACCTGTATATATGATTATGAAATTGACAAAGTGAGCACTTTTTGAAGTCTTTCGTTACCTGGTTTTTTATGTATAAGTAGAATACACTATGGATGTAAGCTGCCTCGAAGGCAGCAAAAAGCCGAAAGACTACGAAACAGATATTTGAACTTAGTGTAAGCTGATGGGTGAATATTTATCGGTTTAGACATGTAGATTATAGGAAGGAGTTAAGGATTATAATATGGAAGAACAGAATCTAAATCAGGAGATCATGGACAAGATGACAAAAGTATGCATCTGTAAGGGTATACCCAGATCAACGATGAAGAATGCAATTAAGAATGGTGCGAAGACTTTAGCGGAGGTGCAAAAGGCGACGGGGGCAGGCAGCGGTCCCTGCGGAGGTAGAAGGTGTACCCCGAAGATACTGGAACTTCTGGAGTCCATGGCAGAGATACAAGAGTAGAAAAGGCTATCGTTGATAAGAAAAACAATGGCATTGGTGGAGGCTTTTAATGAAGGAAAATAGTAGATTAAAGCATTATGCTTTGTCAGAGATTAGTAGCATAAAGATTCATGGGCGAACTACGGGTCATCTGGATCCATTAACCTTATTTTGGACCGGCAGTGCTTTGGAGCTGAATGCAAAAGGTTCGGAGCTTTGGATTGAGATAGAAGCAGATTATGATATGTACGAGCCGTGGATCAGTATGATAGTAAACGGAGCACAGGTAAGCCGCCAGATGGTTACTGCTGGGAGATATTGGATTTGTGTATTTCGTGGCATGAATGAGAAGGTTACCAAGAATGTACGAATCGTTAAGGACGTACAGGCTATGAGCGGCGATCCAGACGCTAAATTGCAAATCCATGCTGTGAAGTTAGACGGTGAGTTTTTACCTGTTGAGGATAAGCCCTTTCGGATCGAATTTGTAGGAGACAGCATCACCTCGGGAGAAGGAATCATTGGGGCTAAGTCGGAGGAGGATTGGATCTCCATGTGGTTTAGTGCAGTTGATAACTACACAGCGATGACAGCAGTAAATCTGAATGCGGATTATCGTGTGATATCGCAGAGCGGCTGGGGTGTTCTGACTGCTTGGGATAACAATCCCTATGGGAATATTCCGGATATTTATGAGAAAGTATGCGGACTCTTAAAGGGTGAAAAGAATAGCGACTTAGGAGCATTGAAGGAGTATGATTTCTCATCCTGGCAGCCGGATATCGTCGTAGTCAACCTTGGAACCAATGATAATGGAGCCTTCCATTCACCACAATGGAAGGATGAGACGACTGGCGAGACCCACAAGCAGCGTCTAAAGGAGGACGGCAGCTACCATGAGGAGGACCTTCAGGCTTTTGAGAAGGCAATAATAAACTTCTTGATTAAGCTTAGAAGGTATAATCCAAAGGCGCAGATCGTATGGGCCTACGGTATGATCGGCATTCCTTTGATGCCCTCCATCTATCGTGCTGTAGAGGCCTATGAGAAGTGCTCTGGCGATAGAAGGGTATCTGTATTCCAACTGCCAAATACAACCGATGAGACAATCGGAGCCAGATATCATCCCGGAAAAGCAGCACATGAAAAAGCAGCGAAAGAGCTGGCGCATTATCTGAAACAATATCTAGTATGAAAATAAAAAGCGATTTTCATACTTCTAAGTTTGTATCTGCGTCTTCCTCGGCACAAACTAACATAAAGGGCAGGCATGTCTGCGAAACGGCAGTATATAAGATGGAATAATTCTATAAAAAGCTTGGTTGGATAATGAATATATCCTTCCAAGCTTTATTATATTCATACGAGCAAAATGTAGATAAGGTTAGCATGAGGTTATTTAATCAGTAAGTCTAATATTTTAATGTAATTATCCTGAACCTTATCATTTTGTCGGTCGAGAGAGTTTGCCTTAGTAGCCTCAAGATAAGAAAGAGTGATAGGGAGGTACTTCTCTATTCTATCCTGATATTCCCGAGAGAAGAATTCCTTGCTTCCACAGAGAGAGGTATAGATTAGCTGATTACTGCTTTCAAGAACAAAGTTTTTAAAGGTGTCATTTTCAGCGGAGTAGGTATTCATAATACCGTTCAGAAAATGAAGCAGTTTATTTACCAGCTTCTCTTCCCGTTCTTTAGAAAGGTCTACGGTAAATAAAGTTTGATGCCCCTTCCTGCTGTCTTCCTTGATATCCTGAAGATCATCCGCTAATTGAAGATAAAAGCCAAAGCCCATATAAAAATGAAGATCGGCTGGTGTCAGCTCCTTATTAATAAGGAAGCGGTCTACCAGAACAGATACTCCTCCCTTAAACAGTGAGATATCTAGTCGCTCCTCCTCGCTAAGAATAATAGTCTGATTTTGCTGGCGAAGACTTTCCTCCTGTGCCTCAAGCATCATAAGGAGTAAGGTGTAGATACGATCGTCCTTCTCTCTGGGGTAATCAGTAGCGATGGCCTGAAGAAGATCACAGGTCTTCTTGTGATGATCACAGGCTGGATGAACCTCCCTGCCCATAAGCTTATCACGGATTAGTCGGTTGTATTCCTTCTTCTCGTCAGAAGAAGGCTTCATGCTATCTATATAATTATCAGTAAAGGGATAGAGCATGCTATATCCGAAGCCTGCATTGCTGAAGCCGGATTGCACATGGTGGATCACCTTAAACATGGCATATACGATATAATTGCGAATCCCCTGCCCGATCTCATCGAATCTTAGCTCCGGTGAGAAGCGGCGCACCTGCTTAAGAAATACCATCAGCTCTTCATAAAAAGCATCAATTTCTGCTCGCTCCATCGAATTATGTATCCCTATGATATTCTCCTGATATAGGACCTGAAAGATTAGGTCCAGTGTCTTCTTCCTCCACTTCCTGCGTCCGAAGGACAGTCTGGGTAGGTGATTCTTCTGTATCTGGAAAGCTTCGGATACCTTACTAAGGTACGCTTCATTTTGTTGCTTTTTTTCTAAAGGGATTACATCTAAGAAATCAGGAAAGTCCTCCCCGGCCAAAAGCCATTGCTCTTTTAATAGCGCAAGACATTGTTTTACATCCTCTCGTATATCCATCCTTTATTCCCCACCCCTAATATCAGTTTATATAATTCGCTTATTCCTCATTCAGCCGTTCCCTTACTACGAACGGTAATTATGAGTATTATATCATACAATTACCAGAAAATGCAAAAAGCAATACCATGGTTATACAATTATTAAGGAAAGAACATGGTTGCGTAAATAATATTCCAATTGAGTTTGAAGCTCTACATATGGCACCCTTTACGGGAATTCATATGTTTAAGGGTGAGCCTTAAAAATGATGGTAGGATTTATGATAGTTCAAGATGTCTACAATTATATCGGTTTGTAAAATGAATGGTTTGGAATTAGATTACAGCTCAAATTAGTATAAACAGGATGCTAAAGTTGCGACTGTATAAAATAGACACTTTATTGGTCTGAAATATCTGTTTTAATGCTATAATGACAACTGATTTTCCGAAATACATTTTATACAATGTGCAATTTATATGATTTATACGTGCATTGCTAAAGAAATTAAAACAAATAGTATAAAAAGTTAATATTATAATAAGTTTGCTAAATGGTAATTACGTTATCTTATAGGTATAATTAATTTACAGTTAGGAATGAGGCATTATGATTCGTGTTTACTGGTTAGTAAGCAGAAAAAATAACAGGAGGACAAAAGGTATGAAAAAGGTAGTAGCAATAATGTTAATTATGACAATGATAATATCACTGTCAGCGTGCAGCCAGTCAAAGGATCCGGACTCTACTGCACCTACCAAAGGAGAAGATGCTGCCAAGACCGAAGATTCCGGCAAGGAGGAGTCTGAATCCGCTGAGGTAAGGAACGCTTCAATTACAGTGTTCCACTACATGACACAGACATCAAAGCAGGCAGGTCTGGATGCTGTAGAAAAAGCATTTGCAGAAATGCATCCGGAGTACAACATTACATGGGATAATGTGTTCTATAACCAGGGTACTGATTATTTTCCTCAGCTGCAGACTGCACTCGCAGGTGGAGACCAGCCAGAAA
>JAEZKA010000033.1 GCA_023436225.1 Bacillota bacterium
AACATGATGTTATTGATGAGCTTTGTAACAACCTTATTGTTGTACAAAGGATCCGGCAATACATCTCTTTTTGCTATATGTCCTTTTCTTGGCACGTTTCTTCCCTCCTTAACGATGCTTAACGAACTTTGTGTTCGTCAGTCAATTAATTCAACGGTACTCACATACAAGTAATTCCTTCAGATATTGCAGTAATCCATCAGGAATAGCTACAACCTCTTACTATACTTGTTCTGAATGGAAGACTTTGCTTCCACCGTTCGTGTTCGTGCTCAGATAACTTTATCTTCCAAATGGAATGTTCAACATTCACTTCAATCTGTAACCCACAGAAAATACAAATCAAACGGAAACGAAAAATTAATCCGGCACTTAACTACTTATCTAGTAATTACTTCTTAGCTTCCTTCGGTCTCTTAGCACCGTACTTAGAACGCGCTTGTCTTCTCTTAGCAACGCCTGCAGTATCAAGGGTACCTCTGATGATGTGATAACGAGTACCGGGTAAATCCTTTACTCTACCACCTCTGATCAGAACAACACTATGCTCCTGAAGGTTGTGACCTTCACCGGGGATATAGCTGGTTACTTCGATTCCGTTGGACAGACGAACTCTGGCAATCTTACGAAGCGCTGAATTAGGCTTCTTAGGAGTTGCAGTTCTAACAGCTGTACATACACCTCTCTTCTGAGGAGCGGATACGTCAGTTGCTCTCTTGCTTAAGGAGTTAAAACCTTTCTGTAACGCAGGAGAGTTTGATTTGTATTCTACTGTCTGTCTACCTTTTCTTACTAACTGGTTAAATGTGGGCATTGATTTTTCACCTCCTGAAAATTGTTGGCTACAAGATGAATTGGTTCGCCAATCCGCTTGTTTATAGTTAGAATTCTGTGGTTTAATTTCGCTTTTTAAGACACTATATAAGCATCAACAAAAAGCGCATAAAAAATACATTGCATGCAGAAATCTGCACGCTAGATGATTATATATTTTTAAACATTAATTGTCAAGAACTTTTTTGCAGCAGCTGCTTTGCGTCAATCTTTGGAGAGCACTCTAATGCTGTTATTCTTGAATAATTCTCCTCCTTATAGTAAGATATACTTAATGCATATGGAAACCGTGACTATTTGATTGTTTAAATAAGAAGAAACACGTTTACAAACGGAGGGATATCTATGAAGGATATGGCGCAGACAGAACGTCAGATTTTTATCTTATTATTACTATCTGAGAATAAGAGGGGATATACCATCAGTGATATCCATGCCTCTCTGGAGAAATGGGATGTTATCGTGGACAAGAAGACCATCGGTCGGGATATCGACAGCCTGTCCGGTATCTGCTTTATATCCGAGGAGGAAAGAAACGGTAAGACCTATTATACAGCGGACAAGTTCCGGCTTCGTGATATCACCTTCACCTCTCCTGAGCTCATCTCCTTAGCCTTCCTATTAGAGCTACTGAAGCCTTATCAGTACATGACTATGGGAAAGACAGCTCAGGAGCTAATCCATAAGCTTCTTGATAATACGACAAATCTGAACCGCGAATTTATTAAGCACTTTAATGGTCTGGTTACCATCAACACCAATGATTATATTAGCGACGAAGTAAATCCGGAGATTGAGGACCGCCTCCAATCAGCAATTCGCGATAAGAATAAGGTACGGATTATCTATCACAGCTTTGGCGGTGATGAGGATACCATCCGTATTATTCATCCTTACGAATTGATGATTAACGACGGTGCGTTAAGTGTTGTTGGTTATTGTGAGCTAAGAAATGATATGAGGGACTTTAGAGTATCCCGTATCAAAGCAATTACCCTCTTAGAGGATACCTTTGTCATACCCTCCGATTATTTTCTGAAGAAAGCCAGGAGCAAGTTCATTCACCTGTCCGGTAATGCAGTGGAACAGATTATCATAGCCTTCGACGGCCCCACGGCAAAGTATATTCAGGAGTATGAAGCCGATCTGGCAGACGAAATCATAATAACAGAATCCGGAATCAACTTTATCCGTGACACCTCGATTACAGACGAGCTGGTCCGTTGGATCATGCAATACGGTTCTGGTGCCAGAGTCCTTAATCCTCCCCATCTGAGAGATAAAATCAAGCAAGAACTTTTGAATAGCTTAGAGCAATATAATTAGAAATATTGATAGCTTCTTAAATAGTGTGGGCTGTCGCAAACCTTTGCGACAGCCCACACTATTTAACTCACAGGATCAGTCCCTCTCCATTCCCGATAGATGGTGCATAGAATGAGGATCCAGATAACAATATAAACTCCGGTCCAGATAAGTCCATTAAAGAGATTTGATCCCGATACCAGCAATCCGAATAACCCATAGCAGAGGATCCCGTATAGATTCTGGCTTAAGGAGACCAGCGAATGTACTGTGGATCTTCCCTCCGCTTCAATTCTCTTCTGTATATAGTCCTCATGAATGACGTCTCCGGCTGCCATGATCAGATAGTATAGACCATAAAGAGCCATCATACCGATCGATCTGACCACTCCCGCTGCCAATAACGCCCCTGCTGCTATAAAGCAGAGAATCGCCACCTGAAACATCCGATCTTTTAGGTGAAATATCCGCTCAATTCCTCTTCGTATTGAGGAGGCGAGAACGCCTCCTAAGGCAATGAGGATAAACCGTACTGCTGTCCATCCACCAATTAAGGCAATTGAAAGGCCAAAACCCTCTGCAATCAGCTGGTCATATTCATCCAGTATCCCAGCGGTGGTAATTACCAGTAATGATAAGAGACTATAAAGGAGAATTTCCTTCCTCTTAAACATAAAGGTCAATGCTCCATGTAAGGTTCTCTCCTCTCCCTCTCTCTTCTCCATGACGATACGTTCTTTATAAAGGTTTACTTCCCTCATGGAAAACACGATTACTGCTGCGGATAGTGCTGCAATTACCGAAAGGAGCAGCACCATGGGAAAGCCATAGTGCATTCCGATTAATCCTCCGAACAAGGAGGCAAGGACTGTACTAATACCGGACAGAAAGCGTCCTCTTCCTAGAACCTTCTCAAATTGCTCTTCCCGATTAGTAAGCTTCATCGAATCATAAAGCAAGGCTTCTTCTGAGCCGGATTTGAAGGCTCCTCCAATTCCCCAAAGAACAAAGCCTAATGCATAAATTTCAAAGCAATCAGAAAATATCCAAGTCAGATAACATCCGGCTTTCAGTACCTGTCCTAAAAGTAACATATTCCTTCTACTCCAGCGATCAGCCATAACACCGGAGGGTATCTCCAGAATAACACTGGGTACGGACCAGATTACCAATAGCAGGGATATTTGAGCAACGGTTAAGCCGCCTTTTTCAAACATTAATAAGTAGAGCGGATAGATTGGAATCAGCTCATCGAAAAAACGATAGAAATAATATTTTAAATCAGTCATAAAACCCTCCATATAATTGTAGAAATTTCATATAATATTAGTATGGAGGGGCTCGTGAAGCCCAGTATTACTGGCCGGTATCGTGCCACATACGCATCAACTCACCTCCTAAAACAATGTTTGATTGAACAATAGAGTGCGTCACATTATTATGATAGAATTCATTATATTATAATATGGATATCGTTACCAGACAAATTTACAATTAAATCAAATTTAAATATTTTAATAATAATCATATATTTTTATAAATATGCAGTTGACAATTGACAAATCAATGTATATACTAATAAAAAATACATAATTATAACAAACCGATGAGTAAGAATAGTAGATATCACAAATTATTAACAGAGAGCCGCAGAGGGTGGGATTGCGGTAATAATTCTATATCGAATGGGCTTACGAGGGTGGGAAGAACGATAGGAAGCTATCCAGTAATGCCCAACGGTATCTTCAACCGTTAACAAAGAAGCATATATTAAAGTATATGAATTGAGAGGGTGCAACGCACCAAACCGGGTGGTACCGCAGAAGTTTATCAAAGCTTTTGTCCCAGTAGAATTACTGAGGCAGGGGCTTTTTTTGAACCCATTTTTGAAAGTAGCAATCTTCCCCTCCTCAATAAGGAATGGCTATTCTCACACAATAATATTGAAAGGAGTAAACAATATGGCAAAGAAGATTCCACACAGACTATACCTTACCGAAGATCAGATGCCAAAGCAGTGGTACAATCTGAGAGCTGATATGAAGGAGCTTCCCGCTCCGATCTTAAATCCGGGCACGCTGCAGCCAGCTAAGGTAGAAGAATTGTATCCCGTATTCTGCGAAAAGCTTGCACAGCAGGAAATGGATGATACCACAAGATATTTTGATATCCCGGAAGAGGTTCAGGATTTTTATAAGATGTATCGTCCTTCTCCACTCATCCGTGCATTTCATCTGGAAAAAGCATTGGGTACACCTGCCAAGATTTATTTCAAATTCGAGGGCAACAACACCTCCGGAAGCCACAAGCTGAATTCTGCAATCGCACAGGCTTATTATGCGAAGGAGCAGGGACTTACCAGTTTAACCACAGAAACCGGAGCTGGTCAATGGGGAACTGCTTTGTCAGAAGCATGCTCCTATTATAATATCCCCCTCACTGTCTTTATGGTTAAGGTTTCTTATGAACAAAAGCCCTTCCGAAAATCCGTTATGCAGACCTTTGATGCCAATATCATCCCAAGTCCGAGTGATACCACTCAGGTCGGTAGGATGATATTATCCAAGGATCCTACCACCGGCGGAAGTCTTGGCTGCGCTATCTCAGAGGCTGTTGAGAAGGCTGTTACCACACCGAACAGCCGATACGTTCTAGGCTCTGTATTAAATCAGGTTTTACTGCACCAGTCCATCATCGGTCTAGAATCCAAGATAGCGATGGAGATGCTAGATGAATACCCTGATATTGTGATTGGTTGTGCGGGTGGTGGATCGAATCTAGGTGGTTTGATTGCTCCTTTTATGCAGGATAAACTTCTTGGTAAAGCCAATCCCAGAATTATCGCTGTTGAGCCTGCCTCCTGCCCTTCCTTTACTCGTGGTAAGTATGCCTATGATTTCTGCGACACCGGTAAAGTTACCCCTCTTGCTAAGATGTACACCTTGGGCAGTAGTTTTATGCCCTCCGCAAATCATGCAGGCGGCTTAAGATATCATGGTATGTCACCCATTTTGTCAAAGCTTTACGATGATGGATACATGGAGGCCATCGCTGTGGAACAGACAAAGGTATTCGAAGCAGCAGTATTCTTCGCGAAGCAGGAGACCATCTTACCTGCTCCCGAATCCGCTCATGCTATCCGCGGTGCGATAGACGAAGCCTTAAAATGCAAAGAAACCGGCGAAGCTAAAACGATTCTTTTTGGCCTCACTGGAACTGGATACTTTGATATGACTGCCTATAACGCTTACCTAAACGGCACTATGAATGATTATATCCCCAGCGATGAGGATCTTAAGAAGGGCTTTGATGAGTTGCCAAAGATTCCAGGCATAGAGTAGCTATATTCTTCTCCAAATTGGATATAAAATAGAAGGGACAGAGCCGGTTGTTACTACAAACGGCTCTGTCCCTGTCTTTCTATAGGTTAGCATTTTCAATTCCTACTTTCCTTCTTCTATCTCCCTCCTGTGCCCTGATTAATCCGTTCAGACGTCTTAACTCAAACAATAGAAATCCACTCGTAATGGCAAAGGCCAGAAAATCAGAAATAGGAACTGCCATAAGAATACCCTTAAGACCAAATAAGTTCGCCATAACTAAGATAGTAGGTATTAATAATAGAACTTGTCTGGATAGTGTTAATAAAAGAGAAATCTTTGGTCTCCCGACTGCCTGAAAATACAGCGATCCAATAATCTGCACACCCATAACAGGGAGCATCAGCATAACAATTCTAATAGCATTTGTTCCAAACTCTCGAAATGCCTCCTCCTTACCAAAGGCCCCAATCAAAGCTCCGGGGAAAACTCTGGTTATCGCAAAGCCTGTTAACGCAATAACAGATGCCGTCAGAATTGCTTTCCCCAAGGTTTCTCTTATTCTATGATAATTTCCTGCACCTCGATTATAACCAATGATCGGCTGAGCTCCATGGCTGATACCTATGGTAGGGAGGACTAGTATGGTCTGAAGACTATTAATCGCCCCCATTCCTCCTATTGCGACATCTCCACCATAGTAACCCAGTCGATTATTCAAAATCAAGCTAAGAAAACTTCCGCTTATTTGATTTGCAAAGGACGGAAGCCCCGCCAGAGTCGTCTTTCCTACAATCGAGGGAGACAAAATCAGGTTCTTGATTCGAAGCTTCATATTACTACGTCTTGTTAGGAAGTAGGAAATACCCCAAATAGCAGAGAGACCTTGTCCACCTATCGTAGCTAGGGCTGCTCCTGCCATTCCCCAACCAAATATAAATATGAATACATAATCAAAAACGATATTAAAACCGGCTCCGATAAACATTGACACCATTGCAGACTTCGGACTCCCATCAGCACGCATGAAATGATTCATTCCTACCGATGGCCCCTGTAACACCGAGGCATAAAGGATGATTCTCATATACTCTAAGGCATAAGGCATACTTTCCTCACTAGCTCCAAACAAGGTAAGCAGCCCTTCCAGATTCATAAGTGCAAACACCATGAATAAGAAGGAAGTGATGAATATCATGGCGATGGAATTACCCAGAATTTTCTCTGCTCCCTCTCTGTCCTTTTCCCCAAGCTTGATGGAAAACAGAGACGCGCCGCCGGCTCCAAACATTAATGCAAGTCCCATCATAATCATCATAATCGGAAAAGATACCGTTAATGCAGTAAGCCCTATGGACTGTAGATCCTTCGCATTGCCGATAAACATTCTGTCCACGATATTATATAAAGCATTTACCAACATTCCAATTGTCGCTGGTATAGAAAATTCCATTAATAGAGTTCCGATTTTCTTCGTACCCAGCCGATCCTGACTGTGTTTTTTAATAATCTTTTCTTCTGTCATAATATACTTCCATAACCCTTCTAACTTTTATTGTGAGCAGCGTTCCATAGCAGCAAGCTAAAACATCCGGAATAATTAATATATACCCTAGAGCTTCGTATTTTCTCTCTATCAACTGACAATAAAAATCCATTCTTCCAACCGATTGAATTAGCTTCACTTCATTCATGAATTATCATATATTTTATTATAATAAACGATTTTAGAAAACTTATCCACCTATATATAAGGTTTTTGGAAGTTTTTTATCACATTGTATTATTATTTTTGTTTTCTTATTTCAATTTATATGATATAATGTTGGTTATGCAATTTTTTATATCCGATGGAGGAACAAACATGAATGATCAAACAACACACGATGTGTTAGAGGACAAGTTTCGAGAACTAATCGCTTTTGCCAACCGTCAAAAAGGCATTATAGAGGCGGAAAAGGTAAATACCCTTATAAGCGAATTGAATTTAGATAATAATCAGATTGACAAGATTTATGAAAGACTTGAGGCATATAATATCGTAGTACTTAGTAATACGGAAGAGGAAGAACCTACTGACGAAATCTTACTTGAGCTCGACGATGATTCCGAGGACGTACAGTCCGAGGTAGAAGCCCTTACAAGTTCCTCCTATTCCATGTCTGACGACCCGGTTCATCTGTATTTAAAGGAAATCGGTAATTATCCACTTCTTTCCATGGCTGATGAGGTTGAATTGGCTAGAAAAATCGCGGATGGCGATGATTATGCCAAGCAGCTTTTAGCAGAATCCAACTTAAGATTAGTCGTCAGTATCGCGAAACGTTATGTGGGAAGAGGCCTATCCTTTCTTGATTTAATACAAGAGGGAAATCTTGGATTGATTAAGGCTGTTGAAAAGTTTGATTATACGAAGGGTTACAAATTCAGTACCTATGCAACCTGGTGGATTCGTCAGGCAATCACGAGATCTATCGCTGACCAATCCAGAACCATACGAATTCCAGTACATATGTCGGAGGTTATCAACAAAACCTATCGTGTATCTCGTAACCTGCTTCAAGATTTAGGAAGAGAACCTACCGAGCAGGAGCTGGCTGATGCAATGAGCCTACCGATTGATAAGGTGAGAGAGATTCTTAAGGTTTCTGCAGATCCAATCTCACTTGATACTCCCATCGGTGAAGAAGATGACAGTCACTTAGGTGATTTTATCAGTGACGAATCTATGATGGGACCGGAGGATGCTGCATCCTATTCCATACTAAAGGATCAAATCTCCAAATTATTGGATACACTAACCGACAGAGAGCAACGTGTATTAGTCCTGCGCTTTGGATTAAAGGACGGAAGAAGCCGTACACTCGAAGAAGTAGGCAAGGAGTTCAATGTTACCCGAGAGCGTATTCGCCAAATTGAAGCGAAGGCTCTTCGTAAGCTAAGACATCCCAGCCGTGCTAAGATGCTGAAGGGTTATGATATCATCTAAACCTTTACGGAAGGAGTGTTTTCATGATTCGCATCGCATTAATGGTCCTTCGTAGCCTTCTCAATTTACCCTACTGGCTATTTCATATTAACCAGCTCTGCGATATCGAGAAATACGATGCAGCTACCCGTTATGCCTTCCTTCACAAGCTGGTTCCAATCGTAAATCGACGGGGAAGAGTTATAATTGATTGTCATGGGCTTGAAAATCTTCCAAAGGAGAACGGTTATATTATGTTCCCGAATCACCAGGGACTCTTTGATGCCCTTGCCTTTCTGGAGACCCACGAACGACCCTTTGTAACCGTAATGAAGAAGGAAATAAAGAATACCATCCTACTGAAACAGATTATTCAGCTCTTACAGGCTGAAGTAATTGACCGAGAAGATATCCGTCAATCAATGCAGGTAATTATGAACATGTCAAGGCGTGTGAAGACCGGAGAAAACTTTCTCATCTTTGCAGAAGGAACCAGATCCCGTAACGGTAATAATTTACTGGAATTTAAGGGGGGTAGCTTTAAAAGTGCAACCAATGCCAAGTGTCCTATTGTTCCCGTAGCCTTAATTGATTCCTTTAAGCCCTTTGATACCAAATCACTACGCAAACAGAAGGTGCAAATTCACTACTTGAAGCCCCTTTATTACGAGGATTATAAAGACATGAAATCCACCGAGATAGCTGAGCTGGTATCTTCTACTATTCAGAACAAGATTATCGAAGTAATCCAACAAAATAAATAGTATTCTGGTTATAATTTACTCCAAGAACATTATATCGATGGATCTTGGAGTAATTTTATACTTTTACTGCTATTTCTCCATGTGCATTCCTATCTTATTATGTATCTTTATTACTTATTATGTATATTACTGTAATACATTCCCATTTCCAGCTCAAAACAGTTGCTTTTGCCTTCATTCTCCTGTATAATAGTTAGAAAATATGCAAATTGAAAATCACCCAAATCATTTTCGTTTGCGATAAACTATGTAGAGGGAAAAGGAATGAATAAAAATAAAAGAGCCTTAATGTCTATGATAGTTTTTTTGTCTGTCTTTTGTTTATCCGCAATCTTTTATATTCCAAATATTACTACAAAAGAAAATATCCAGACCGGGATGGAAGTTCAAACGATAACCGAACCGGAAGCTACGGGATTAACTTCAACAAATGATAATGAAATCGAATCTTTCACATATAAGACCAGCTCCATCGTAACCACTTGGGAGAATCCCTATATGGCTACGGAAGGTAGTGCGGAGACAACTGATATTCAGAAAAGCACGGTTTCTAATACTGATACGTCAGAAGCCATGATCTCTACGAAAGATGCTGGTGAAGCGGCTATAGCCGAAGAACCACAGACTAATCGAACAGAAGAAACGATACAGGAAGCAGCGCTCTATGCAAATATCGGTATTTCAATTGCTAAGGAATATGTAAATATAAGAGAAAAAGCCTCCACCGATAGCGAAGTACTTGGTAAGCTTTATAAGAATAGTGCCGTAGAGATTCTGGAAACCTCCGGTGACTGGTATCGTGTTGAATCAGGAAGTGTTAAGGGTTATGTAAAAGATGAGTTTATCAGAACCGGTATCCCCGATGAGGAATTAGTAGAAAAGTACGGTGAGCCCAGCATCATCGTAACTGTAGATGGTCTCAACGTCCGCGAAAAGGCAGATACCGATGCGGATAGGGTGACTGTTATTTATAAGAATGAGATTTATCCTGTCCTAGATAGCGACGATGATTGGATTAAGATTAATATACCAGAGGATAAGACTGCGGGATATGTAAAGAGTGAGTACGCAGAGCTAATGATTGATTTCAAGGATGCCGTATCCAAGGAAGAAGAGGAGGAACTCCTTAAGCTCCAAGCAGAAGAACGCGCCAAGAAAGAGACGGAGATCAAAAAACAGGATGGTGTAAATTATTCTAAGGAAGATCTTAAGCTATTGGCCTGTCTGGTTCACTCAGAAGCCGGAACCCAAAGCTATGAAGGAAAATTAGCTGTTGCCAATATAGTACTCAACCGTGTAAAATCCTCTAAATATGGCGGTACCATCAAGTCAGTGATCTATCAACCCGGGCAGTTTTCCGTAGCGAGGAGTGGTTCTCTAGCAAAACAACTCGCAAATTATGATAATTACAGTTCAAATTCTCAACAGCTTTCCATCAAAGCGGCAAAAGCGGCCTTGGAGGGATCCAATAATATCGGTTCCAGACTATATTTTCACTCCTATAAAGCCGCAGTAAGAAAAGGTTATGACAAGAAGGGAACCAGTGTTAAACTGGGTGATCATCTTTTCTGGTAGGCAGTAAATCTCATAATTTTCATTTAGGGCTTTCGTGTTTAAGTTATTCATAAGTACAAGGAAGGATCGCACCCTTCCTTGTACTTATTTATATTCTGCGTGCGAAAGCCTTCCAAAGTTTATATATAACAATCATTTACTGCTGGGACGTATAATTTCTTGCACAGCGTGAAATTTGTTATACTATTGCGTGATAGCACAAAAAATATATATGTCTATATAATATCATTTACTGCTGGGACGCTTTTAATATAGCTTGATCTGAAGGGGAATACCATTTGCGTATTTCACATTCGTCTCGCCCTGAATCAACGGCTTCATATAAGCAACCAATTCTTCGGTTACGTCATGCCCATCGGGAGTAATCCAATTCATCGGCACGGTCTTCTCATGGTTAGCAACTTCATTTACGGGAACGGAGATGAATTCTACTCGGTAAGGCTCATCACTTAATCTCTTAATTGCTGCCATTCGTCCGGTCTCTCCATCCAGTGCACAGCTTAATGCCTTCTGTCCAAGCATCAAGGACTCAATAATATCTGTCTCACTGGCAATATGGGCTGCTGATCTTTGCATCAGGTTCAATTCAATGGAACGTACCTTACAGCCGATCTCATTCCGTACTAATTGTTCTAACGCACGTGCTGCTCCTGCAATATACTTATGACCGAAATTATCTACCGCTCCGCTGGACATCTGGTCCGATACATAAGCGCCGCTGCTATCCTTACAGCCTTCACTGACTGCTACTAGGATACCGGATTTCTGTGCTAATTTCTCCTTCACATCACTGATAAATCTGGCATTATCAAAGTCCTTTTCACAGAGGTAAATCAGATCCGCACCCGCATTACCATTCACTCTGGCAAGTGCTGCAGAAGCCGTCAGCCAGCCTGCATTTCTTCCCATAATCTCAACGATTGTTACCGCCGGAATATCATATGCTCCGATATCGCATGCCAGCTCGGAGATTGTAGTCGCAATATATTTGGCAGCTGAACCAAAGCCAGGGCTGTGATCCGTCAGATTGAGATCATTGTCAACCGTCTTCGGAGCACCCATAATAATAAAGTCATGGTTATTCAGCTTACAGTATTCTGAAAGCTTATCTACTGTATCCATGGAGTCATTTCCACCGATATAGATAAAATATTTAATATCATACTTATAGAAGGTCTCTATTATTTTCTTGTAAGGTTCATCATCCTTGCGCCAATCCTTCATCTTGTAACGGCAGGTTCCAAGTGCAGAAGATGGTGTATAAGTAAGTGTATCCATTGCTTTTGTATCTCTTACGATCTCGTTCAAATCAATCAACTGATCCTTGATCGCGCCTTCGATACCATTTTTTGCACCATATACCTTGTCAACTTTACCGCTTGCGCGCACACCCTGCAATACACCGGCCAATGTTGCATTAATAGCAGCGGTAGGTCCTCCTGATTGCGCCACTAACAAATTCTTCATATTGTTTCCTCCTTATAAGGGTTGATATATTCCATACATAAGTACTCATTTACACATTTTAACATGTATTTACATAGTTAGTCAAGCCACTGAACTAATTCAAGTGAGCTCCTTTCTAGAAGTTAATCCCATTCCATCCCCAATGTTCGATCTCGGAATATGCCACAAATATCTGGTCCGGTGCAACCTGCAATTCCTCATTCAAAATACGAGTTATCTGGGCTGTTACGAGCTGATATATTTCGTCTGTTGTAGTTCCAAAAATTTTAACCTCTACAAAGGCAATGGGCATGTCCGTATTTCCCTTAAAATACAGAGAGACCTTATCATCAATTGCAACCATCAACCACCCTTCGCTCTTGCCGGGTATCAACTCGATTGCCTTGCCTAATCTCTGTTTCACTATTTCTTTGTGTTCCTTAGTAACCTCAATATTTGTTTTTACGTTTATAAACGGCACGGTGTTACTCCTTTCCTTTCTACACTAAGATAATTCTCTTCATATTCTTCCCATTTGTCAAGAGATTTCACTCATTGTCTCAATGAAACAGAAAAAGCCCGGAACTTAAATTAATCTCAGGCAACGGAATATATTTCCCTTTACCTGAGATTATTCATAAGCTCGGGACTTTATTATTTACTCATTATATTCGCATACTTCTCCGGAAAAAGCTTACCAATGACTCCACTTGCTTCCACACCCTTGATTACCATATATAACATAATCGTCTCAATTGGAAGCATGACGAAGGCTTTTAGGGCTCTTAGTGGAAGAATTGCCATGAAATTATAACCGTAAAGCATGGTCAGCCAGTAAGTGTTCAGCAGTAAATTAACTACCACTAGATGTACCAGATTGGCAGCTAAGATTCTCTTCAGACTCAATGGTCTCTTATAGAGAATTAGTCCATAGAGAAAGCCCGAAAGAATCGCACTTATGGTAAATCCAAAGAAGAAAGGTCCTGTCGGTCTTACTATGAAGGTCAGGATGTCCAGTGCTGCTCCGTACACAACACCTACCACTGGTCCGAATAGGTAATATACGAATTCGTTAGGAAGAAAGTTAAAGCCAACCTTCAGAAAATCGCCTACCATGAACACTAGACTACCTAACACGATCGATACTGCTCCTAGCATCGATATGAGGGTAATACATCTTATGCTTTTTAATTCTTGATAAGATGATTTAAAAAATGCTGTAAATTTGGTCATAAAAAAATTACCTCCTTTGCAGACCTTTTACTACAAGAAGAGATAAAATCAAACAAGATGAATTGAAAAATCAATTCATTTGTCAGGAATAGAGCATAGGATAATATGGATCTGATTATCAATATGCTCTTCCATATTTGATTACCTTACTGTAGCAGCGGGATGCGAACCATGTACCGCAAGATATCCTTTTCGTCCGGATGACAACTCCCTGTTCACCCAGCACTTAACGCACATGTTTCTACTCTGCTTCTATTATTTTTGTATCCTAAGTATATCACAGTATCCTCAATTTGCAAGAATATAATTTATGAAGCACTGTAAATATTTGCATTTCACACAACCATTTACCTGCTTTGTTTTCACTCTATCTTTCCCTCTAATTACCACATTCGATACTGATTTCATTGAATTTATCAAGAATAGCATTTATCTCAACCGACTGCTTTTCTTCACCAGCCTTATCAATAACCATCTCACCCTGGTGCATCATGATCAGCCTGCTGCCATACTCCACAGCATAGCGAAGATTATGGGTAACCATAATTGTAGTAAGCTTCTTCTCCTTCACCACCTGATCGGTTAATTGCATAATAAGCTCAGCTGTCTTCGGGTCCAAGGCTGCTGTATGCTCATCGAGAATTAAGAATTCAATCGGTGTCATCGTTACCATTAATAACGCCATCGCCTGTCTCTGACCCCCAGACAGGGACCCAACCGGTACATGAAGCTTATCCTCCAGACCGAGATTTAAGGAACGCAGTCCTTCCCGGTAGAATTCCACTCTCTTCTTATTAGTACCTCTCGTAAGATTAAAGCTTTTGCCTTTATTATCTGCCAAAGACATATTCTCCAGTATTGTCATGGAAGGGCAGGTACCCATAGCAGGATTCTGATATACTCTGCCAACTCTTCTCAGCCTCTTGAATTCCGGCATACTAGTGATATCCTCTCCGCCTATTCGAATTGCTCCGCTGTCAACCGGAATACTGCCACAGATAATATTAAGCATAGAAGTCTTACCGGAGCCATTACTTCCTACAACAGACACGAATTCTCCATCCGCTACGGTCAGATTAAAATCCTTGAACAGGCACATCTCATTGACTGTTCCGGGATTATAATACTTATTGATATTTATCAACTCAATCATTGGTTTTCACCCTCCTTTTTCGCTCATTGCTTATCACCAGAATAATAAGGAATAATACTGCGGTAATAAGCTTCAAGTCAGAGGCAGCCATACCGGCCCATATTGCTATCGCTACACATAGCTTATAGATGATCGATCCGGCGATTACTGCCGTCGTAGCTTTTATTATGGAGACCTGCTTAAACACATTGGTTCCGATGATAACGCTGGCCAATCCGATAACAATGGTACCTGTACCGGAGGAAATCTCGAAAAAGCCACTCTTCTGCGTATAGATGCTGCCGGCCAGTGCAACAAAGGCATTGGCAATGGCAAGACCGACAATCTTAACAAGACCTTTATCCTTCGCTAAGGAGGTTACCAGAGTATCATTATCGCCTACCGCTCTTAACAGGTATCCCGACCTTGTCTTCAGATACAGATCCAATATTAGCTTCATGATAACTACAATAATAAATAGGATTATTAAGGTTATATAATCAGTCATTATAACAGGTACATTCCCATCCAGAAACGCATTGTCAAAAATAGTTTCCTTGGTAAAGATTGCGACATTGGCTTTGCCTGCAATTCTTAAATTTAAGGAATATAATGCTGTCATCATGATAATTCCTGAGAGAAGATCCCGCACCTTTAGCTTCACATGAATGAGACCAGTTAAAACACCGGCGACCGCACCTAATAGGAAAGCAATAAACAGGGTAACGATCGGTGGAACTCCTGCGATGATAAGGATTGCGGTAATTGCACCTCCCAGCGGAAAGGTACCGTCTACGGACAGATCCGGAAAATCCAGTATCTTATAGGTGATATAGACACCCAACGCCATGATCGCATATAGAAGACCTTCCTCCAATACACCGATAATAAATGATATAATAAACCCCATTACCTTACCTCCCAAAACAGAATTTGTTGGCTCTTAAATCTTCATTCAATATTAACAAGAATATGAGTAAATGGATATAGGAGCCAACCCTGTAATCATACGTATTAACACTACTGAACTGTGTCAACTTTTAATAGCTCTAAAACAGTTAATTTACTGGGCAATCTCGCTAAACATTTCCTTTGCACCCTTAACCAGATCCTCCGGAAGGGTAATTCTCAGATTGCCTGCAACAGCAGTATTTCCATAGAAGGATGCTTCTTCGATAACCTCAAAATTAATTTCGCTTGCGCCTCTTTCACCCTTTAATACCTGAGCAGCCATCGCACCGGTCTGCATTCCAAGATCATAATAATCAAGACCTACCGTTGCTAGACATCCTATCTTCACCTGTTCTACCTCACTGCCGAATACAGGAATGTTCTTAGCTGCTGCTTTCTCAAGGATAACTGGTAAGGAGCTTACCACCGTGTTGTCAGTTAAGTTATTAATGCAATCTACCTTCTCTAATAAATTATCGGCTGCCAAAGGAATATCTGCTGTCATTGAGATACCACTTTCAATAATCTCAAAACCGTAGTTAGCAGCCGCCGCCTTATATTCCTCAATTGCAGACACCGAGTTAACCTCACTGGTGCTGTACATAATACCGATGGTCTTCGCTTCAGGCAGCACCTTGCGGATCATCTCCAGCTGTTTCTCTACGGGGAGCTTGTCGCTGGTACCGGTTGTATTGCCATTCGGTGTTCCGTCTGGCTTGGCAAGCTCTGCTAAGATCGGATCGGTTACTGCGGTAAAGATAACGGGAATATCAGTATCCTTTGTCGCACCAAAGGCACTCTGCGCCATTGGAGTTGCTATTGCACAGATCAGATCCGCTTTCTTGGATACGAAATTAGTAGCAATTTGTCCTGCCGTTCCGGTATCCGCCTGCGCATTCTCAAACAACACTTCCAGGTTCTCGCCCTCCACATAGCCCGCCTCTGCAAGTCCTGCTAAGAAGCCTTCTCTGCAGTTATCCAGAGAGCCATGCTCTGCAAACTGTCCAATACCGATTGTTACCTTTCCATCCTCCTTCGCCCCACAACCTACCATCATGCTCATTGCCATTGCAATTACTAATACGAATGCCATTAATTTCTTCATACGAAGCCTCCATTCTGCCGCCTTTACGGCTATCAATAGTTATGAATTTGTTCGTTCTCGCCATTCGTGGTCTGTCAAGGGTGGTGGTTGGGCTCTTAATTTCATAAGATGCAATTTTCTATGAAATAAAAAAAGCCCCAAGTATAATATATACTTGAGACGAATGTTATCCGCGGTACCACTCAAATTGACTGATGAAAAGGCTGCTTTTAGGCTTTTCATTGTCCACTTTTACCTTCATATACGAACTATATATGCCATGCTGATAACGGTTATGGTTTCCGTCAACGCCTACTATGATTTCGGGTTGCCCTCAAAAGCCCATTCAGCCAAAAACTCCATATCGCATTCACACCACCTGCGACTCTCTGAAATGTCGTACTAAAGCCTACTCTTCTTTCTCAACGGTTTCACTTATTAATGAATTCATATTAATACCTAAGTATTAATTTGTCAATACTTTATTTCGAAAAAGTGCAATGCGTTAAAGCAATGTCCAATTGATGTTAGCAGCTCCGAAAAACTATTTCATTTGTAAACACTACATCTGTTAAGTTGAAAGTGCTTTATAAACCTTGAAATATTGTATTTTATTTAGTCAAAATGCAAAATTGACAGATAGTTACTTTTCCAATATAATACATTAAGCAATTAAGGATATGGGATAATTTGTAATGCTGTATCTGTTATTCATATTTTTAGAAAGGAGTTGTGAGAAAAGCTATGAAAGCATATATTAGTCCGATTGTTATGGGGAGTCTAGTGTCCCTGATTCTTATTTATATTATATTTATTCCTATTGCGATTCATCAATACCGTAGGCATGGAAATTTAAAAGTTCGAGGGAATATTGTTCTTGTATCCTTTATCCTCTATTTTATAACAGCCTGGTTTATGACAATATTACCTTTGCCATCTATGGAGGAAGTATTACAAATGAAGCCAATTCGGCCTAATTTTCGTCCATTTTTGTTTATAGAGACATTTCTAAAAAATTCTGGCTTTGTTCTGACACGGCCAAGGACCTGGTTCACTGCATTACGAGATTCCAGCTTTTATACAGTGGCCTTTAATATAGTACTGACCATTCCGTTCGGTGTATATTTGAGAAAATATTTTAAATTAAAATTACCTTTGATTATTGTCTTAGGGTTTTGCCTAAGTTTTTTTTATGAATTGACTCAATATACAGGATTTTATGGAATTTATCCTAGGGCTTACCGTTTTGCTGATGTTGATGATTTGATAGTAAATACATTGGGTGCAGTTCTTGGGTTCTTCCTGACTGCTCCGATTAATCATTTGCTACCGAATCCCTCCAATGATACAGGTCGAATCACTGAAAAGGTTAGCATCGTAAGAAGAGTATTGGCTTTATTGGTGGATTCTATTGCACTCAGCATACTATTTGAAATAATACGGCTTGTCTTATATTGGAATACCACGAAACATAGTTGGGATTTAATAATTTATATTGCTTCTGAACTATGTGTTTTCTTATTACTGCCATTACTAATAAGAAAGAAGCAAACTATTGGGATGTTTCTGCTGAATATATATCTGATCGATGGCATTGGACAGCCTGTCAAAACCTCAAAAGCTTTGCTACATCATTTTCTGGTAGGATTACTTTTATTCACGAATTTTATAACAAAGGAAGGACTACCCATAGAAGGCTTTTTAGTAATTCTATTGCAATTATTATTAGTTCTATGTCTTTGCCTTTTGATTATTATGTCTCTTTTACAGAAGAAAGTTTGTTATTTTTGGGAGAATTGGCTTGATACGTATTTAATAGCATACACAAAAAATACTAATAGAAATACCAACTCTAAAGTGTCTGTTTTATCAAATAGGATTAGTAATAGATAAGCCATTACACTATTTGAGACTAAAAATAACCCCGATCAAAATTGACCGGGGTTAAATATTTTCAACTTAACTTCATGCAACCAAAAATTATGTCGTCCCATTATTAATACAACCTACTAATCATTACAGAAGCACTTAGCATTTATTATTGAAGTCTGCCGGAAATGCCGGATTGATTGCATAGAAGTTCCTGGAGTCAAGTTCATCCTGGATGATACGGAGAGCTTCACCGAATCTCTGGAAGTGAACAATTTCTCTCTTTCTTAAGAACTTAATCGGGTCACATACTTCCTGATCATGCACAAGGCGAAGAATGTTGTCATATGTGGTCCTCGCTTTTTGTTCTGCTGCCATATCCTCAACTAAATCAGTGATCGGATCGCCCTTGCTTTGGAAGAAAGTTGAGGTAAATGGAACCCCTCCGGCGGATTGTGGCCACAAGCCGAGGGTATGATCCACATAATACTTCTCAAAGCCACCTTCCATAATCTCAGCAGGGGTAAGATCCTTTGTCAACTGATGAACGATCGCACTTACTATTTCCATATGAGCAAGTTCTTCTGTTCCGATGTCAGTTAAAATACCCACTACCTTTCTGTTAGGCATAGCATAGCGCTGTGACAGATAACGCATGGACGCTGCCAACTCACCGTCCGGACCACCGAATTGGCTCATGATTACCTGCGCTAATCTCGGATTTCTCTCTGTTATACATACTGGATGCTGCAATCTCTTCTCATAACTCCACATACTCTAGCGCACTCCTTCCCATGGCCAAGGCTCATCGACCCAGGTCCAACGATTATCTACCTCTACATGATATGACTCAATCGGTCCATAGCATTTCGTATATTCATGCATTGCTTCATTTCTTACTTTTGACATTCTGGTCCAATAATCCAAAGCGGCTCTGTCTGTCGGATGAGTATCCAGAAATAATCTGAGTTCATCCATGACAAAGCTGGTAGCTTCGATACATGCAAATAATTTCTCTCTGTTATTTCCGTCCATCCTATTTACAACCCCTTCCATACCAGTCTAGATCAAGCTCCTTAAAAAGTGTCCCGTTTGCCAGTGCCTGGAATTCATTCTCATATAAATTCCGGAAGCGTTGCCAAGGTACATAGCACATGCCAATCGGAAAACGCTCCTGATTGTCATCAAAGCAATTTCTTTCGTGCATATCCTCGGGTACATATCCGCTTACAACATCGCCACATACCGGTTCCATCGGCTTAAATTGTGATCCGCCTCGGTTATAGCCCCTGTTATTCCCCGTCATGCCGCGATACATCCGTCTATCCATATAACTAGACTCTCCTTTCAAATACATTCATTTTAGTGAGCAACAAGTGTATTTGTTTTGTTGTTCTATACATATTATGAAGGACGGACACATCTGTGCTTGTATACGAGAGTTTCTCAGGTTGAACCGGGTATTTTGCAATACAATGTAAAGAATACTTCGTAAATTCCAAATATATTCCCTACCTTTATAGTCATAATAGTATATGAGAGTAATTATGAATTTTATATGAATATTTCTCGGAGAAGATAATTGAACGAAACTCCATTATTGTAAATGATAATCTTAGGGTTATTAATAGACTTCAAAACATTGACAATGCCACCTTTTTACTATATATTTTAGATATAACCAGCGTTTATTTTGTACCAAAAGGGAGCGTATACATGTATCATTTTATTATTAATCCAAAATCAAGTTCCGGAAGAGGTATCCGCTTCTGGTGGGTCGTTAAAGATGAACTGGATAAGCAGAATATCGAATATAATGCAGTTTTTACACAATATCAGGGACATGCTACAGATCTAGCAAAACAGATTTGCGAAGAAAATTCCGGTATTAAGAACATCGTCATTTTAGGCGGCGATGGTACTGTGAACGAAGTATTAAACGGTATAGATCATTACAATGAGGTACTTCTTGGGTACATCCCCTCCGGTTCCAGCAACGACTTGGCAAGAAGTCTGCAGATTCCGAGGGATCCTCTAGAGGCCTTATCACATATATTAAAGCCTACGAAATTTAAATATCTGGATCATGGACAGATAACCTTCTTGGATAAGGAACAACCCCCAAGAAAATTCGCCTGCTCCAGTGGCATGGGTTATGATGCCGCAGTTTGCCTGGAGGTACAAGAATCCCCTCTTAAAAAGAGCTTAAACCGTTTTGGTGCAGGCAAGTTTGTCTACATTGCCATTGCGATAAAGCAGGTTCTGACTGCTCCAAGGATGAATGCAACGGTTATTGTAGATGGAGTAACTAAGGGACCGTATAAAAAAGTTCTTCTAGCCTCCGGTATGATACATAAGTACGAAGGTGGAGGACTCCTAATGGCACCAAGTGCAGATCCAACTGATGGTAAACTGACGGTAACCTTGGTTCATGGCTTAAGTAAAGCAAAGATTTTCCTCCTTCTTCCAACCATTTTTACCGGTAAGCATATTAAATATAAGGGTGTGGAAACCTTCCTATGTTCACAGCTTGAAATACAAACAGATATCAATACCGCTGTTCATACAGATGGAGAGGTTCCCTCTGTATGTTCCCATATCAAGGTTGATTGTATACATGAACAAATACGAATGATACTATAACGAAAGCTGGTGTTAAGATGCAACGAAGACCGTATATTCAAGTTTCATCCTTAATAATTCTGTTAAGCGTATTAACGATATTAATTCAATTTGTAATATACTATTTTTTTGCAGCTGTTTATATAATCTGGGGTACTGCTGCCTTACTTACACTGCTATGTTGTCATCTCCTTTTGGAAGAGATCTCTACCTATGAAGCCTGCTTTAATTATTCGTCTTTAATCATGTTTATTAGCTTTATTATAATCCTCCTTTCCTATCTTGGAAAGGAGCAAGCATTCCTTCCTTATACGGGCGCCATGCTTGGAATATTGGTAATCAACTGGCTTCTACCCTGCCTTTATTGTTATATTCGTAATATGTTGGATTATGGTACCCGTTTTGAGGACTATAGTACCTTCTATCGTAATCATAGTCTTCTATTCTTCCTGATCTATCTTGGTGTAATGCTATATGGTATGTTTGCAGAAGGAGCTTTTCCTCTTGTTTACCAGGGTGCCTTAACTTCTGCTAATGTGATCCCCTTTGAAGCAATTACGATCTTAATCGAGGATTATATCTACGGCATTATTCCCCTGAGCAATGTCCTAGTCTATCTTCTGGTTCGTATCCTGATATTCCTTCCCTATGGTTATCAGATCACTCTGTTACTAAGAAGACAGTCCCGCCTGCTCAGATATTTAACTCTCATAATTATTCCAGCGGTTCTGGAGGTTGCTCAATATATTATTATCCCTGAACGCTGTGATATTGACGATGTAATTTATGCGATAATTGGCGGTATTTTAGGATCCAGCCTATTTTATCTGAGCAATTTTATCTTCCGTTCCATTAATGGCAAGAATTTTCTTGCAAAAGAATTTGCTAGCAGCAGATTACATTTCTGATACTAACCAGAGAAGTTTACTCCTGCCAGAAGTTCGCCAGATAATTCTTCATAGTATTAATGTTAACCGTAACATTCGGGAACCACTCTCGGGGGAACAAATTGTGGTATTGCTTCTGGGTAAATCGTTCATCCAGTAGCAGGATTGCCCCGCGATCCTCCTTCGTCCGAATTACTCTTCCGGCCGACTGAAGAACCTTATTCATACCCGAATAAAGATAGGCATAGTCAAAGCCCTTTCCGTTCTTTTCATCAAAATATCCGCGGAATAGTTCGCGTTCATTACATACCATGGGTAAGCCGGTTCCGACTATAATGGCACCGATCAGTCGATTATTCTTCAGGTCGATACCCTCGCTGAAGATTCCTCCCATGACACAGAAGCCAATTCTGCTGCTTACCGGGTCTTCTACAAACTCCTCAAGAAAAAGTTCCTTCTCTACTTCCGTCATATTGCTGCTCTGTACCACAAGCCCTTCCAACTCATTGCCTGCTAATTCCGCAATGGTTTGAAGCAACTGATAGGAGGGGAAGAAAACCATGTAATTCCCAGTCCTCGCTTCTGTAAAATCCTTGATATAGCCAAGGATTTTCTCATATTCCTTCTCATTTCTTCTCGTATATTTGGTACTGACATCCGTACCGATCATAATCAGACGATTCTCTGTCTGAAAGGAGGATGGCGCATATACTGCATAATCATCCTTTTTACCGCCCAATTGCTCCAGATAATAATTAATTGGAAGTAACGTAGCAGAGAACATTACAGCACTTCGACCACGGTCCATACAGGTCTGCAGATTCTTAGAGGGATCCATACACTGGAGCTTAATCCGGAAACGATCCTCCTCATAATCGGTATAGATCGTATAGTTATCATCATGGATCTCATGCATACTGAGAAAATGTCTGATATCCATATACAATCTAAGAACTTCATCCTTACCTTCCGTAATAAAGCCTTCCTGAAGAAATAACTCATACTCCGCCATCAGGCTGATCAGATGCATCACAAATCCATCTACATTATCTAAAACCTCAAAGTCATCACAATCACGACGCAGCTTCAAAAGATCATTGTTACAATGATCAATCAGCTTGGACAACTTGGCACTCTTATCCTTAATCAGACGTTTCACCTCAAGGAAATCATCCTTATAGAGGATTGCACTATACATCTCTCTGGCACGATCCACCAGGTTATGCGCTTCATCGATAAGGAATACATAGTCACTGGGCTTTTCATTCGTGAAAAAACGTCTCAGATAAACATTCGGATCGAAAGCATAATTATAATCACAAATAATTGCATCCGACCAAAGCGTAACGTCAAGTCCCATCTCAAAGGGACAGACACAATGCTTCTCGGCGTAAGAGATTATGTCCTCTCTGGTGACATCATTCACATGAGTCAACAAATCATAAACTGCATCATTCACGCGGTCAAAATGACCCTTTGCTCTTGGACAGGCTCCAGGATTACAATCCGGCTTGTCCAGGATACATACCTTTTCCTTTGCCGTTATTGTAACTACTTTTAAGTGAAGACCGTGGTCGCTAAGAATACGGAAGGTATCCTCCGCTACGGTTCGGGTAATCGTCTTGGCAGTTAGATAGAATATCTTCTCAACAATTCCTTCTCCCATCGCTTTTACCGTAGGAAATACAGTTGATATCGTCTTTCCTACTCCGGTTGGTGCTTCAATAAAGAGCTTTTTCTTTCTCAAGATCGTTTTATAAACACCGGTAACCAGTTCCTTCTGTCCCTCCCTATAAAGGAAAGGAAAGTCCATCGCTTTTATAGCTTCATTCCTTTTCTCCGTCCATTTAATCTGCCAGGAAGCCCACTTAGCATACTCTTCTATCAAATTGGTAAACCAGGTGCTAAGCTCCTCATAGGTTAATATCTCTTCAAAATATTTTATATTTTCGGTTTCCAAATTACAGTAGGTCAACCGTATACCGATCCGGCTATGCTCATACTTGGTTGCATAGATATACGCGTAACACATCGCCTGTGCCCGGTGCACTCCTATGGGCGCTGTCAGGTGGGACAACTCCATATAGACACCTTTAATCTCATCAATTGTTACCTCCGGGGGATTTGCTTCCTCCTCTTCAAATATAAGAATCGAAAAATCCTCCATGATTGAATTACTGTTGTTAATAATCCCGTCCGCTCTTCCCTCGATGGTTATTTCAAAGGTTAAATCCCCTCTAGATACAGGTACTGTTATACTTAGTGGAACCTCCGCCGTATAATTGGCACCCATCTGCTTCTGTAGCTTGCGGTGTATTCTTCCTCCCGCCTGCATTGCATCTGCTTCACTTCTTCCTCTTGTATTGTCAAGATCGCCGGAGCAGAGAATAAACTCCACAAGGTTACGTACCGATATTTTGATGTTCTTTATCTCGTCCATCCTCTTCACCACCAAATGATAATTTACATTTATATCAACAGAATCGATTACTTCTATACACAAAAAGCACCTTAAAATAATGATTTTTAAGATGCTCATAATATTCATATTATAGCATAATGTTATGATACTGCCAAGCAAAACAAAACATCTGTTTGATTACATTGCATTCAATCAATAGTTTGACCAAACAGCAATACTTTTATTGCAAATTAAGTTAAAGTGCTTGCATTTTTTACCTCAATCTGGTACATTCTACTTATATTCCTATCCTATTATTTGTAAGGAATAGACAAGTTGAATTAATGTGATTTGAATAAGCTCTACTATTCAAGTATATATTATTCACTTACCATTATAAACGAACGGAACAATTCTTTCGTTAGCCATTAATAAAAAAAGCGAGGTAATAATATGAGTGAGCATAATCACGGAAACGGCTGCGGCTGCGGTCACGATCACGAACACGAGCATGATTCAATTACATTATCTTTAGATGACGGTACGGAGATTAATTGCATCGTATTAGAGATTTTTACAGTAGATGATAAGGATTATATCGCATTACAGCCGGAGGAAGGCGAAGAAGAGGATGATAACGTATTCTTATACCGTTTTATCCAGGAAGGCGATGATGAGCCTCAGCTTCTTAACATCGATGATGATGATGAATTCGAAGCAGTAGCGGATGCTTTTGAGGAGCTGTTAGATTCCGAAGAATATGATGAGATGTTCGATGATGAATTTGAAGATTCTGAAGAATCAGAAGAAGAATAATTAAGTGATTCCAGATAATAGTCAGTCATGGATATATACCCCAGACTGGCTATTGTTTTATTCTGAAAGACTCTCCCTCCAGCCCGTGTTTCTTCCGGTTCTATCCTATATCTAACGAAGTGTGCAATCTCCTTCTCTGAAGATTAGAGTTTGAGAAGCTTACATTTGGCGCTTCTTAACGAAGGTTTTCTTGTCTTGATCATTATCACGGAGCTCGTCAATAAAACGAGACCATTGTGTAGTCTTATTATATCGTTCCTTGGCACTGAGAATATATAGATATTCTCTTGCTCTGGTCATCGCTACATAGAAAAGACGACGCTCTTCCTCTATATCTGCCTCAAGCACGGCCTTCTTATGGGGTATAATCCCTTCATTGGCATCGACAATGAATACAACCCTGTATTCCAATCCTTTGGAGCTATGCATGGTTGCAATGGTTATGCTGTCCACAGGGTGCTTCCTGCTTTCCTGGGACTGTTTCTTCAGCTCCTCCCGATAAGCCTCCATGTGTTCGAACCATTCGGTACAATTCTGAAACCCCCTTGCACTTTCCTGTAGCTCATCCAAAACCTCTATCAACTCATCAAGCTTTATCTTCCGGTACTCAGCGTATTCCTTCAGATAATCCTCATATCCAATGCCTCTCCGGATATAATTTACTGCAGCATAAGGATTCATACCGTCTAGAACACCAAGGTCATACTCAAACTGGCTAAGTCGATCCAGCATCCAGTTCTTATCCTCATAATAATCCTTGACCGCTTCAAAATCTACCTCCGGACTATCAAAGCACTCCCTGTTAACATATCGTTTTGGGCGGTTTATAATCTGCAGATACAAGCTTCGATCTGTCCGCCCCATCGCCAACTTAAGATACGCAATGATATCGGAGGCAATCCAATGGTCAAAAAGATTCGGTAGATTTTCCTTCATTATGAAAGGAATGTTATATTCCATCAGCTTATGAAGCATTGCTCCAGATCCCAGAGTGGTTCTGAGTAAAATCGCCATCCCGGACAGAGCAATTCCTTCTTTGTTCAGTCTCAGTATTTCCTGGGTCAATTCCTGATTCTCTTCCGTCAGAGTATTATAGTTCTTTATTACAATCTCTTTATCAGCTTGAATTTCAGGCTTGATTTGCTTGGCAAATCGATGCTCATTATGCCCGATTAGTTTAGTGGCTGCATGAAGGATGGAGGGTACGCTTCTATAATTTCGATCAAGATATACTCTCTTACAGTCAGGATAATCCAGCGGAAAATTAAGCATGATCTCCGGCTTAGCCCCTCTGAAGCGATAGATGGACTGATCATCATCCCCGACAATGAATAAATTGTTTTGAGGTAGTGCCAGCATCCGGACAATATCATATTGAACCATGTTGATATCCTGAAACTCATCAATCAGGATGTAGCGGAATTTATTCTGCCATAGCTTCAGAATATCCGGTCGTTTGGATAGAAGCTCATAGCTGAGCAGAAGCATATCATCAAAATCAATTAGCTTTGATTTAGACAATCTTCGGTTATATTCGGAGTAGATTCCACGGAACACCTCATCTGCGCAGCTGATCGAATAGTAATTTTCCAGATCCATTCGGCTCCCTTTAACCAGACTTATTTCTGAGAAAAGCTCTGAGATAAATTCCTTCTCATCATCATATTCCAGACCATACTGGTGAATTATCTCCTTCATACACTGATATCTGAAGTCCTCTCTGGCAATATTTCCGGCATCCAGATGATAGGCATATCTTAATATTGTAAAAAAGATCGCATGAAAGGTACCAAAGTTTACCCTTGTCTGCTTTGCTCCGGTTTTCCTAAGAAAGCGTTCCTTCATCTCATTCGCCGCTGCCTTCGTAAAGGTAATCACCAGAATCTGCTCCTCCGGGATACCCACCTGCTCAATCAGATATCTTGTTCGTTCAGTTATTACTAGTGTTTTACCGGAACCAGGACCCGCCAAAACCAGCATTGGTCCATCCTTATGAAGCACCGCCTCTCGCTGTGCTTGATTCATCTGTATATTCATTATTATGCCTTTCATAACGGGTAACATAGATTAATAGGAGAAGAAAACGATGATTTTCTTTAGAAGGATTTCCGAGCTTAAATAGCAGACTCTTCTGCCTGGAAAATCCGTATGGAATATAATAGCACAACGATTATATTCCATACAGAATGATATATTTCACTGAAAATTATATTGCCTACACTGCTGCCGTAAGAAGCTCAATCGCCTTTCGAATTCGGAGAAGGCTCTCCTCTTTGCCAAGGATGTTCATAATCTCATAGGCTCCACCAGGGGTTGACTGCTTTCCAGATACCGCCGTTCTTACAGGCCATAAGCCCTGACCATTCTTGATACCCTGTTCAGCGATATAGGCCATGATAACTCGCTCAATCTCTGCTTCGCTATAATCCTCCAAAGCTTCAAATTGCGGAAGAAGATCCTGTAATACCTTAAGAGAGCTCTGCGTATCCGTCTTCATCTTTTTATGAGTATACATCATGATATCATACTCAGGAAGAGCATCAAAGAAATCGATAATTCCCTTAATATCTACCAAAGTCTCGATACGTGTCTTTATCAGCGCAGCAATCTTTCTGGTATCCAGCTCCTTCTTTACAACCTCTTTGATATAAGGCAATGCAAGCTCATAAAACTTCTCAAATTCCATATTCTTCAGATATTCGCCATTCATCCAACGCAGTTTTACAATATCAAAAACCGCAGGAGCTTTGTTTATATGAGTAAAATCAAACTCACGTATCAATTCATCTAAAGACATAATCTCGTTATTGCTAGATGAACTCCAACCTAGAAGTGCAACAAAGTTAATGATAGCCTCGGATACGAACCCCTGCTCCAGAAGATCCTCATAGGAGGAATGTCCACTTCGTTTACTTAACTTCTTGTGCTCTTCATTGGTAATCAGGGGAAGATGTACGTAAACCGGCTCTTCCCAGCCAAAGTCCTGATACAGCCTGGTATACTTCGGTGTAGATGATAAATATTCATTTCCTCTGACTACATGACTGATTTTCATCATGTGGTCGTCTATAACATTGGCAAAATTATAAGTAGGGAAGCCGTCTGATTTAATCAATATCATATCATCCAGCTCCTCATTATCTACCGTAATATCACCAAAGATGGCATCATGGAAGGTTGTTGAACCTTCAGTCGGATTGTTCTGTCGGATAACATAGGGAACACCGGCTGCCAATTTCGCTTCAATCTCTTCTTTAGATAGATGAAGGCAGTGCTTATCATATTTGATAATCTCTTTAACCTCTTTTGTCTCCTCTTCGTCCTCTTCGGAGGGATTGCCAACTGCAGTCTTTAAGGATGCCAGACGTTCCTTTGTACAGAAGCAGTAATACGCTGCCCCCTTCTCTACCAGCTGCTTTGCATATTCCAGATAGATACCGCTCGCTTGACGCTCACTCTGAACATAGGGGCCATAGCCGCCATCCTTGTCCGGTCCCTCATCATGAATTAGTCCGGTTCCCTGAATCGTACGGTAGATAATATCTACTGCTCCTTCTACAAGGCGTTCCTGATCAGTATCCTCTATACGAAGAATGAAGGCTCCTCCTTCATGCTTAGCAATTAAATACTCATATAATGCCGTTCTTAGATTACCTACATGCATCCTTCCGGTAGGACTAGGTGCAAATCTTGTTCTTACCTCGCTCATAACATTCTTCCTCTCATCACTGTTTACTTATTGCAAGCTTTTAATCATATCACTATAATAGTTATTCCAATCAAAGGTACCGTCCATTATCTGCTGAGAATATATCCCCATGAATGCGACCAGCATAACAAAAACGATAATAATCACAATTCCTACAAATATCAGAGTAACCCTTGCCCAGTTTTTCTTAGTGGCAGGTGTTTTATTACTGAAGGCCCAAAATAACAATAAGGCGATAAAGCAAATCCATCCAAAATAGGGGATTAATATTAATGCTCCCAATACGGCATAAGTACCAAGCCAGCTCTTAAAGCTGATTGGCTTCTCCTGCATCACGATCGGAACACCGGGCATGATATTCTGATTATTCATTGAAAATACTTCTTGCTGCATTCCAGGTATACTATGAAGCGGTTTTCCTGCCTCAGGCCTTGCCGCCTGTGCCTGTTCTCGGAATGAGGCCCCGCAATATTCACAAAAATTCGCCGTTTCATTCTGCGGCTTTCTTCCACAATTATTACATATCATTGGTTTTCACCTCTTTTTGCATTGTTTTTCTATTATACCACAATTATCTTAAAAATCAATTATTCCTGTAACCAATATTCCATAGGGTTGAGTATTACTTTCATAGGCGTTCCTATCTCGACTTCCATACTATTTCTCTAGGCTGAACGATAACTGTCAAGCGAAGACAGCCAGTGGGTTGCCATACTTTCTTTTATGCAGATTGGCTGAGCACTTCTTGTGAAGCGGAGCGTTCTGAACGTGCGAAGGAAAAGCAATATAAAAGAAAGTATGGTAATCCATAGGCGTTCCTATCTCGATTTCCATACTATTTCTCTAGGCTGAACGATAACAGTCAAGCGAAGACAGCCAGTGGGTTGCCATACTTTCTTTTATGCAGACTGGCTGAGCACTTCTTGTGAAGCGGAGCGTTCTGAACGTGCGAAGGAAAAGCAATATAAAAGAAAGTATGGCAATCCATTGGCGTTCCTAGTTTGATTATATGTAATCTATAGGAACGCAATAAGCAGGTACCAATGGTCAGCTCATTTAAGGTACCTGCTTTATGTCTTTGCTGTATATGAATGTGTGATATAAGCTTACTTTATCCCTCTGTCTTCATAGCTTCAATAGCACTTATCTTCGTAGCACGTCTTGCAGGGAAATAACCTGATAAAAGACCAACAGCTACTGATATTGCCAAGGCTGCAAAGGGCAGATAGATCGGTATGATTGAAAACTTCGTGTTTGTCATATCATACATGTAGTTACCGGACATGAGAGATCCGAAGATCGGAGCACCAAATTTATTAATTACAAAGGAAGCAATATAACCAAGTGCTATTCCAATGAAGCCTCCAAACAGGCCAATAATTGCCGCTTCCAGCAAAAAGAGCTTACGAATATCCGTTACGATGCACCCTAGTACCTTCATAATTCCGATTTCCTTGGTACGCTCATAGATGGACATTACCATAGTATTTGCAATACTGATTGCAGATACTATCATCGCAACTGCTCCTAACGCGCCTAAAACCATCTGAAGTGTCTTGGAAGCTTCCTGTAAAGGCTTTAGATATTGCATCATACTATATGATTGGAAGCCCAGTTTTTCAATTTCATCTTGAACCTTTATAACATTATCGATATTATCTACATTCAGTTTAATCTGCTGATATTCCTCAAGCTGACGAATCGCCTTCTTGCGGTCTTCCAGATTGAGAGTATTACAATACTTACGATAGAGCTGTTTGAAATATTTCAGGTCCATGTAGGTATTGTAATCATATTCACTGTCTGTCTTCTCCATCTTTGCGATATTCTTAAGCGGCAGACTAAACTCTTTTTTCTTCTCATTTACCTGGAATTCGTTGAACCTAAGTTCCACCTTATCCTTTTGCAGGTCAATCTGAACCGAATTACGGCCTCTGGTAGTCGGGTCATAAAACTCGTAGGGCATATCAGACCCAAATACAATCGGAGTATTATCATCCACAGATGGATAAGTACCATATGCTAAGGCAGGAAAATCAAAGGCCTCGAAGGTATCCAATTCTATCGCGGTAATGTAGATCCAGCCCATATATTTACCGCTATATAAAGTGGCATTTTTCTGAATGACCGGAGAAGCCGCCCTAACATGCTCCAACTGACGTATCTTCTTGACCAAATTATCATCCAGCTTCTGCTCCTTCATATCAATCCAGTTGCCATCCTCATCGGTTATATCGGCATATGTATTAACGGTAATTGTAGTCAGACCGCCCTGCTGCATAACCTGTGACTCAAAGTTATTTTCCATGCCGTAACCTATGGATCTCATAATTATGATGGATAAGGAGCCGATGACAACGCCTAATACGGTTAATACTGTTCTTGCTTTTCTACGGGATAGATTACGCAATCCCATTTTAAACAGATCACTAATCCTCATATAACTCAATTCCTTTTTTAATCTTTCTCTTTGCTAAGAGAACACCTAAAGCTACACTAATCGCCAGAACAGCGAATGAGATACCAATCACAAAGGGCCAGGAGGACAACAAAGGATCCTTTACCCCCGTCCCCATGGCATCCACCACCATTCCTTCCTCGGTAGGTGCACCTTCTCCGGTCACATTTACAACATTACCACTTTCGCTGACTGCTACCGATGTTGTTGCCAACAACACTCCATTACTTGAAAATATATCCATATTAATCCTCCATCCTCATAGGAACCTGCTTTAATTATAATTCTTCCTGCTCCTTCTTACGAAGTTTTGCTTTGTATATACTTATTACAACCTTCCTTGTCACAGGAATAAATACCGCAACAATAACGATTAGCAACAGAACAAACAGCCATACAGGTATGATTGCTGCTTTAGCTGCCGGCATCTCAGGGTTAAATACCTCTCCGGCTTCACCGTTACCCATACCCGGGTCAAATACGGTTGCTGGCATTACTTCGGTCTGAAATTCTTTTGTAAATTCTATTTTTTCTCCATTACTATCTTCAAAGGACACTCTAAGTAAACCGTTTGCAGTTCCTTCCACATTCGGTATTACATCAAATTCTGCAAAGGCTGAGCTACCTGCAGCAACATTTCCAAGGAAGTACATATTACCGTCTGCTTTAGTGAAATCACCTTCAACCGTTGCAATAACATTATTTAGGGGAGACTTTCCCATATTATAAAACTCAAAGGATAAGGTCGCGGTACTACCGGATACAACATTGCCATCCCAGGAATAAACATTCACATAATCAACTACCGGTCTTGAATTCTCTACTGCTTGAAGATTCAATTCCTCTGTTCTCTTCTCACCGACTTCACCAGTCTCCGGATTAGGTTTAATGCCCTCATACTCGTATTCAATTGAAACCTTTAACGGATATGCCTTTGTCGTAGCATCTGACTTTACTTTCAGCTCTACTGTCTGCTGTACCGAAGCTCCGGGTTCTATCTTACTGATAAAGAAGCTGTTACTGCCCTGGGTTACCGAGAAGATATTATCTGCCTGAGTTAAGGTAACCGTAATGTTCTTCGCTGAGATAGAGGAATGTGTATTATAGATATCAAAGGTAAAATTAAAGGTTGAACCTGCTCGTAACTCCTCTGCATCTGCAACATACTTACTGATAATCAGTTTGGGCTTGCTGTTACTGCCCAGATCATTCTGAATATTACGAATCGGTATTACAACCGGATCGGTCGCAGTGCTTCCACTGTAACTGTATTTTACTGAAAGATTATTAAGTCCTTCCGGTATATTAGCGGACACCTTAAGTGGAATAGAAACTACCTTTGACTTCCCTGCTTCAATTTTATTCACTAAGATATAAGGTTCGGAGTTCGTGGGAATAAAGGTACTTCCATCCAGTCCAGGAAGTGATATCTTAACATCAGTGATGTCCGCACCACTTTCATTCTTCAGTTCAAAGGATACCTGCATATTGTCACCGGCAATCGGCTGCTCCGGAGTCTGCTTAACATTTGTCAATATCAGACCTGAGCTAGAAGCCCCTCCGATGATCTCAGGGTAGATTGATACCGTAGAAGTATATTTATTACCGTTCTTATCCTCATAGCCTAGAATCAGGTTAAGCTTCTTATTACCGCTGGTTGCCTGACTGGATACCTTCAATGGAATTTTTGCTTCTATTTTTGCATCCGCTTTTACTCCGCCAGTATAAATTGTGTCTGTAAAATAATTTTTATAGAAACCATCAGCACCTGTGGTCGCATCATCGACTTTAACCGTAACATTCTCCGCTTTTTGTCCGCCATAATTTCTTAAAATGGCCTTTACGGTAATCTCCGCACCAGGCTTAATCTTACCGTCATAGGTAACACTGTCAATCATCAGCTCCGGAGCATTGTCGTCCTTCTTCACATCCACATAGATCTGATGGGTATCGGTTCCATCCTTTCCATCCGGATCCTTATATTCGATGGTTGCGGTAATTGTCTTCAATCCCACCTCTGCATTCGACAATATTTCTATCGGCAACCTCACATACTTCACCTGTCCTGGTGCCATATCATCCAGCTTAATCTTCTGGGTGCCATAATTGGGTGCAATACCGGTAGTACCATAATTAATACTATAATAAGCATTTTTTGCAGTAATTTGGCCTTCATTCTTTAAGGCAAATTCCACCTCTGCCAAGCTGCCTATGATTGCTTTATTGACCTTTACCTCACTCATTGATATCTGAGCCGGTGATAATTCATTCAGTATATAAAAATTAATTGGATCCAGCGTTAGATTAATCATTGAACCTTCACCGGGACTGGATACCTTGATTGTGATAGGATAATTTTTAATCTTAGCTGTTTCTTTTACATTAATATCAAAATCAATATAGGTAATGCCATAATCCGAAAGGTATGTAACTGATGTTTGATCCTTCGTTGTTAACTTAGGCTGCGAAAAGGTTAATGACGCACTGTCTGAAGACACGGATACCATAGCACCTGACATTGGTCCTCCTAGTGCTTTCACCGGCACTCGTACTTGCTTGGTTTCACCTGGTTTAAGTACCAGCTCAGTATCTCCCATCTTATCTGCCAATATAATTGCATATGCTTCCGCAGCATATACATTGGGCACACTACCGACAATATTAAACATGATTAATGCAAAAGCAATGAACATTACTTTTATCTTTTTATACTTTCCTTTCATTCCCTTTCCCTCTTCTTCCTTTTTTGATGTTGTCCTTCAAGATTAAATTGCACTCTGGTTCTATCTATGCAGTAACCGGTTGCTCGGATCTCTCAACTTCCTCATGCTCGTCTATCTTATCCTGATATATCACTTCGGAGTCTGATCGTACTTGATTATCTCCTTTAATTTCAATATTCTGGACCCTACCGTCAAATATATGGATTATCTTATCCGCATATTCAGCCAGCCTGCGATCATGAGTAACCATAACGATCGTCTGATGATTCGCCTTAGCCATCTCCTTAATCAGATCCATAACCTCCTTCGAAGTCTTTGAATCCAGATTACCGGTAGGCTCATCCGCAAAAACAATCTCGGGGTTACTTACAAAAGCCCTTGCGATACCGACTCTTTGCTGCTGTCCACCACTCATTTCCTTAGGCCTATGTCTCAGTCTCGGACCCAACCCCACCTTAACCAACATATCTTTAGCAAGCTTTTTCCTCCGTTTCGTTGGTATACGTTTGAATACCAACGGCATTTCAACATTTTCAAGAGCCGTCATAGCATTCATTAGATTATAGGATTGGAAGACAAAGCCCAGATTATCCTGACGGAATTTAGCCAGCCCCTTTTCACTCATCTTATGAATATTCTTTCCCTTAATAATAATCTGGCCGGAGGTGAGCTTCTCTATTCCCGCCATCAAATTAAGTAAAGTAGACTTACCGGAACCGGATACACCATACAGACAACAGAATTCCCCTCGATTAATGGTAAAACTGACATCATCAACCGCACTGATCCGTTCCTTACCCATACGGTAGATTTTCTTAACATTTTTAACTTCAATGATATTGTCATCTTTATTGTTCATCTAATACCTTCCTTACTTCCCAGTCCGAATCAACTTTTTATCATCAAATGATATCATGCTTCGCAAGCTATCTAATGTCTTGAATTAATATCCATGCTGCTGCATCTACTATGCAGCTTATATCGTTATAAGAACAGGGAGTCATCGCTCTTCCATAATATACCCTTACGAATTCCTACCGCTGTTGCTCTACTATGTGAACCTATTTATCTTCATATTAATCCTACACTATATTTCTTAATAATGACTATATAATTTCTTAATTTTTCCTTACGATTTATCAGAGAACCCTTATTCTAACTCTTAATTTTCTTCTTCTGAAGCCGATGGTCAATAAATCGGACAAATACAAGCTTTAAATAAGCCCCCACCGGAACAGCCAAAAGCATACCGAGAAATCCACCCAGCGCACTTCCGAAGATAATAGAGACAATGATAATAAGTGGATGGATTTTAATGGAACTACTCAGAAGCTTCGGTCCAATCAGATTGCCATCAATTGCTTGTACGATAAACAGCATTATCATAGAGATCATCCATGTCCTAAGGTCCTGATTAATCACACAAACCAATGAGGTACTGATATAGGCTACGATCGGACCGAAATAGGGTATCAGATTGCCGATTCCGGCCATAATTCCGATGACTATGGCGAACTTTACTCCTGTAATTGATAATACTATGCTAATCAAAAACATCATTACAAAGGCATCGATCAGCTGCCCCCGGATATATCCGGAAAACACACGATCCAAATCTCCTGCCATCTTCTTCATCCTGTCATTTATCTCGTCAGGAAATAGTGCTTTGCATATCTTACGGATATAAGACACAAACATTCTTCCGTCAATCATAAAGTAAAAGCCGATGATAAAGCTGAAGATAAAGGTAGTGAAATATCCGGAGATATTGGTTATTGAGGTAAAGATCCCCTTAATAAATTCAGTGACATAATTCGTGATGTAGGTTGTAGCATCCTTTACATACTGCTCTAATTCCTGAGATCGTATATCCAGTGTGCCGAGCCGCTTAAGTATTGAAGCATAGAAGCTGTTCCAGCCTGCCAGATACTCCTTTCCCAGCTCTGCCACATCATCCAGAGTGATAAACCGGATTTGGTCTGTAATCGTAAAAACAAGCAAAGAAATCAGACCCAGTACTGCAATTACTAAAAGTAATACAGAGGTAACTGCTGCCCAGGTCCGAGGCATAACTATTCGTTTAAAAAACCTGGTTGTTTTTAATTTACGGTATCTGCATTCAAATATCTCTACAACCGGATCCATAAGGTAGGCAAAAACAAAACCAAATATTACTGGTTTACTTACCCTAACCAGCCAATGAAACCGCATCATCGTGCTTTTTAATATCATCGGTGCACTTTTGACAATCAGACTAAGTGAATAAATCACTACAACGGTGATTACTACATACAACGAAATCTGCAGATACTGCTTATTCAGTTTATCCTTCCACTTCATTTGGCAAAGCCCTGTTCCCTTTCTCCACTCTCCAGATACTGTACAATGCAGTCCACCGTACTATCAATACCGATATAATCGCTTCGAAGAGACAGGTGATAATTCTCAGCTCTGCCCCATTTCTCGCTGGCATGATAATTATAATAATTAGCCCTCCGGCGATCCGTTCGAAGAATTTCTTCTTCCGCTTTGTTCTCTTTCAGATGATATTGATCGATTGCACGTTTCTTTCGGGCTTCAAGGTCAGCCCAAATAAAGATATTTACTACATTAATAAAATCTCTGAGTACATAGTCTGCACAACGACCAACTATTACGCAGGGCCCTTCCTCCGCTACCTTCCGAATCACATTTGATTGGGCAAGATATAACTGATCATCCAGAGAAAGATGAGTAAAGCCGATATCCTGATTGCCATAGGCATTCATACCCATTGCAAGGGAGTACAGAAGACTGTTGGAAGCTTTCTTCTCTGCATTCTCGAAGGCTGCCTCTGCAAATCCGCTTTCCTTAGCTGCTCTGGATATTAACTCGTTATCGTAATATGGAAGTCCTAGCTTCTTCGCCAGCTTTGATCCGATTTCTCGTCCACCACTGCCAAACTGCCTACTAATTGTAATTATTTTATTCATAAAATCACTCCATTCTATCCATATTTACTTTGGAATTCTATATCCTATATTATAAATACAGTATACCATATTTACCCTGTTCATAGAAGGTATTTTCCTAAGATTTTCAAGTCAATTCCGATATTGCGAATATTTTATATTAAGAGGATGAATTTTAGGTAAAGTCTCTTCGGCAGCGGTAAATTCTCCATAAGCTCATGATAGAGAGAATCTCTGGCCTTTAGTAACTGCATTAACTCCTCATCTGAAATCCTGCTCTTGCTAAATCGAGCCTTACGTGCAATCTCCATAAATTGCTCCAGATTATTTTCTGTTATATAGTTAAAATGCTCCTTTACATACGCTTCGCTCTCCTCTAGAAGCGCTGCCTTTCCCGGCAAGCCACTTCCGATTCTGATCATTTTTTGAAGCTCACTGTAGCAGAAGATAGCTCTCTTATTGCTGTTTTGCGAATATCTGGCCTTCTTCGTCATACTCATACGGTAGAACAGGAGCAGGAGCAGCACCAGCAGGATACCACCTAAAACCAGGAAAAGAAATAAGTGATCAGACCGGGCGAGGCTTCTATTTACCTCCGTCCGCTCACTACCATTATGTTCTTCCCTCATCGGCTGCTCCATATGCGGAAGCTCTGGCTCAGGTGTCGGCTCTGTTTCAGTTTCCTCGAGGCTTTTTAAAATATTGCCATTCTCAATAATATCGCTGAATTCTTCCATATCAACCACCACTGAATCATTATAGTCAACGATAGAGCCTGGAGTGAATTCCACCGGTACCCAGCCACAATTATCAAAATAAACCTCCACCCAAGCATGAGCATTATAATCCATAACATTCACTTCGGATTGGGTAACTATGCTTGACATTGCTGAAGTATTCGTATACCTTGTTGTTTCCTGTGAGCCTGCACTCCGGTAGATGGCTTCTGATCCAACGGCATAACCTTCAATATATCTGGCAGGTACACCGAGCGTGCGAAGCATCAAGGTTGCCGCCGAGGCATAGTGAGCACAGTACCCTACTTTATTCTCATATACAAAATACTCTACAAAATCCTTTCCCTTTGGCAGCTTGCCCGGAGTAAGTGAGTACTGGGTATTCTGATGCAGATAATTCTTCACATATTCAATCTTCTCTGTGATACTCCCTGTTCTAGTCTTTACCCTGTCAGGTGCAAAATCCCTCTTTATATTTATTAAACCTTCCTCTGGAAGTATAGTATAAGCCCGATGAACATACTCCCGATATAGCTTCTCATAATCTGTATAATCCTTAAGCTTCTCTATTAGGCTTTCATTAAAGGTAGAATTATTCAGTAAGAATATATTATAGTAATATGGTATTTCGTAGTTATCTTCCCTGATCGTCGGAGCAGCATATAGATCCTCCTCGTATAATATATTACTTAAAGCACCGTAGTCTGTAAAATAAGGGGCATACAAATACTTTTTATTTGCTCCTCTGTATTCCACCTTCATCTTACCCTGATCCATACTGTATTCATACCAGCCTGCTTCCTCTGCGGAAGGCACATTCGCTTCTCTCTCGTTAGCAATAAGATCTTCTAAGAAGCTATTCATTTGGTTGACAGGTAAAAAGAGTTCAAGGGGCAGACGTTGCAAAAGCCTTTCGTATTCCTCCTGCATCGCTTGAGAATGCTTCTCCCATCGATCCCCGGTGTATACACTTCCCACATATCCCTTGAGATAAATCCCCTCGTCAATGGATCCAATCGGTGCCGTTATTATAAGATGTTTGGTATTCTGATATTGCACCTGACCCGTCTTACCTAAATCTCCTCCGTTTAAACCGGTGGAAGTTCCTTTTCTGGAAAACAACTTAATATCCGAAAGCCTTTCACTGAACTCTTCTATAGAAAAATCGTTCATCGCAGATTGTATTTCCGATTTTACCTCTTTGATTTGAACCAAATTCTCGTAGTCCTCTCTGCTAACAAATAATTTGATAACAAAGAAAATAAAAAGACTAATCAGACTAAGTCCTATTGCGGAGCGGCTGCTGATCCGATGCAGTAGCATCTTCTGCTGACCTTCCATGCTGTGATTATAATTATATCCGGATCGGAATAGATAAAGAAGACTCACTGCATATGCGATCAGATAGCCTTCAGAAGGAATTGTCCCCAGCGCAAAGCAGGCACTTGCGGGAAGAAACATGATGATCCCTACAAAGCCTACCATGACATTACGAACCACTGCCAGGGAGAGAAGGCCGATGACAGGAATTAAAATCATAATAAGAAGTAATGTGGTGTCCGCTTCCGTTGTGGAATAATCTGCTTCAAATACCAAAAGCTCTGTTCCGTAATAGACAGAGATGCGCTGAAGAACCAGATTCTCCACAATATAGAAGCCATTCAGAATAGCAGACAGCCGACTGTAAAAGAACAATCCATAACATAGAACACTAAAGAACAGCTTCACCAGACCATAAGGAGAATGGAGGCAAATGAAATAAAAGAGAGTAGTGAAAGCAAGTATCGCTCCATTAACCTGCATAGCATTGCATGGGATACCTATGTTCTGGATGATCATAGAGATACCACTCCAGCTCCCGATAGCAATTACTAGAAATTGAAACAGTCTTGTGGTCACAGAAAAAGCAGTCTTCTTTTCATCTATGATAAAAAAGGTATTATCCATGATAATACCATCCTCATAATCCTGGTACATGCAAACACAACCTTTCTAATCCAGCCTTAATTGTTCCATATCCCGCTGTACATGGTGGGTGTCAATCAAATGATAAGTAATGCCAGATTCGCCGGAACGTACAATAACCTCGTTCGGATAATACTTCGACCCGGGGCGGCTATCAATCTCGCCTAGATAGATTACCTGTCTGGACATAGCTTTTATTAAGGATAAGGCTTCCGTTCGTTTTCTGGGTTGCTCTCCAGTGATAAAAATCAGATTGGAATACTGCTCTTTGGGATGCTCAGATTCATAGGTAGCAAGCACATCCGTAGCAGAGACATATGGCATTACATGGAGTAAGCCGTCTACTACCTCAAACAGATCCTTTTCCTTAGATACCCGAACTCTAGTACAAGCTCCGTGTTGCTCATCATACCAGGTAAAATAATGCATTTGTCCGGCCATCAGAAGGGTATAGGACAAAGAAAGAGCACATTCCAGAATGGAATCCATGAAGATCATCCGATTGATATCCGTAGGTATACTTAGATCAACAAATAGTAAGATGGAGCAGTTTAAGGGTTCGCTAAATTCCTTGATCATTAATTGATTTTGCTTCCTGCTAAGCTTCCAGTGAATTCTCTGTTGTCTGTCTCCTTCTCGATACTCTCTGATTGAAAACACCTCTGAAGGATCATCTCCGCTCTTAACCATCGAATAGAAATCACTCTCCACCATCCCTGTATGAAGACTCGCGAGTAGTATCTGAGGCAGCTCATAATACGCCGGAAGAATGGCAATCGTTAATTGAGTCTTTTTCTTCTTCCTCAATGATAATAGCTTAAGATAGTCATAAATTCTAACATAGTCTAAAGACACCGCTAGATTACCGGCATACTCAGAATACAGATTACAGATAACGGAGGACTTCGTATTCGCATCCACACAGACCACATAATCTTTCCTGTATTTCTGCTTAGAATAAGAGTTCTTATAAGTTAGAGAAAGCTTAATACGTGACACCGGAAACACGGTAGGATTATCAATCTGTATAGAAATCGGAACGACTTCCCCCTTCTTGGCCACGTGAATAACCGATACCAGATCAACCTCTAGCCTGCCATAAACATAACTGAGTAATGCAAACAGAAAGAACGGAATTGCCATTATAGTTAGAAAAACAATCGTCATATAATAGGTATTATACAAGATCGATAATAATCCAACGGCTACCAGTGCCACCAGGTATTTTATTAAATTACTCAGCATGATACCACCCGTGCCTTTCTGTTTCGCTTCTAGGTTTCCTTTGCAATAATTCTGGGTGCCTTGACCATTCGCAGGATATCCTCCAAAAGGTTGTCCACTGTAACATTATTAACACGTGCCTTTGGCTTTAAAATGATTCGGTGAGCCGCGACATCCTTGAAAACATATTGTACATCCGAAGGAATCACATAATCTCTTCGATTGAGAAAGGCGATTGCCTTTACCATATTCATCGTAGCAAGTGAGCCTCTTGGACTAACCCCAAGCTCGATTAAGGGATTTTCTCTTGTTTGCTCCACTAAAAGGGTAATATACTCATAGATTGCATCGTGGATAAATACTTCCTCTACCAGATTCTGCATGATCAGAATATCTTCCTTCTCAACCACCTTAACCACCTTAGAAAGTGGATTAGAGTTCTGTCGTTCCTTTAAAATACCTATCTCACTCTTTCGATCAGGGTACCCCATAGAAAGTCGTATCATAAAACGATCCAGCTGGGATTCCGGAAGCATCTGTGTACCTACGGAACCGATGGGATTCTGGGTAGCCATAACAACAAAGGGTTGGGGTACCTCTCTTGTGACACTGTCCACCGTCACCCTCCCCTCCTCCATAACCTCCAAAAGTGCAGATTGGGTCTTAGAGGAGGTTCGATTGATCTCATCCGCCAGAAACAGATTACACATAATTGCTCCTGGTTTGTATTGATATCCATCACCATTATTGTTCAGCAAATGAAAGCCAACCACATCAGTAGGTAGTACATCCGGTGTGAATTGGAGACGATGATGCTCCAGTGCCATTGCCTTGGAGAAGGCTAACGCCAAAGTGGTCTTACCTACCCCTGGAAAATCCTCTATGAGAATATGCCCCTTAGCCAATATAGCAGTAAGTACCTTCTCTATAATAATCCTCTTACCGATTACCACCTTATTAACCTCGTCCATAATTTGTATCGCTTTTCCGTTATATGGGATCATGTTGCTTGCTCCTTCCTATCTACTCCGATTATTATTATTCATGACAGATAGTTCGCTAAGTATGATTTATCATTTTCGCAAATGTGTTAATTTCTTGTTTATTATAACATAAATTTACTGAATTACAATTATTGTTAGTACACATTGTTTCGTAATATTTTGTGAACTGAAGGCTTATGTATTGACTTATCCCACAAATCGTATAAAATTATCTTCATGAGAATACTATGGAGGTAGCAAAGGTGAACAAATCAAAGAGAATAAAAAGAGCCGAGGTAGAAACCAACGGACATGACAAAGGCAAAGAAAAGATAATCGGTACAAAGTCTTTATTGATCGCATCGATCGTATTTGTAGTTATTTTAATAGGTGCATTAGTATTCGACCAGTTATATGAGAGAACTTTGTTGACGGTTGATGGGGAAAAATATCATTTAGATGACTTATCCTATTATATCTATAATACAGAATATCAGTATGATTATTATGACCAGATGTTCGGAGGCAGCGGCTCCTATTGGAATATGTCCGCCGATGAGAGTGGTACTACAATGAGAGATATCGCGAAACAAGATGCTCTCGACACAGCAGTTTACAACGAGGTACTCTACAATGAAGCGATAGCAGAAGGCTATGCACTGACAGAGGAAGAGAAGACATCGATTGATACCAATGCAGCTACTCTGTTGGAGAACATGACCGAAGGGACCATTCAGAATGGTAACTTTACAAAGGCTTCTTTGGTCGAATCCCTTGGTAAGACAACCTTAGTATCCAGATACCGTCAGGATAAGATTGATGCCCTGGCTATCGATGATGCGGCTATTACAGCTGAAATATCCCGCGACGAATATAGACAATATGATATCGAATACCTATTTACTTCAAATAAGACAACGGATGCAGAAGGCAAATCAATTGATATGACCGCTGAAGAAAAAGCAGCTGCTTTGGCAACGCTAAATACCTACTATGAAAAAGCAAAAGCTACAGAGGATTGGTCAACTCTTCTTCCCGAGGATGAGAAGGTTGTATCCTATCGCACCTATGATTTTATTGAATCCGATACCACCTTTGATGATGATTTCAAGAAACAGATTATGGCAATGGAGAATGGTGCGATTGGTGAGGTGCATGAGACTGACACCGGATATTATGTAGTCCGTATGATTAACAACAATTCCTCTGAAAGCTATGATACCGCTGTTGAGGATGCCATCACTGATGCAGAAAATGAAGGCTTTGATACATTATACGAGGAAATCTTAGCCAAGCATGAATTCAAAATTAACGATTCTGCTCTGAAATCCTTGAATATGGGAAGCACCATCCTGTCAAAATATTAAAATAATAAATGGTTTTTATTAAAGCAAAAATTCACTGGAACGAACTCCGTGTTCATCCAGGTATTTATGAAGCATTTGCTGCAAAAGTAAGGCACGTAAATGTGAATAATATTCTTCTTTCTAGCAATAATATAGTTGATTATTTTAGAAAGGAGATAACCATGGCAAATAATAAGAATAATAGCAGTTCAAAAAACAGCACTTCGAATTCAAGCAAAAACAACACAAGTAATTCCAGTAAGAATAAGTCTGGTGGCTCAATGAAAGATGTCACTCATATGCCGGACAACCGTCCTGCACGTAGCGGCCCCGGTGGGGAATAAACTTAATATTTAGCCTTTCACGGCTCATTGCAATTGCACCTGCAAATCCATATATGGAAATGCGGGTGCTTTTTTTCCAAAAAAAATCAGCAAATATATTCCTTCCCGTTGATGGAATATAGACCTAGTAGTATTTTAAAAATATTGTGATATAATGAAGCTATTATATTGCAAAGGAGTAATATTAATGAGTGTCTGATAAGCATTCATTAATCATGTATGTTAAGCCATGAGAATAATTATTATCGGCTGTGGCAAGGTTGGAACAGCCTTAGCGGAACAGCTGGATCAAGAAGGACATGATATTATTGTTATTGATAACAAGTCTACTGCAATTCATAATGTAGTTGATACCCTCGATGTTATGGGAGTCGTCGGCAACGGGGCAAGTTATCATGTGTTACTGGAGGCCGGTATCGATACGGCTGACATCCTAATTGCCGTAACCAACTCGGATGAATTAAATATGCTTTGCTGTCTGATTGCTAAAAAAGCCAGCAGATGTCATACCATTGCACGTATCCGTAATCCTCAATACAACGAAGAAATCGATTTTATTAAAGAAGAGCTTGGGATCTCTATGACAATTAATCCTGAGCTGGAATCTGCTATGGAGATGGTACGACTTATCCGTCTTCCTTCTGCCATCAAAATTGAAACCTTCGCGAAGGGAAAGGTTGAGCTGTTAAAGTGTCAGATTCCAAAGGACTCCATTCTCCATAATATGCAGATTAAGAATATATCAAATCAGACCCATTGCAAAGTATTAGTCTGTGCCGTAGAACGTGGTGAGGATATATTTATCCCCTCGGGTGATTTTGTCCTACAGTCCTTCGATAAGATTTCAATCATAGCACTACAAAAAAATGCTCACGAATTTTTCACTAAAATCGGATTACCTCCTTCCCATATCAAAGAAATCATGATAGTCGGAGGCGGAATGATTGCCAGCTATATCGCAAGCCGTTTATCCGGTACCGATGTCAGAGTAAAAATTATCGAACAAAACCGGGAGCGTTGCGAGGAATTAAGTGCATTACTGCCGGACAGCTTGATTATCCATGCGAATGGCTCTGATAATAATGTTTTGATAGAAGAGGGAATCGATTTAACAGATGCCTTTGCATCCTTAACCAATCTGGATGAGGAGAATATCCTCCTCTCACTTTATGCTCAGAAAAGATGTAATGCAAAGGTCTTTACTAAGATCACCCGGTTAACCTTTGATGATATTATACAGGAGATGAATTTGGGTGTTGTAGTGAATCCAAAGCTCTTAACTGCAGACCGAATTATACAGTATGTACGGGCTAAGCAAAACTCGCTGGGTAGTAATGTAGAGACTCTTTATAAACTGGTGGGCAATAAAGTAGAGGCAATGGAATTCCGTGTAAAAACCGGTGACTCCTATGTCGGTGTTCCACTGCAACAGCTTACAACAAAAGAGAATACCTTAGTTGGCTGTATTAATCGTAAAGGCAAGATTATTATTCCGAGTGGCAAAGATACGATCCAGATTGGAGATACGGTTATCATTGTAACCACCTCCTTCGGACTCGATGATCTGAGCGATATTTTCGTGTAAAGGAGCCCCTATGAATAAATCAATCATTTTGCACATTATCGGTTGGATACTGACAATAGAGGCTTTGTTTATGTCCCTTCCCTGTATTGTAGCCATTATTTATCAGGAAAAGAGTGGTTACGCCTTCCTGATTACACTACTTGTCTGCCTTATTATCGGTATTCCCCTCATAATAAAAAAGCCAAAGAGCCATATCTTCTTTGCAAAGGAGGGGTTCATATCCGTTGCCCTGGGCTGGATTGTACTTAGTATAGTTGGTGCTCTTCCCTTCTATATCAGCGGAGAGATCCCCAGCTATGTTGATGCGTTATTCGAAATAATATCCGGATTCACCACCACAGGCTCAAGTATTCTGAGTGATGTGGAAGCACTCTCCTATTGTATGATCTTTTGGAGGAGCTTTACGCATTGGATTGGTGGTATGGGAATTCTGGTATTTATTCTTGCTATTATGCCAATGGCTGGCGGTGAGACCATGCATATCATGCGTGCAGAAAGTCCTGGACCATCCGTTGAGAAGCTTGTCCCCAGAATGCGTTCAACCGCTACCTTACTTTACTTAATTTATTTCGTAATGACTGTGCTACAGGTCATCCTGCTATTAATTGGAGGAATGCCCCTATTTGATTCCCTAACCATTACCTTCGGTTCTGCTGGTACTGGTGGATTTGCCATCAAGAACTCCAGTTGTGCCGATTATACTCCATATCAACAGAGCATTATAACCATCTTTATGTTTTTATTTGGTGTTAACTTTAATATTTATACCTTAATTCTATTCAAGAAAGCCAAGGTAGCTTTCAAAAGTGAAGAGCTAAGGGCGTACTTCCTGATCGTGGTATCAGCAATTATATTGATTGCCCTGAACATCGGAGGCTTTAAGAACTTCTTTCCTTCGATTCATCATGCAGCTTTTCAGGTTTCCTCCATTATTACCACAACCGGTTATGCAACCGTCGATTTTAATCACTGGCCTACTTTCTCTAAGATAATTCTCGTCTGGCTGATGTTTATCGGTGCTTGTGCCGGCAGCACCGGTGGTGGCATGAAGGTTTCCCGTATTGTGATTATGTTTAAGACCATCCGCAAGGAAATGTCTTATCTGGTCCATAAACGCAGTATAAAGGTTCTGAAATTTGAAGGTAAAAAAATAGAGCACGAAACAATGCGTTCCATTAATGTTTTCTTTATCGCCTATATCATGATTTTCGCGGTCTCTGTTCTCATCGTAAGTATTGATAATTTCGACTTCACAACCACCTTTACAGCAGTAGCGGCAACCCTAAATAATGTGGGTCCCGGTCTTGAGGTTGTTGGCCCCATCGGGAATTTTGGCGAATTTTCGGATTTATCAAAGTTTGTTATGATGTTTGATATGCTGTGCGGACGCTTGGAGGTATTCCCCCTCCTGCTGCTGTTCAATCCGAAGAATTGGAAGCTCTAAGAATATAACGAGGAGGATATACCTTCGCGTACAAAGTCCAACTGAGATGGATACCTCTCAATCCGGATATTGTAAGCGTCGAGGAATATCCTCCTGATTTTTAAAGGGTTTATCACTTTTCATGCTACGAATACTTTTTAGCACTTTGGCAAAGTTGCACCACCCGGTCCATATGGAATAACAAAGGTAGGGATACCGGAAGCATAAGGTGCTATATCATACTGTTGAAAATATATAACAAGCCCCTCTTTGCTGAGATAAAAATTGCTTGTCTTCAGATTCTCTCTGACCAGCCTCTCATAATCCTCAAAAAACATTCCATTTCCTTTTGCTAATTCATCGGAAATCTGTTTATTAATGGTCTGAATCAAATACTCCTTATAATTACTACGGTGTGGAAAAAAATCCCCTAATTCCATCCTTTTGCTTTTATTCAAGTTCCAGGTATCGGAATATCGAAATGTCAGTCCATGAGCACCTCCGGCATATTCATATTGATCAAAATAAAGACTGAGGATACAATTTTGATTGAATGTAACTACATAATCAACATATGCTTCGAATTGCCGGATCGGATAATCGTTTGCAACGGAGTATTCATACTCTACCATTGCCATCTGATACAGATTCATAACGTTAGATCGTTCGTACATCAATGCTTTTGTTCTGTATAGTGAATTTAGCTTATTTAGCATCGTCTGATATGTTTCTGATATGAATTTGGGATATTTTATTGTATATTGCATAATAATCGCATTCTTATAATACATGTCCTGCTGTAGAAGCCTACCTCTGACCAAGACCTGATACCCCTCTGCCAAACAGATCCCCCCTTAACATATCCTTTAGCATAACATATGCGAAAGCAGTGGCTGATATTCTTGTACACAATAATCTTTTAAACATACCAAAAGGCTGTTTCATACCATATCCATTAGAAATGAAGGATAATAATATCCCTTCCCTTGGCTAATAATATATGATCTGATACAGCCTCTTGCTTTTATATGTATATTCCTACGATGTCCTTAGTCCTTGTATGCCTTTGCTTGTTCGAATTCTGCCTGAAGCTCAGCACTGGGTTCCTTTGTCAATAAGGATACCACTACGATAACCAGACAGGAGAACAGGAAAGCCGGAAGCAACTCATAGATGTTCCATGCCCCTCCTAATGGTCTCATAATATACTTCCAGAAGAATACCATAATACCACCGGCTAACATACCACCGATTGCACCGCCTCTTGTAGTTCTTCTCCAGAATAGTGAGAACAACATAATCGGTCCGAAGGTGGCACCAAAACCGGCCCATGCAAAAGCTACTACGGTGAAAATAACACTTTCCTTATCTAGAGCAATTAAGATACCAACTAAAGCAATTGCGAGTAGTACAATTCTCGACATCCTCATTACCTGCTTATCCGTAGCATTTTTCTTGAATAAACCCTGATAAATATTTTTAGAAATAGCCGAAGAAGCAATTAACAGGTAGGAATCGGAGGAACTGATCGTTGCAGCCAGAATTCCTGCCATTGCCATACCTGCAAGCACGGTAGGTAGCAGGTTCGTCGACATTGTTATAAAGATTTTCTCTGCATCAACCCCAGTCAGATGCTCTGCGGGGAAAGCAGCACGACCGATTACACCAATCAACACAGCAGCAACCAGGGAAACTGCACACCAGCTGGTTGCAATCTGTCTGGATTTGGTTATCTCACGATGGGACCGAATTGCCATGAATCGAAGTAATACCTGAGGCATTCCAAAGTATCCCAGCCCCCAGGATAAGGTGGAAATAATTGTGATGATTCCATAGGTTCCTGCCTCACCGAATTGCGGCACTCCATTCGCCACCTGCTGTACCCCATCCTTCAAATCAGGAGTCGCTATTCCAAAGAAATCTAAAAAACCAGGAATCTGCTTCAGATTATCAATTACTGCTGCTGGCCCGCCTGCATATACTACTCCGGTCACCAAAACCATGATCAGGGCCGCCACCATTACAATTGCTTGCATAAAGTCAGATGCACTCTCTGCTAAAAAGCCCCCCAGGAAGGTATAAACAATAACAAAAATAGCACCGGCAATCATCACATATTCATAACGAATACCAAACAAGGTATTAAACAGCTTCCCAACGCTTAAAAAGCAGCTGGAGGCATAGACCGTAAAAAATACCATAATAAATAGCGCCGCGATTGTCATGATAATCTTTTTATTTTCTTTATATCGATGGCTAAAAAAGTCGGGGATTGTAATTGAGTCATTTGCTATAATCGAATATGCATGCAGTCTCTTTGCCACGATCAACCAGTTAATATAAGTTCCTGCGAGTAATCCGATCGCTGTCCATATTGCATCACTTAAACCATAGAAATAAGCCACTCCCGGAAGACCCATGAGCAGCCATCCGCTCATATCAGAAGCCTCGGCACTCATAGCGGCAACCCATGGCCCCAATGATCGTCCTCCAAGATAATAATTTTCCGAGCTTTCATTTGCACGCTTAGCAAAAAATAAACCGATACCGATTATGAATGCCATATATACAGCCATGACAATCAGCAATTGTACATTATCCATAAATACCTCCCACTAATATTTAATACAAATTTACGTATAATTATACCAGAACTGTTGTAAATATACAAGCTTCTGTTTTAATAACCGCAACCAAACTTTACCCAACCTTTTCCTACAGACAGAAATCAGTTTGTCCAGAGAATAAATATTATAATCCCCTTGATGATCACCGGAGGATGAAATCTGAATTAATTACAGAAGTCCCCCCTATAATGCTTGGAGGGACTTCTAAACGGGAGGAAAGGATGAAAGCATATTCATTCATTTCTCGATATTATCTATAATGCTCCCTTCAGTTCGGGATAAATTTCATGTTCCAGCCATCGAACCTGCTTCTTCGTCATTGCGAATTGAAACAACGGTTCACTTGCCTTTATAAATTCATACATATCGCAATTCCCCGCTCTTTCCCCGATTCCATACAAGGTGCAATCAATAAAATCTGCACCGGCCTTTGCTCCTACGATGGAATTTGCCACTGCCATTCCCAAATCATTATGGATATGTAACTCTATCTTAATGTCTGAAAAGTCCTTAATTAGTTTTATGATATCTTTGGTCCTGTTGGGAGTTAAAACCCCCACCGTATCGGCAATCCGAACAATCTCTACACCGGCTCGTGTAAGCTCTTTAATCATACTAAGTAAAAAGCCGATATCGGATCTAGAAGCATCCTCAAGCCCAACCGTTACCGCTACATCCTGAGACCTCGCAATATCAATGCATTCCAGTACGCTTCTTATAACCCAGCTTTTATTTTTACGCAGCTTGCTATAAATCTGAACATAGGACACCGGAGCTCCGATATGAAGAATATCCGGTTTACAAGCTATGGAGCGTTGGACATCTACTAGATTCATTCGGCTCCATACGGATACTTTTGCATTTCTCTTTCTATTGATGATACACGCAATTCCCTCTTCCTCTTCTTTGCTTATCATAGGTACTCCGGCTTCAATCTCATACACTCCGATTTCATCTAAGAGTCCTGCAATCTTCACCTTATCCTCGATACTTAATGCGATCCCGGGACTCTGTTCTCCATCTCTTAGTGTTGTATCAACAATATATTTGACTTCCTTCACATCTCATCACCTCCGTTGCAAGCAGGATAAACTCTTCATCACATAGGCTTTTTCTATTCTTCGTACAGATAAGCCTGACCTGATGCAATATCTGATCAATTACATAATCTGTGGTAACCGGAAGCTTTAATTCCTCCAGCTTCCACTTCACTGCCCTCGTACCGGAATGCTTTCCAATCACTAGCTCAGCTTTAGCACCAACACAGGTGGGTGTATAGGCCTCATAGGTTGCGGGATTTTTATGTATTCCGTCCACATGAACTCCAGCTTCCACTTTAAAAATATTTTTACCAATAATCGGTTTTCGATTAGGAATTGACATACTGAAAAACTTTTCATATAAAGCGGTAAGGCGAGGCAAAACAGTAAGATCGCGGTTAGGCTTATGTCGGATTGCAAGTCGCAGGGCCATGATAAGCTCCTCAGTCGCTGCATTATTTATACATCCGGCAAAGCTTGCAGTAATATTTCCTCCATAATCAACACCCCATTGAAAGGCTAATGCTGTTGCACAGCCAAAGGTATTCTCCGGACAAAAGTTTATCGTAGTGTCAGGAAGGTGTGATTGCCATTCCCCCATATACCTCTCATATGGGTGACAAATCAGATCATCCAATCCCTTGATACGAAGCTCTGTGCAATTCTCAAAGGATCTCAGTTTTATTATTTCCCTTATATCATTTAATTGAAGCTCATGTATTATATTCTTAGCACAGGAGGGTTGGTGGCATACATAACGGTAGAAGCCCGGATTGGCATTGATCTCCTCTTCGTATTCCACATTCAGGATGTATCTTCCCTGAGGTAATTGTTCGATATGACGATACATAATCGTCGGAAGCTCAATAACATCCACTCCTATGGTAAATAAGAGTTCACAAAAGCTCTGAAGCTCCTCTTTTGACGGCATTGGTTCCTTCAATGCCATTAATGTATTGTCGATTATCTGAAGCATTCTTTCACCTCCGTCACATGATACCCCTTGACTCACTATGTAAAATCAAGGCCAGAATGATATAATACTCTAGATTCTTAAACTTTCTACCGGTGTTCCATTCATAATATGCTGCTCTACAATTATATCAATATCCTCTTCGGTAACCGCACCATACCAGATTCCCTCCGGATAAACCACCATGATCGGCCCCTGATTACAGATTCCAAAGCAACCGGTATTCGTAATCATAACCTCACCTGACAAATCAAGATCCTCAATCGCTTCGATCAAACGCTGAACAATATCCACTGATTCCTTAGAATAACAAAGCCCTTTTTGCTGCCCATTCATCCGACAGCTGGTACATACAAAAATATGATGCTTTAAATTAACCATAATAACCTCCGTCAAGTCAGTGATATTACATCCTTTTGCTATATATCATAGTAATATTTCTATGATCCTTTATTTTAGTTTTTTCACTACCTCATCAATGGATTTTTCAATTCCATCGCAAACAGTATAGGTTAGGATACCTTTATCCTTCAGCTTTTGCTTTGGCGAATCTCCAATCCTCATTGCTATGACAGCTTTACAATCCGATATCACTTCAATAATATTCTCCATCTTATCCTCATTACTGTCGCATACCTCCTGGCCGTTGCAATATCGGTTTACTGTTCTTTTTTCCTTGAACATTGCATTACCGTTCTTATACTGATATATATAGAATTGTGAGGCTTGCCCAAAATGCTGATCGACCATCCTTCCACTTTTGGTGGCAACCGCTATCTGAATATCCAAAGAGCCAGGGTGCTTTTCCTGCGGCAATGATTGTGCCTGATCCTTACCTAGAAGCCCAACTGCATCTGCTCTACATTGCCTACAATGATACATCTGGGTCAGGGTTTCACCGCACTGCTTTCGTATCTGAAAAAGCTCCTTCTCATCAGCAGGCTCAAGCGTCTCAAAGACACTACCCATTACCGGTATCATCGGAAGTATATTCGTCATCGTAGCGCCAAGCTCCTTCGCCTTCTTCACTACCTCCGGGATATGACCGTCATTGATACCCTTTAACATAACGATATTAATTTTACATACTACCCCGTGAGAAGTCAGCAATCGAATCCCAGCCAACTGATTTGATAATAATATTGCTGCTGCAGCTTCTCCGATATATCGAACCCCCATGTAATCCACATATTTATAAATTTGTGCTCCAATCACCGGATCGATTGTATTCATTGTTACTGTAACATGGGATACTCCTAAGCCAATCAACTCCTGTGCATATTGGGGCAGCATCAGTCCGTTGGTCGAGAGACAGAAGGTAATGTTCGGATCCTCTTTCCGAATCAGCTCCAGAGTCTGTTTGGTCTCTTCAAAATTAGCCAGTGCGTCTCCCGGTCCCGCAATCCCTACTACCGTTAGATTCGCCATCTTCTCCTTGACTTCCAGATAACGCTTCAGAGCTTCTTGTGGTTTTAAGACACTTGTCGTCACCCCTGGCCTGCTTTCATTCGGGCAGTCATACTTTCTTACGCAATAATTGCAGCTAATATTGCACTTAGGTGCAACCGGTAAATGCATTCTAGCATACTTGTGCGCCTTACAATTATAACAGGGGTGCGTCTGGGTCTTATCCTGCAGCTCTGTTACCGTGATCATAGTATCGTCGGCATTTGCTTTATAATATTTATCATACAATCGTTCACGGAAGTTCCCTTCCCTTTCATCTATAATAGAATTCGTAATCTCGTCTAATAAAGTAAGGGCACCTTCATATCCCAGGCTTCGCAGCCTCTGCCCTCCAAGATGATCATGGATGGGAAAGCTTCTTCGTATAAGATGAAGCCCAAGCTTATGTGCGACTCTTCTACCGTCGGAATTTCCGATCATTACGTTCGCCTTAAGTTCTCTTGCGTATTCCTCTATCGTTGCAAAATCGGTGTCCTCCAGTATCTCATATCGGTCCATTGGGTAATTTGAGGCCAATTTCTCCAGTTCCTTCTCTATCTTCTCTCGAAAGCCCTGACACTTTGTACCTGTCGCCGTGATTACCGGCATAATGCCATTCTCCACACAAAAACGTACGATACCATAGGTAAAATCAGGATCTCCAAAAATGACTGCCGACACCTCACTACTGTATTTATGTGCATCAATCATTGCATCCAGATAGCGGCTTCTCTCCTTATCAATATCAAAGGAAGTCTCCTGACCGGATAACTCCATAAGAAGAGCGATCAAAGCATCATTATCCCGAAGGCTAATGGGTACATTGCAGGACCGATAAGGCACTCCATAGGTTTCATAAAGGTATCTTCCTACTGAATCCGACTCCTTTACAAAGCTTGATAGCTCAATTGTCATTCTGGCTCCGGCCATCCTGCCAATATCAGAGAGAGCAGTACCTCCCTTAGGCAGCTTTTCATATTGCATCTGATACCCACCGTCCAGATTCTCAGAAAGGTCAGGGAGCAGTATGTAATCAATCGAATAATGCTTCAGTAAAGCCTTTATATATCTGGTATCCGCTGGTGATAACTGATTTGTTATAATATTCACCTTTTTGTGTTTCGTTGCATCCATCGGTATACTCTTTATGATGCAATACAGTGCTTTCATAAAACCCTCATATTGACTGCCGGAATATCCGGCACTGGGTACCGGAATGATTGCAATCTGCTGATACTCAGGGTATTCCATATAGAAACGTTCGATCATTCTGGGAAGATCTTCTCCAATCGTCTCGGCAAGGCAGGTGGTTGCGACACCGATCACCTCCGGTTCATAGACGCGAATCAGATTAAGTAGTCCTTGAATCAGATTCCTCTCGCCACCATATACCGTCCCTTCCTCCGTAAGCGATGAGGAAGCGATATCCACTGGTTCATTGTAATGTGTTGCCATATGTCTGCGTATATAAGTACTGCAGCCCTGGGAGCCGTGGAGGATGGACATACATTTCTTGATCCCATAGAATGCAGTGACTACTCCCATGGGCATGCACATATTGCATGGGTTTACATTTAGGTTCACTAGTTTTCCGCTCATTTTGTCTTCTCCTTCCTAAGATAATCCCACACGGGATGGCAGATACTTCGGTAAATCTCCTCGGTAAAATTCACCACTCCGTCAAAACCGCAGAGGGGCCGCTTTCTCTCATGGTTATGATCACAGAAAGCCACCCCCAGTTTATAAGCTAACGGTCTTTCCTTCACGCCTCCCACCAGGATATCAGCCTTCCTCTCCCGGATGAATTTCTCAAGCTCAGCAGGGTTGGTGTCATCCAAAATAACTGTATTCTCATTCACCAGCTCTGTAATCAACTCATAGTCCTCCTTTTTACCCGTCTGAGTTCCGACCACGACTGTCTCTATACCGAGTGATTTAAACTGCTTAATCAGGGAAATTGCTTTAAAGCCTCCACCTACATAAATGGCGGCACGCTTACCCTCCAGTCGGCTACGATAAATAGAAATAAAATCGGAAAGAAGCTTACTCTGCTCCTCACAGAATCGGATCGCTTCCTCTTTCGCCTTCGAATCTCCCAAGGCTTCGGTAATTCGTATCAGGGAATTCATCGTATCTTCAATTCCATAGAAGCTGACTTTAATATAGGGTATTCCAAGCTCCTCCTTCATCCGATTGGCCAAATAAGTGCTGGAGCCGGCACATTGTACGACGTTCAGGCATGCTGCCGGAGCCTTAATCAAGGTATCATAGCAGGAATCTCCTGTTAACGATGAGATTACGTTAACTCCGATCTTCTTCAGATAATCCTTTACAATCCATAACTCACCGGCGAGATTAAAATCTCCCAGTATATTAATTCCCTCTACTTTCTCCTTCCTGTGCGGTGCGAGTAATTCCATGATTGCATCACAGGCAAGCTTATAGCCAACGGATTTATTACCCGAGAACCCAGGGGATTTTACCGGAATAACTCGAATTTCATGCTTTTCTGAGATCCTTTTACAGATTGCCTCCACATCATCTCCGATCACACCGACAATACAGGTGGCATACACAAAGATAAGCCTTGGATTGTGACTTTCTATGATTTCCTCCAGTGCCTCCGATAATTTTTTCTCCCCTCCGAAGATTACATCTCTTTCCTGTAAGTCCGTGGAAAAGCTATTTCTGTATAGATCCGATCCACTGCTAAGACTACCTCGGATGTCCCAGGTATAACTGGCACATCCGATTGGCCCATGTACTACATGAAATGCATCCGTAATCGGATTGAGTACCACTCGGGCTCCGCAGTATACACATGCCCTCTGGCTGACTGAACCGGATACACTATTGCTGTCACAACGAATTCCCTTACCGCTACAACCCTCCTGCTTTTGTAATATAAAGCCCCTTCGATCTTCCAAAACACAGGTATCAACCATAGGATGCACTTCCTTTCAATTAATCTCTTATTATAGGAATTAGAGTATCAAAGTCTGTTTCGTTCGCCAATTTCATAATAATATCTACAGCAGCTCCTCTACAGGACCATCTCGAAATCTTCTTCTGACGCATCACGGTCCTGGCGATCCATCAGAGCGCAGCTGATGAGCTCTGCCAATCGCATACCTCCTCGATAACCTATTAATGGCATATAGGAATGAATATAACGGTCAATGATTGGAAATCCTGCCCGTACAAAGGGAATATCTTCTGCTCTGGCGATGTATTTACCGTGGGTGCCACCTATCAACAGATCCACTTTCTCCTCCTTAATCCACTGATGCAATTCGAATAAATCTCCGGAAGCTTTCGCTTTACAGCCTTCCATTCCAAACCTCATGAACAGCTCCTGAGCCTCCAGCTCAAACGCTTCTCCCGGGGTTCCTGTCACTAAATACTTCGGTATCATTCCCATCTCAAGTGCAAATTCCGCTATACCGAGCACCGTATCCGGATCGCCGAAGATGGCCACCTTCTTATTGTAGGTATAGGGGTGTATGTCAATCAGTATATCAACCAGCTGGCCTCTCTCCTCCTCCAGTTCATAGGGAACTAAATTCTTTGAGTAGGTCTGCAGCGCCATGATATATTCGTCAGTCCTGCCGATGCCGATCGGAAGTGCTAAGAGTTTATAGGGGACATTGCATTTTCTGGAAAGGGTAAGAGCAGGGGCTTCACTTGCTGCCTTACCCATCGCCAGAGTAAGCTCGCTATCTCCAAGTGTCTTGATCTCCTCCACCGTTGTGCCACCTTTCGGGTATAACTCAAATTTACCGGTCATCGGACAGTCCATGACTCCACTGGTATCCGGCAGCATCGTGTAGGAAACCTGCATGGCTTTGGCAATCCGCTTCATTTCTCTCATATCTCCCGGATTCACGAAGCCGGGAAGGAGTACCACCTTACCGTTTTTCTTTCCTGTGGAGCCGGAAAGATAGCTGATAAAGCTTGCTACCATATTACTAAAACCGGTGATGTGGGAGCCCTTATAGCTAGGGGTATTGGTATGAACCATATACTTTCCTTCCGGAATCTCAATCCCCTGAATCAATGCATTCAAGTCATCGCCAATGGTTTCGGACAGACAGGTGGTATGCACAGCAATGATCTTCGGATTATAAATATCAAATATGTTCTTGGCAGCCGTCTTCAGATTGGTGCCCCCACCAAAAACAGAAGCGCCCTCAGTAAAGGAACTGGAGGACGCCATCGCCGGATCTTTAAAGTGTCTGGTTAAAAACATTCTGTGAAATGCACAACAGCCCTGAGAACCATGGCTATGAGGCATACATTCGTGCACCCCGAGAGCTGCATACATGGCGCCTACCGGCTGACAGGTCTTGGCTGGATTGACCCTCAGTGCGCTGCGGTCATAGGTTTCTTTTCTGGTATAGTCTAGCATGCGGCTTCACCTCCAAATGTTCCCTCTATGCTGGGTATCGTCTTCCAGGGTGCCTTGACATAGCTCCAAGCCGGTGTATAGATTCCCATGGTAATATCCCTGGCGAAATTAACAGCTCCTCGGAAGCAGGAGTAAGGCCCGCTATAATCATAGGAATGCAGCTGTCTTGACAGAATTCCATTCTTTTGCGCTACGAATTTATCCTTGATGCCGGAGAAGAAGATATCCGGCTTCAACAGCTTTAGGAACTCCTCCGTCTCAAAATGGTTCAAGTCATCCACCATATAAGTACCGTCCTGCATATCCTTTACCATACCTCCGTAATAATCAATAAGCTTCTCTTCCTTAAGCTTACTCAGATCCTCCTCGGATAAATAAACATGATATTTTGCAGGATCCGGCTCTACGGTAATGGATTCGATATTCTTACTGTCCGCATCCGTCTTGACAAAGGGAAGCACTTCACGGCCTTCATATTCCTCCCGATGACCGAATTCATAACCGGCTAATATGGTGTGTACTCCTAGATCATTTAACAGGAACTGGTAGTGGTGAGCTCTGGAGCCACCGACATAGATCGCTGCTGTCTTTCCCTTCAGCTTACTCTTGTAATAATCCATATCCTCCCGTACTGCTTCAAGCTCATCAGCAATCACATATTCTGTCCTTACAGACAGCTTCGGATCGTTGAAGTATCTTGCAATATTACGTAGTGTCTCAATTGTTCCTTCGACTCCGATAAAATTCACCTTCATCCACGGCACTCCGTATTTTGTCTCAATCAGCTCTGCGATATAATTAATGGATCGATGGCACTGAACCAAACTTAAATTTGCTTTATGCGCGTTACTGAGATCTTCGATACTACTGTCACCGGTAAAGGTCGACACAACCTCGTAGCCGATCCGTTTTAGAAGTCGCTCTGTCTCCCAACCGTCACCGCCGATATTATATTCACCGAGCAGATTCACACTGAATTTATTCTTAATCTCACGATCACCCTCACCGATTACGCACCTTACCAGCTGATTGTTCGCAATGTGGTGACCGGCAGATTGGCTGACACCCTTATAGCCCTCACAGCTAAAGGCAATACACTTAATGTTGTATTCCTTCTCCGCCCATTTCGCTACCGCATGGATATCATCACCAATAAGACCTACGGGACAGGTTGAGCAGATGAATATCGTTGGCGGATGAAAGAGCTCCATCGCTTCCTCGATGGCTTTCTTCAGCTTCTTCTCACCTCCGAATACAATATCCGGCTCCTGCAGATCCGTTGAAAAGCAATACTGCAGATAATTCGGTTTATCGTCTTCCTTCCTTGCCTTATGTCTTCTGGTACCCCAGGAATAGTATGCGCAGCCTATTGGCCCGTGTGTGATGATAAAGGCATCTTTAATGGGTCCTAACACAACACCCTTACAGCCTGCATAGCAGCAGCCTCGCTGGGTAATGATGCCCGGTATCGTTCTGACATTGGCCGCGATCTCGTTATTTCTCTCATTGTTATTTACATCGACCATATGCTCTTTTCGGTTTTTATATACTTTGGAATTATATTGATCCAATACCTTGTTCATGGCATTCATAACTATCACCTCCTTAATATGCTTCGGTTGTCATCTCTCCGTTACGCACCCTGTAATTCTCCAGGATTGGCAGTACAAATATCTTACCATCCCCCGGGTTACCGGCGCTGTTCGCCTCCATAATCGCATTCACAACCTGATCCAAATCCTTATCATCAACAATGACGGTAAAGACCCTTTTGGATATCAATCGACTGCTTTCAGATAGATATTCACCTTGAGCGGTAGCCGGTACTTCACCTGCTTCGACGATGGATCGGAGCAAAGTCATATCGATAAGCTTCTTCCCACGTCCCAGTACCTTTCTGCAGGTAAAGGCCGGAAAACCTGCCTCTGCCAAGGCTTCCTTTGTCTCATTCACCTTATTTTGCCGGACGATTGCCATAACTTCCTTCATATTTCACCTCCATGATGGCGCTTTGCGCCATTACTACAGACCCTTCTTCTTCGTACTGATGGTATAGGCCTCTTCTACCGGACTCACAAAGATTCGTCCATCACCGTAATGTCCTTCCTCTCCTGTTCTCGCATACCTCATAACGATTTTTATAACATCATCCTTATCGATATCTTCAACCACCATCAATAACATCTCCTTAGGTATCTCATCATAGTAAACCTCGCCTACCTTGACCCCTTTCTGCTTGCCCCGACCAAATACATCCATCTTGGTTACCGCCGGATAGCCTGCTGCAAGCAATTCCGATAATACAATTCCCACCTTCTCGGGACGAATAATTGCTCTTACCAATACCATAATCTTACCTCCCTCTCAATGTTATAAATCCAAGATACCATGCTCCATCAGAAGCTCTTCCAGACGTTCCTGCTTCATGGGCTTCGGTATCACAAACATGTCATTCCCGTCAATCTTCTGCGCTAAAGCACGATACTCATCCGCCTGATTAGCACTCTTGTCATAATCAATTACCGTCTTCTTGTTAATCTCAGCCCTCTGTACCATATTGTCTCTGGGAACGAAATGGATCATCTGAGAACCCAGCTCCTTCGCAAAAGCGGCCACTAACTCCGATTCCCCATCTACCTTTCTGGAATTACAAATAATACCTCCCAATCGAACTCCACCGGTACTTGCATACTTCTGAATACCCTTCGATATGTTATTTGCTGCATAGAGCGCCATCATTTCTCCTGAGGCTACGATATAAATCTCCTGAGCCTTTCCCTCTCGGATCGGCATTGCGAAGCCTCCGCATACTACATCACCCAGTACATCGTAAAAAACATAATCAAGATCATCCGTATAAGCACCCAGCTGCTCCAGGAGATTAATGGAGGTGATAATGCCTCGACCGGCACACCCAACACCGGGTTCCGGGCCACCGGACTCCACACAGCGGATACCGGCAAAGCCACTCTTCATGATGTACTCCAGATCAATATCCTCTCCTTCTTCTCTTAAGGTATCAAGTACCGTCTTTTGTGCCAGACCACCTAGAATTAGTCTCGTGGAATCTGCCTTTGGATCGCAGCCCACAATCATAATTTTCTTGCCCATCTCTCCAAGCCCGGCAGTCAAGTTCTGTGTTGTGGTGGACTTTCCGATTCCTCCCTTGCCGTAAATCGCAACCTGTCTCATATAAAACCCTCCTTAATATGTTGAACCTATGGTTCATGTATGATAGATGCCATAGGAAGTCGTTTCCTATGATACAATAGAAACCACGCTTCGCGAACTTTCCTATACAATAACAAAAAGACGCCATCACCCGGTAATAGGTAATGACGTCTTTGTCTATAAGGTATCTAAGACTTTATGTTGCAATTCTAGCATCCTTAAATTGAAGTTTCAATACATTGAATTGTCAAAAATATAACTTACTTTATGCCTTTTATTACACAATATAACCTAACACCTTTACAAGTCACAATATTTAACTTTCTGAAAATCCTTTTCTACGATCGTGTAAGGTCAATAATCCTTTGTTAACAGAAGCAGTCGCTCCTTCGGTAGACAGAGGAATTTGGGTGCCTTCTCCTGATATACTCCAGACCAGTCTTTTAAGGGTATTGCACAGCTGAAGCTAGCATTTCCACATTCCTTCCCTTGAAGAAAGAGATGGCATTCATGTGAGTTCTCCAAGTATCCAAGCAAGGATACCGGAACACAATTCTCACTCTGGGCTAATAGTAAAGGAACGATATCATGCGCCCGAATACCCACATAATTGATGCTATCCGTGACTGACTGTGTTGTTCTGAAACTTATCTTCCAGTCCATTGCTTCTACCTCATGCTCCGATAGCTTTCTTGCTCTGGAAATATTCTTACAACCACTTAACCTTGCTGTTGACAGATGGGAGGGTCTACGAAAAATATCTGTTTTTGAGCCGAATTCAATCACACTTCCCTGCTTGACCACAGCAATCAAATCACAAAAGGTATATAACTCCTCCCGATTATGTGATACCATCATCAGATCTCCCTTATAGGACTGGAGCAGCTCCAATAGCTGAAGCTGGAGCTGATGCTTCAAATACGTATCCAATGCCGAGAAGGGCTCATCAAACATCATTACCTCAGGCTCATTTCCAAGCATTCTTGCGATTGCAGCTCTTTGCTGTTCACCGCCTGATAACTGCTGGGGATACTTATCCAATACCCCACTAAGCTGTAGCATTTCAGCATACATCTCCAGCAGCTTTTTACTCTTGCTCCGATTTCTGATACCGATCAGTATATTATCCCGGACTGACATATTCGGGAATAACGCATAGCTTTGAAATAACATACCAACTCTTCTCTGTCGGACAGGAAGGTTAATCCCCATTTCCGAATCAAACAGGACTCTGCCATTTAAAATAATTCTTCCCTGATCAGGAGTCTCAAGTCCGGCAATGCATCTAAGGGTAAGACTCTTGCCGCTGCCAGAGGCTCCAAGCAGGCCCAATGCTCTTCCAGCATTATCAAAGCATACCTCTAGATTAAAACCCTTATATTTCTTGCTTATCTCAACCTTCAAGCTCATTTTGCTTTCCCCTCTCTCTGCTCCGATCTTTCGAGAAATAACCCATCGTATAAATCATAAGAATTGATAAGACGATCAACAACAGAACCCAGATGATTGCTTCCCTCTGGCTCCTCTCCTGTATTGCCATATAGATTGCCAAGGGCATCGTCTGAGTCCTTCCCGGTATATTTCCTGCAATCATAAGAGTTGCTCCAAATTCACCGAGAGCCCTTGCAAAAGCAAGAATGGTTCCGGACACAATCCCGGGTAATGCATTCGGCATACAGACCCTCCAAAAGATGACCGGCTCTGATAAGCCTAGAATTCGTGCCGCATCGATTAGCTTAGAATCCAGTTGCTCAAAGGAGGCTTTAGCGGAACGATACATTAAGGGAAAGGCTACTACAACAGCTGCTAGTATTGCTGCGGATCTTGTGAACACAATTTGAATTCCGATTTTCCAAAGATAGCTTCCGATTATACCATTCTTGCCGAGCAGTAATAATAAGAGGAAGCCGACAACAGTAGGAGGTAATACCAACGGCAACGTGAACAGAGTATCGAACAGCTTTCTTAATCTGCCGGTGGAGATTACTATCCTATGGGCAGTGTAGATTCCCAGAAAAAAAGTAATCACAGTAGCCGGTATTGCAGTGCTTAGTGAAATCCATAAGGGAGACCAGTCCATAACTTACCTCCGTTCTACTTGATGATGCCAAAGCCATATTCTTCGAATATGACCTCTGCCTCGGTGGAGCTAAGGAAGCGAAGAAAATCCTTAGCCTGTGTCTCAAGCTCTGTCTCCGCGATGATAGCTGCCGGATAAGTAATCGGACTATGGCTGCCCTCCGGTGCTGTTTCCACTATTTCCACCGTGTCCTCCTTCATCGCATCCGTTACATACACCACTCCTACCTCAGCATTTCCCGCACTTACCCACGCCAAGACCTCAGAGACATCCTTCCCATACGTCGTTTTTTCTTTAATTTTCTCCAAGTTACCCAGTTTCTCAAACACTTCCATTGCATACTGACCAACCGGAACAGAAGCAGGATCGCCCAACGCTATCACCGTTGCTTTTTGTACATCCTCAAAGCTTGTAATAATCGTCTGATCTATCTTCGGTACAATCAAAGCGAGTTCATTCTGAAGCAGATCCACCCTGCTGTCATTCATAATCAGACCGTCTTCTTCCAGGGAAGCCATCTGCTTCTGTGAGGCACTCAGAAAGACATCAATTGGGGCCCCCTCCCTAATCTGTTGCTCCAAGGTACCTGAACCTGCGAAGGTGAAGCACAGTTTAACATCTGGGTTTTGTTCTGAATAAACAGCTTTAAGCTCTTTTAATACGGGCTCCAGGCTGGCTGCAGCTCCAACCATAAGCTCTAGCTGCTCCTGCCCACGAGTACAACCGGTTAAGGAACTGCTCATTATTACATAAGACAGCAGTACATGATAAATTACTCCCCACTCCATCTTAAAAAACCCTATCTTCCTTCGTAGCTTCATATCCAATCCCCCTATTCACAGCATGTAAGCTAATGATTAAGTGATAACAAGCCATCCGTCTATATTCCAGCCAAAGAAAGCTACACGCACTTTTTCTTTAAAGGAATAACAAAAGGCGCCTTAGATAAACTAAGACGCCTCTGTCGACACATGACATTATATTCACTTTGTAATAATTAACCAAAACACAATAAATTAGAGGTAATTATACACACACCTATTTTAATTTGTCAAGAACATAATAAAAAACTTGGCAGAACATAAGAAAAGCTTACAAGTCATCGGATTGGGCAAACTCCGGTTTCGCATTCCTTATCATGAAGCTCTCTTTCCTCAGAATCATCCAGGGCTGCCAGCAGCTCATAGTCGATGGCCTTCACCTTTTTCATTCGCTCCTCATAATCCTCCCTGGTTGTGCATTCATAGGGAAGCAGAGGATACGTCTCCTCCATTAGCGGCAGAAAAGTGATCCCTACCGTATATTCAAAGTTATCATATAACCACCCGGCTACGTCCTCCCATTCATGCTCTCTTACATGCACTGTAATTGAAGTATTATGATCGGACCAGTAAAGCATGGAAAGCTTATAAAGCTCTAGCTGTTCTATCGCTCCAACTTCATATTTTGTCCTTCCCTTTGGAGCCTTTATCGGGAACTCAATCACCTTAACGGTGCCTTCTTCTCCCAAGGTTCCATTCTCATCATAGATGGGATAGCTGCCCTGGGCTGCAATCATCCTATATAAGGGATCGGATGCAGAGATTCTAATTCTTCTGATATAGTAGTCGGAATGTGCATAGTGAATTCCCGAGCTTACACATGGCAGTGTGGAGAGGCTGCCCTCAGGCTTTATGGTAGTCATTAGCTGAGGCGGATCGATCCCTAATTCCTCACAATACCGTCTACCCTCCGAATGAACCACCGAACGGAGCTCTGAAAGTAAGGCTGCCAACTCATCATAGGTCATCTTCGTCTTATTCATCATATCCATCATACCGGTAAGGGATACTCCAATGATGCGATCCTCCTGCATCACACGGTTCCACTCCGGAAGCTCAACATCAACCAAAGTCATTCGTATCGCTACTCTTACCGACAGTCGAAGAATCTCCTTCAAAGCCTCCTTGTCCAGTCTATCATCCTTAACAAAAGCCATCATATTATTGGTGGTCAGATTACAGCACTGCTTCGACCTTAGCAATATCTCTCCACAGGGATTACATCCAAGGAAAGAGGGTTTTCTGCGGAGAGCTTCATTGCCATTAATAAAGCCGGGCTCTCCATTTATTTTAATTGAATTAATAATCTCCTTAATATATTCCAGCGATGGTCGGTGAGTATACAGGATCGAATTATTACTCATCTTGCGGTGAGAAATCTCCTGATCCTCCAGCCATTTACCGTCTACCACCTTATAAATATTGCGTTTTGCCTGGATAACCTCTTCGTCCTTCTCATCACAGATTACCATCATCGCACTTCGCCTTACACCGCCGGAAACCACATTCTCGCTGATAATTGTTGCAATATCCAAAATATCAATTGTCTTTAACCGATAATCCTGTCTGCGATGAAACACCTTATTCATCTTCTCAAACATCCGCTGGATAGACTTATGTCCCGAAGCTCTTCCGCCAAAACGCTTTAGGCGCTCACCCTCCGGTCTTACGTAGCTGTAATCAATGATCAGCTTGTTTATATGATTGTATTGATCCGCTGTTACGATTTTAAAATAAGTCTCAAGAGCTTCGCACCATCCCTCCTTACTGTCGCCTACCTTCAGTATAGCAGTGGCTGCATCACTCAGATCGATAAACATTCCTGAATGCTCCATCTCCTCTTTTGATGTAGACATTCGGATATTGTAATCATAGCGGCTCTCCAATTCGATATGGCGTACCTGCGGTAATCTATTGATATACTCCCTGTCTATTCGAATGCCAACCCCGCTCCCCAACATCAAGAGATAGAATACATCCACCAGATCCTTCATGTTCTCTATATTAGTAAAGGCACAATTGTAATTCGATAGAGGGTATTGTTTAACAACCTCTGTCCCACCCATATAAAGGGTTCTCCCCGAAGTAAAGGTTCGTAGATGATATAAATTGTCATAAAGGAGCTCTGCCTCTTCTTTTTCCTTACTCCAATCGATTGGTATATTATGCTTTATCTTAAAGTTTGAACCTAGTTCAATGTTGTAATTGGTTGTCCTCAAAACAGTCTCATACCAATTCTCTCTTCTCTTCTTGTCCTCCAGATATCTGGAATAGGTACGCAGATATACAAATTCTCCGATGTGACTCAGAGGAGACGGTCTATCTATATATTGTTCAACGAATTCCTTCGATAATAAATCCATTAAAATCCTCCTATTACCCCATGAATACAGATATCACTCCGCATCATAAGAATGTATGCCAAATGCCCTCTGACTCTCATGATAGCCATACGACATATTCTTCCTTTATAGCTATATGTACAATATATTGTAGTAACATTATATACTAAGCACAATATATATGTCAACGCTCGATTAAATTCCTGTGTTATCCTCTTAAGATTACCATTTCCTGCTGCCATTATACTACTTCTTATGTCACCTTTTAAGTTGTCACAGCATATATAAATAGTGAATAATTTGTAAAGGAGTGTATCATTTTGAATGAAATTGTCACACTCTTTAGCTATTTTCCTTTTACTAATGTCAGTCTTTCGATATTGCCAATAACTAGTACGAACTTCTTCTTATACTTCATTGCCTTCATCGTTACCTTCTTTCTGTTAGGTTTTATTATCGGCTATATTATTAATCCACGCAGGAGACAGCGAAATACGAAAGAGAAGCCGCCTGTCGATGCCCCAATGGATAAGCAGGAGACGATTAAACCTCCCGGACAGGAATTTCTGATTAATAACGCTGAGCAGCAAAAAATGAATGACAGCCGAAATCAAGGAAACAGAAACTATTATAATAACTATCGGGATTATTATAATTCGACGAGACGCTATTAATGGTAGTATAGGAGGAATACTGCTTTAACCCGGTGATAATCAAAAATACACTCATCGAAAGGGAGGATATATCACTAACGCTTTCGTGATATATCCTCCCAATATTCATATCAATAGAAAGCCCACTAAGCATGACTTTATCCTTATATAATAGTACAACCTTGTTCTTTATAACAGATAACCACTTTATATTTTGTTTACTTTTTTATTGAATTTCTCTTCCTATCTGCTATACTTAGCATGTATTTGACAAGAATCGGAATAAGGGGGATTACTAATGTCAATCATACCACAAAAACATAGTATTCAAGTTACAGAATACATAACTCAAGAAGAATATAACCTGATTAATCAGCTTATGGAGCTTTGCTGCGAACAGGAAAGTATCAATTTAAAGCTTGAGCTGGATTACAAGCTTCATTTGGGCAACCTCGCTGACAACCGGGAGACAGCAACTGGCAGCAAAAGGGAGTTTCTATACTTTATTGGAAATACCCTTGTTGCCTATCTGGGAATATCGTGCTTTGACGGTGTTACCGGGGAGCTCTGCGGAATGACTCATCCAATGTATCGAAAGCAAGGAATATTCCATCGTTTACTGGCTCTTGCTTTGAACGAATGTCAACACTCTAATTTTAAACAGCTCCTGATATTGGCCGATGGGAACTCTGAATCCGGTATGAACTTTATAAGGGCAATTACCAGCAATTATGCCCACTCAGAATATCGAATGAAACGATTATCCGCTTCTGCTTCTCAATTAACAAATAACTCAGAGAGGCTTACGAATGAGGCAGTAACATTACGTCCTGCCAGTAAAACGGACGAGAAGAAACTCTCTCAATTTAATGCAATTTTATTCAATGAAAAGGATCTTACCGAGGAAGACGGTGAGTATTATATGTCTACCTTGGAGGAACAGCCTGAGAATCAAAAGACCTATATGATCGACTTTAACGGATCCTCCATTGGAAAAATCAATGTAGAATATAATGGGCAGTATGCCTTTCTCTTCGGCTTTGGTATCATACCGGAATATCGTGGAAAGGGCTATGGACGAATGGGTTTAACAGAAACGCTAAGGTTGATTGAAGCACAAGGTGTCACAGTGATTGAGCTGGATGTCGTATGTACGAATAAGAATGCCCTTGGCTTATATCAGTCGTGTGGATTTGTAGAGCAATCCGTTATGAACTACTATAATCTCAGATAACACCCCAATTCTTTCATCATCCCAAACAAAACGAATTGATAAGTCCTTTTACTTGTCATAAATTACAAACTGGATAATCCCTCTATAAAGAGATTATCCAGTTTATGATGTGTATGATTGCTAATTATTTTATTCAATTCCTGCAACGGTGACATTCTTCAACAGCACCATGGCGGGTCCTTCGAAGTTATTGTCCTTTTGACGTTCCTTAGACAGATACATCTCGTGCTGGAGCTCACCAATATTTCCGGTGATAGAGCCTCCGTTTACGGGGATTATTGTCTTGCCATCGTAATACCAGGCTAGACGAATCTCACCACAAAAATCACCGGTCATGGTATCTACCGTAAAATCAGAAAAGGCTGCCGTCATCAGATATGGCTCCTTCTTAAGCTCTTCCATCGTTCGGCTACCGCTCTCTACTACAACATTCCCGATATTACCAGTCGGCGCCACTCCAAGATAATATGCATATCTGGTATCAGCCGCATACTGCATTAGTTCACCCCGGTCAATGATCTTCACCGGCTTAACGGGGAATCCCTCTGAATCAAAGGCTTCTGAATTGGTTGAATTTTTCATGAATGGGTCAAGCGTTAAGGAAAGCAGATCCCCCATCACCTCATCACCCTGCACCTTATCCCCAACCTTCCAGGTAGATGCCTGGTTATACACGGATGAGGCATTACTCTTGGAGTAATAATAAGCAAAGAAATCCTTTACCGCTTCTCTGGTAAGAATAACAGAAGAGGTTCCTAATGCAGGAGTTTTCCCAGCAATCGCCTTCTCCCTACAGATCTGGATCATATTCTTTACTTCGTCAGCCAAAAGCTCAGCATCAAATTCGGAGCAGTCAATACATCGATACAGTTCGATTTCCTCTCCCTCCTCCTTCCAGGTAGTGATAAACTCTACCATGCAGCGATACCCCTCCTCAGAAACGTCTACGCCCTCGGAGTTAACAATCCTTGTTACTACTTTATCCAAGAAGATTTCACAGGAATTGATGCCGCCCTTCTCGTAAATATCATTCTTATAGATTGCTTTCGTGATTTCATTCATCCAGAACGGTAAGCTTTCATTAGCAAAATTACTCTTTGGTAATGAAGCATTAGCGGCTGCAGGCATTACCAGTGGATAATAAGGATTCTTTACAAAACCAGCTGCAAAGGCAGCAGCATGAATTGATTTCTCAATCTCATTCTCGCTCATGGTAGGATGAATGCTTGTTGTTGAGGAACCTCTATATTTTTTACCATCTTCGTTGAAATCCACATATACCGTTACATTAAAATGATGGACACTCTTTGCTCGGTCCATATCCACATTCTGTTTAACAAAGAACAATTCATTGGAATGAACCTGGGTCTCTTTGATTTTATAACCAGAGATATTTTTCTGATCCATGAGGATTTTTTTGATTTGCTCTAACATTAACCCAACCTCACTTTCGCTTTAATATAGGGACCGCCATTCGCAGTCTTAACATACTCCTTGTAGCCCTTACCGCAAAAACCGCCACCCTCCAGCTCAACTGACTCAGATACCATAGAAATGGACTGCAGTAAATCAGGAACAAAGCCCGTCATAACAACGGGAGAGATCAGATTGCCGGTCAGCTTTCCGTCTACAATTTCCCTGCCCAGTAATGCGATACATTGGATACCCCAATTCTTAGGATCCTCCATACCGCTATATAGTCCTTCAATCTGATAACCATATTGAATGGAAGACAACATATCCTCATACTTATCCTTGCCTGCTGCAAAGAAGGTATTCGTCATACGTGCATACGCCTTACGCTCAAAGGACTGCCTCTTACCGTTTCCCGTCGGAACCGTTCCAAGCTTCAGGGCTGACAGCAGATCGGAAATACCGCTTTTCAGGATTCCTTCCTCTATAACGACGGTATCTGTTCCAAGCGTTCCTTCATCATCAAAAAGATAGGAGGATACATGACAAGCTGCTGTCGCACCGTCATGCATTGTTGTAATTCCTGATGCGATTTGCTTACCGATATATTCTGCCCCCTTCGCTCTACCCTTTACAAACATATCCATCTCAACACCATGACCAAATGCCTCATGGGCGATCAAGCCAGCGATATCTGGTGCGCAAATGACATCGTACTCACCAGGCTGAACCGTCTTCGCATCTAACAGCCTGATACACTGATCAACTACCAATGGGCAAAGCTCCTTCATTTCCTTAAGAACCTCATACCCCTTCATTCCGTTAAAGCCTCTGAAATAGTATTTCATTCTCTCGTCTCTTCTTGCAACGCAGAATAAGGTAGCTTCGCTAATGGTGTAGGATTGTTCCAGCTCCTTTTTCGCCGACAGGAACATCTTTGAAACATGGGTATAACTAAAGCCGGCTCTAAAATTCACTACCTGCTCCGATATGGAACTCCCCATATCCTTTAGTAGCGTTAATTCCTTGATAATATCCTCGGCACTGATATCCTCCGGATCAATCTCTGATTCACTGAAGAATTGCTTCGAAAGCTCCTCTTCCTCGATTAATGCATACTCATTCACATTAATTTCTTTGGATACCTTATGTAACTTATCCTTAATATTTGAGACAATGCTGTGCAGCGTGTTCTCGTTAATCTCATTAAAGGAATACTCAGAATAATTCACTCCGTTATGAATTCGCACTACAAAACCACGTTCTGTCAGCATAGCATCATTCACCTCGGTACCCGTCTTACTCACACGATATACCTTACCTCCGGTATCCGTACCAAGTACGGATACATACTGATAATGCTCAGATAGCAGCTCAATCAGCTTACGTACAAGCGGTTTACTCCTTGTTAAGAATTCTGAACCTGTTGTTTTCAAATTAGACCCTCCAGTCTTTTCATATTAATTTTATTATATTTTTTCAACTGCTCACAGTAATATCAGACAGTATTATACAATCGTTATTGTATAACGAACAATTTCTTCTGTCTCATTGATTATCACACATATTTCGAAATCATACAATGTCGAAAACGGAAAATTATAAAAAATGACAAAAGATATTATCACAGAAGCCTTAGCTTTTTCCATGGTAATATCCCTTGTCGATGTTTATAATTTATCAATTTGAGGAGTTAATTAATACGATTTAATGCTTGAAAATCATTGATCAGGGCATCCCAAACAGGTTTATCATACTCTTCATGCTCTAGTACAAAATAAGTAGCATGCTTCGCAGCATCCTTAATCTGTTTCATATCAATGATGCCGTCTGCGATATCCACATTAGCACGTTCCTTATTAATCTGCTTTATATGGATAAGCTCAACTCTCTTACCCCATTTTTGGATATACTCAACCGGATCTACACCTGCATAGGCAACCCAGAATACATCCAGCTCAAGAACCACGTCATCACAGGTCTTCTCCGCCAGCAAATCAAGTGCATATTTTCCGTCGATCTGAACGAATTCATGATCATGATTATGGTAACCTACCTTGATGCCTTCCTTCGCAGCCTTTTTTGCTGCCTCATTCAGCACCTGTGCCAAGTGTTCGATCTGTTCCAGGGTGTCCAGCCTTGCATAGGGGCATATAATATATTTTGATCCGATTGCCTTGCTATATTTTAGTTCCTCATCAAAATGATCCGTGAATGTCTCCATTCCACAATGAGTACCTACGGAATATAGACCGCTTTCTGCCAGCAATTGTGTCTGCTCCTCATGGGTTAAACCACCATAGCCTGCAAATTCAACACCGCTAAAACCAATCTCTCCAACTCTCTTTACAGAGCCGACAAAATCCTTCTTTGTCTCATCATGGATTGAGTAAAGCTGTAGTGATATCTCCATTGGTTATTCCTCCTATATGCTTTCTTTTTTTCCATGATGATAGGAGCGATAAGCAGCCTCCATCATTCTGGTAAGCATGATGGCAGCATCAATACCGAAGTCAGCCTCTAGTGCCTCATTATTTCCCTTGGCCCATTGAACGATAGGAGATGGTAGCCTCTCAGGCAGTTGTTCCACTGTAATCCATTCACCGTTCGTCTCCTCGGTGGCATACTGAACATCGTTACGTATCAGTAATGTACCCTTGGTGCCACTGATTTCCAGTGTAGCAGGAGTATATACAGAAACAAAGCCTGTCTCGGATACTCCGATTGCTCCCTGCTCAAACTCAATCACCGATACCGCATTATCTTCTACCTTGTGTCCGGTTATATCAGTAAATAGTGATTGTACCGTCTTTGGCTCTCCAAGCAGCCAATTTAATAAATACATAGGATGCGCACCCAAATCAATCATCGCTCCGCCACCGCATTGATCCAAGTTATAGAAGTGCTCCGGCAGCCAATTGGCAATACTTCCATTATGTACATTACGCATTCTAGCATAAGTAATACGGCCTAAGGCACCGCTGTTCACCAGCTGCTTAGCAAATAAGAACTGGGGATCACATTTTTTTACAAGGGATAGAGTGATGGATGCCTCATTCTTCTTAAGCGCTTCTTTTATCTTGAGGCAATCCTCCGTGGTAAGCGCGAGAACCTTCTCACTAAAAATCTTCTTACCCGCTTCAATTGCTTTTAATATTAATCTGGTATGCTCTGAGGTTGCAGAGGTAATCACTATACCTTCAATGCTTTTATCACGGAGTAATTCATCGTAATCATCATAAAACTTAGCGTTAAATTGCTTCGCATATTTTGATCCGCGCTCAGCATCCTCATCCCATATCGCTGTTACTTTACTGTCTGTATTCTCAAGGATTTCCTTCGTATAGCCTTCTGCATGGACATGCCAGTAGCTTATAATTGCTATATTCATCGACTTTTCCTTTCTTTAATCAAAATATACGGGCTGACCGCTTTCTGCTGATTTATAGATTGCTTCTAAGATCTCGGATACCACACAAGCCTGTTGGGGTAATACAATCGGATCAGTATCATTCTTAACCGCATCAATCCAACGTCTTGCTTCCACGTCAGCCGGGCTCATGGAATTGCCGTCATAGAACGCTACACCGCCACTGGACATGTCAGGCTTCACTTCAATCAGACGATTGAACTCACCCTTATTAATTGTTACACCGTTCTTAATCTGTGCACCTGCATCGGAGCCGCAAAGAACAGTACTGCCTTCCTGAATCGGTTCACTGGTATTGAGTGCCCAGCTGGATTCCAGGATGATTGTTGCTCCGTTCTTCATAACGATGAAACCAAAAGCACTATCCTCCATGGTGTGCTGCTCCGGATCCCAGCCACCCCAAGGATTGCCGCAATCCGCATTATTTACCTTCTTATATTTTGTTCCGACTACCATCTTAGGCTCATAATTGTTCATAAGATAGAGTGTAACATCAAGGGAATGGGTACCGATATCAATTAACGGACCTCCGCCCTGTTCAAATTCATTGAGGAATACGCCCCAGTTCGGTGTTCCTCTTCTTCTCACTGCAAATGCTTTCGCAAAATAGATATCTCCAAGATCGCCGCGTTCGATTACGCTCTTTAAATAAATTGATTCCGGCTTATGTCTATGCTGATAACCGATGGTAAGCTTCTTTCCAGTTTCCTTCGCTGCCTCAACCATTCTTCTGGCATCCTCTGCTGTTTTTGCCATAGGCTTCTCACACATAACATGCTTGCCTGCATGAAGAGAGTCAATTGAAATAGGAGCATGGGAGCGGTTCGGAGTACATACATGAACCACCTCAATTTCCTTGTCCTGTAACAGCTCCTTATAATCGGTATAAACCTTTGCATCCGGTGTACCGTATTCTGCTTTTGCCTTTTCTGCTCTCTCAGGTACGATGTCACAGAAGGCAACCATCTCCACATCTCCTAATTTACTAAGGGAGGGCATGTGCTTACCATTTGCAATGCCTCCACAACCAATGATACCAATTTTAATCTTCTTCTCCATAACAGATTATCTCCTTTTATTATATAGTTTTACTGTGGAACTTCCATTTTATATTTCCCCATGGGCCGAAAGAAGCATGACATTCGAGCTTCTTCCATGCCTGTTTACACGCATTTTTAGCATGGGCAGGTTCGCATATATGCAAGCTTGCTTGCGATGCGAGTGTCATTCTCGCGTCTTGCTCACTTGATTTATGCATAAATAAAACATAGCATAATAACGTTTATCATGATATAATTTATTTATAATAAAATATCAATAATTTGTCATTGGAGGTTACACACTTGGAGCGTTCTTACTATGTAGAAACAAGAGATACGAATGGTGATGCACCGCTTCAGTTTAGCTCTCATATTCAGGAATCTATGGGTGCCGGACTAATGGTACATGCTCATATCCATAACTATATAGAAATCATTTATGCAATTACGGGAAAATATCAAATTTTATTAGATAACAAGGATTATAGCTTTGAAGCAGGCGATATGGTGCTGATTAATTCCAATGAGATTCATAATATTTTCTCCCTCTCTGACGGGCTTAATCGATATATTGTCATCAAATTCGAACCGGAGATGCTCTATACCACAGCGCAGTCCCTCTTTGAGATGAAGTATGTCATGCCCTTCATCCTGAACGAATCTACCCATCAGAAGATTTTTGGCAAGGAGGAGATCGAGAAGACGATTATTCCGGATATCATCCGCGGCATTAATCAGGAATATCTGGACAAGCGTTATGGTTACGAGCTTGCAATACGAGCAAACATCTATAATTTGTTTCTCTTTATTCTTCGTCGATGGAATGAGCAGAATGTCGACCTGAATATAAACGAAGAGATTAACAAGGATATGGTGAAGAGAATTCAGAATGTATTCGATTACATAGAGGATAATTATCAGAATGATATCACTGCACTGGAGATGGCGAAGCGCTGCAACCTAAGCTACAGCTATTTCTCCAGACTGTTTACAAGGATTATGAAGCGAAGCTTCCGGGAGTATCTGAATTATGTACGGGTAACGAAGGCGGAGCACCTCCTCACCTCTGCCGATCTAAACATCACAGAGATCGCCATGCAGGTAGGCTTCTCCACCTCCAGCTACTTCATTCAGCAGTTCAAGCTGTATAAGGATATCTCACCAAAGCAATACCAACTGAAGTACAAGACAATATGACCAGAACCTGCTTCAAAACGTATTGGGATGAATGTTGTTCTTTCCTATGTCGTTAGCTTACGTTATCAAACAGCCCCTTATACCACAATTGTTTGTCCGCAGGATAACCGGAACATATTAGGAATTCGATCCGCCAGATATTGATAGGCAGTATTTCCGGTGCAATGGCAGGTGTAGAACTTTGTCCCGGGGTATCCTTGTAGCTCAACTGCAATTTGATTGAGAAGGGTATCCGATACTGTTTTCTTTGTTACCGGGTCAAATAAATGATAGCCTCCAATGCAAACCTGCGGATCATACTGCTCCGCTTTTTCCAATATATTGACAACACCTGCATGGCCACATCCCATAACTAATACCGATTGGGATTCTTTAATGATTAAATTTTGCTCATGTAAGAAATTATCTTTTTGCTTTTCTTCGAATAATACATCATTTACCTTAGAATAGCATTTTTCTATGTTACTTACTGTAAAAAGTCGCAGCTCTTCATCAATCTGAAGATCCCCCTCCACCAACGTAACCTGAGGATGATTTTCAAGCCTTTTATCAAGGCCAACCCCTACTTTCAGAAACAGAACTTTAGTGTAATGAGGTAGAAATGCTTTTCTCTGTATATAAATTCTAGCACTTGAGTTTATATCTAGAAAACGACGCAATGCTCTGCCATGATCCATATGTCCATGCGAAATAATAACTATATCAACCTCAGATAGATTGATATTTCTAGCCTCTGCATTATCAAAAAGAGTATTGTCAGGACCCAGGTCAAACAATATCTTATGTTCATGAGTTTCTATGTATAGTGACAAACCATGTGTTGCTTTTAACTCGCTATTTGATACATTCTCAACAAGTGCTGTAATTCTCATAAAATCCTCCTATTTTCACGACTTTCTAATACCTGTATAAGCTATCCTACTTCTTTACTATATATTTTATTGTAATGATAGCTAAGCAAATGAAAATCATGCTTATGCTGTTGTATATATTACATTTTATCTTATTTCGCATCTTATTCCGATTATACTGTAAATCAATTCCATGTTCAAGATGTTATAGAATATCGGGAAAACATTAAAGTGAGCAAACATAGTTTGTTCACCACTTTGCTCACATTTGCTTACGCGCAAATTAAAAGGACAGACCTCTCATACAGTGTTAATGCAGGAGGCTGTCCTTGTCCTTCATTTCCCTTTCATTATGGGCTTTTATATCTTTATCCTTCGGTATTATAGGTATTATTGTTATATTTTTTGCTGTTATTCGTATCCTTCACAGAGTTTGATGCAGCATCGGTCACACCAGCCTTTTTTAGATGCTCCTTTTCCTTCTCCTTACGATACCTCTGATTTGCTTGTTTGCTCAAGCGATCACTTCCTTTCCTTCGGCAAAGATAGTATTTCACCGTAGGATAAGGTTATTCTTAATTACCGTAATAATTTGATTTTATCCTGATATTCTGCTATGAGAGCAGCATTATGCTCGGTTCCGTTCGGCAGATTGGCACTCATGTAAACCGGTGGTAGCTTGCCGTCTGCCAGATAGCGATTCTCTATCTTTAAGACAATTCTCTGTGCGATGAACAAGCTAGTGAAGGAAGAGGCACCACCAGTCACAAGCCCATTCTCTGGAATTGATAACAATCCATCTCCAATAGGAACATGATTATCAATCACAATATCACAGAGCTCATATAGCTTCTTTCCACTATCATGTCTGGCATTCAATTCCTTTGAGGCCTGCAAAGAGGTGATCCCAACTACCGTAAGCCCCTTCTCCCTTGCAAACATAGCCGCCTCCACTGGGACACTGTTAATTCCGGTATTGGAGGAAATAATGATGGTATCTCCTGTATGAAGATTAGCCGCTGATAGAATCTGACCTGCTAATCCTGACTTTCTCTCATTATACATGCTTTGTATTGCTCCTTCATGGACCATGAGGGAATGATCCGGAATCGGATTCACCGGTACCAAACCTCCTGCCCGGTAGAACATCTCTTCCACAATCATATTGGAATGACCGGTTGCGAATACATGCAGTAATCCACCCCCAAGTATAGATTGATAGGCTGCTCCCGCCGCTGCCTCCATGGCCGTCTCTTCCAATCCTTCAACCTGCTGCAACAAGGCCGTCAGCCTTGGCAGGAAGGAATACTCATCTACCAGCTCTTTATTCATATGTTTCCCTCTCCTAATTAACTAGAATAATCAATCACTCGTCAATTATAATTGAATTCTATTATACGCTAAATAACCGCGAAATCTATTCTCTTTCTTTCGCTTAAGATATTGCTGTCTGCATGTCATATTCTTAAATTAACTTGTTATAACAAGTATTATATTCCTGATAGGCAGCCATTCAGAACTGCAGAAATATATAGAAAAACAAAGGACAATGTACCTATTAAGGATTATTTTTTTAATGTTTGCGATCAAATCTATGACTACTATTATTCTAGCAGAATATAACTGTCTACTTATACAGGGTTACGGTAAACTGGTACATGTCTCCACGATAGGTTGATTCGACATATTCATAAGCCGTCCCCTCCTGCTCATAGGTGGTACGGTTTATATGCAGGACAGCGGAGCCGGGAACAATCTTCAACAACCTGGTTTCTTCCTCCGTAGCAAGCCCTGCATGTATCTCCTCTATTCCCTTATAGCTTTCACAGCCAAATTGGTACTGCAAGATCTCATAGAGAGATTCCTCTAAATTCACAGTCCTGAGCGTAGGGAAGCGATAAAAAGGCAAATGCACTCTTTCAATTGCAATCGGAATCCCATCTGCAAGACGCAAGCGTTCCAAGCGATAAATCCTTTGGTTCATATCTATGCCTAAGGTCTCAGCTACCTTCTCGCTCGGTGGCATTATATCAAGGGTTAGGACCTCACTGGAAGGCTCCTTCCCAAGGGCTTTCATCTCCTCCGTAAATCCTTTCAGATGATTTAACTGAAAGCCTGTCTTCTTTGTCATAACAAAGCTACCTTTTCCCTGTTGTTTATAGATATACCCGCCCTGCTGCAAGCCCTCCAGCGCACGACGCACTGTAATTCTACTGATACCAAAAAGCTCACAGATCTCTTCCTCCGTCGGCATCTTGTCGCCTTCCTTCAGCTTTCCGGACTTAATTAAGGGAATATAATAATTCATAACCTGCATATAACGGGGTAGTGATTTCATAAATCTGCCCTCTTTTCATTAATATTGTATTTACATTTTTATTTTTATGTGGTATTTTTGATTTAAGTGATTATGTTGTTATAACAAGTTTATCATAAAAGCTATGTATTGTCAATTTGTAACAATTCAGGATGATGGATTATTTATATTGAAAATTATGAGTCTATTCTGAATTGTTATATCTAATAAATACGAAGGTAGGAATGGAGAACTTTATGAAAATCATCAGAACAAGAGACTATGCGGATATGAGCAGAAAATCCGCCAATATCATTTCAGCACAGGTTATTCTTAAACCGGACAGTGTTCTAGGCTTGGCAACTGGTTCCTCTCCTGTGGGCACCTATGAAAAGCTGATTGATTGGTGCAACAAGGGAGATATTGATTTTTCTAATGTTAAGACTGTGAATCTGGACGAATATGTGGGTCTTACAAAGGAGAATCCCTGCAGCTATTATTACTTTATGAATGAGAACCTGTTTAAGTACATTAACATTAATCCAGAGAACACCAATATCCCCGACGGAATGGAGCATGATATTCAGAAAGAATGCAAACGCTACGACAATCTGCTAGCCTCCTTAGGTCAGGTAGACTTACAGCTGTTAGGCTTAGGTAATAACGGACATATCGGTTTTAACGAACCTTGTGATGTATTCCGCAAATCCACCTTCTGTGTCGAGCTTGCTCCCAGTACAATCGAAGCAAACTCACGCTTCTTCAAATCAGCTGATGAGATCCCCCGTCATGCTTATACGATGGGAATCGGAAGCATCATGTCTGCTAAAAAGATCCTTCTGGTCGTTCATGGAGAAGCAAAGGCAGATATTCTTAAAGAGGCGATTGAAGGCCCTATTACTCCGGCGGTTCCCGCTTCTGTATTGCAGCTTCATAATGATGTTACCATCGTGGCAGACGAAGGAGCTTTATCAAGGTTAAGTAGAATATAAAGTTTAACAAGAAAGGTCAGGTAGGTTTATGATAATAAAAAATGCAATGGTTTATACCGAAGATGGATGCTTTACTAAAAAGGACATTGCCATAGAGGGTCAATATATATCAGGCAATGGCAGCAACCATGATCAACAGGAGATCTATGATGCCGAGGGTCTCTATCTCATCCCCGGCCTGACCGATCTTCACTTCCATGGTTGTGTCGGCTATGACTTCTGTGACGGGACCATAGAGGCCGTAAGAGCTATGGCTGAATATCAGGCTAGAAATGGTATCACCACCATCGCACCGGCTACTATGACTCTGGATGACGAAGCACTCACCAGAATATTTGCGAACGCTTCCGAATATCAAAGCGAGAGCGGTGCCATTCTTGCAGGAATCAAGATGGAAGGGCCTTATCTGTCTCTTGCTAAGAAGGGTGCACAGAACCCTAAATTTTTGAGGCGCCCGGATGTTGCACATTTTCGCAGGATGCAAGCTTTGTCCGGCGGCTTGATCAAGATCCTTGCCATCGCTCCGGAGGAGGAAGGCGCGCTGGAATGCATCGAGGAATTAAAGGATGAGGTTGTTATCTCTCTTGCACATACCACTGCGGACTATGATCTATCCCTGAAGGCTTTCGAAAAGGGTGCCTCCCATTTAACTCATCTCTATAATGCAATGCCTGCTTTCTCACATCGCAGCCCCGGAGTAATCGGTGCTGCCATGGATAGTGAGCATGTACATGTTGAACTAATCTGTGACGGCGTACATGTTGATCCCAGTGTCATTCGAGCTACCTTCAAGATGTTTGGTGAGGACAGAATCATCCTGATCAGTGACAGCATGATGGCTACCGGCCTAAAGGAAGGTCAGTATTCCCTTGGTGGTCAGGAGGTTACCGTAGTTGGTAACAAAGCAACGCTTGCCGATGGAACAATTGCCGGATCCGCCACTAATCTGATGCAGTGCATGAGAATAGCGGTAAGCTTCGGAATCCCTTTGACTACTGCCATCAAATGTGCTGCAGTGAATCCGGCTAAGGAAATCGGTATTTATGATAAGTACGGCAGTATTACTCCCGGTAAGTATGCCAACCTCGTATTGTTGGATCAGAAGCTCGAGATTGTGAAGGTAATTCTTAAGGGTGAGATGCTTGCTCGTTAATAAATTGTAGTCTACTACTTTACCATACAATTTATTTCGACCAATCCATCCTTAACTTTGGAAGGTGTGATGATCAATTCCTCATCTAGAACCTTCTCACCATTAACCAGCCAATAATCAAAGGTGGTACCTTCCGGAAGCGTAGCCGTTATGACGGTATCGTAATCCTCATAATAGCTGCCTGTAAAATATTCATTTGTAACAAAGGAATTCACCTTAATGGTTCCACCCTCTGCAGGGGAGGCCTTCAATTCATAGATCTTACCCAGACCAAAATAGCCTTGGTACTTGGTAAGGATATGGGAGGCTCTCTCCTTGGCGTAGGTTTTTAAAACCCCTAGCTGATAATTCAGTTGACCAGGCTGTACCCAATCATCCAAGAGATATTTATTATAGGTATGATTCAGTTCATTCATTCGCATCCCATTCATCTCATCCAGTATCTTATTCAGATTCTTTGGTGCAAACGCTCCATTGATAAGATCTACTGTCTGTTTGATAAAGACCTCCCTGCAATCCTCACGCTGCATCAAACAACCGAATAAAGGACAGGTCGTCCTGGTTTCACCACTTTGTCCGATGAAATTTTCAATATTATCAACCAAAGCCCCAGTACCATAAATTCCTGTACTAAAGTCCAAATCATGCAACAGATAGCGCCACTTTCCATCAAAAGGTGCTTCGCGATATTCTTCTCCTTCAGCAGCATAATAACGGTAGGTCTTGTAATTATTGTGAGGCCAATCCTCATTACCGATATAAATCTGCAAGGCATAGTAGCTAAGATAATTCTCAACATCCATCAGCTTACTTAATTCCTGATAATTCTCTTCAACGGTCAAATCCATCTTAGAATAGGTATCATACATCTGGCTATAATCGGTTACAAAGGCTTTATTTTCACCATCTTCATCGGTTTCCTTAAAGGTCTCTCCACCCTCTAAAATTTCAAAGCTGCCCTGGTATTCACCGTAATGATCCTCAAAATACTCATCGCAGTATACCTCGTGGAGCCAGAAGAAGCCCCTGTAATCCCCATTAACATACATCGCTGCCGGACGAACCGCCACATAATCCCGATAGCCTGCCTGTGCCGCCAGTGTCTGGAATAGCTCGTCGCGAATAAAGGCAAAGCCGTTATCGTTACCGCAATTTCGAAGCACTAACTGCTTGAAGGCATCGATAACCGTTCCATCCTTACCGGTTCTCTCCGGGAAGAACTCATAGCGGAATTTATTATTCTCCTCATCATATTCTTTTCTTGCATACAACTTGATTGATTTTTGAAGCCTCGCCCGAGACCAGCCGCCATAGGTTCGGATACCGGCCTTCTGACTAAGCACCGGTGTCCCATCCGGCTCAATTACCTCCAGATATACCTCCCGTTCGCTGTCCTTCCCGCGCATATTGAAGTTAGCAGGGTCATTGGGCTCTATTAAATCGTCAGGATTTTCCTTAATCCAATCGGACCTTAGCTTTCCTTCCACAAAGATACCATACTCGCTGTCATAGAGATTATATGGATCTGTTGTTACGGAAAACACCAGAGTATCATATCTCTTATCGATATTCTTACCCACAAAATAGGTGTGTATGATGGTCTCTGATTCGGTTCCGTCTTCAAAATAAGCCTTAGCCTTCACGGTAGTCACTTTAAAATCTTCCGTTGCCTCAAGACGAATTGATTTTTTATATTTTTCTGTTTCCTTATCCGGATCCGCTCCGTCCAAGGTGTAATATATCTCACATGGTTTGCTGCTATCAATTTTAAGCTCTAGATCCTCACCGTAAAGGTATCCCGTCTCCGAGAATGTAATTCCATAATCACCGAGCTTTTCCAGAGCTGCAGCCTTTCCTGTTTCCTCCGTTATCTCCTGTGAATCCACCTTCTCTTCTTCGATTGTCTTTGAGCCTTTACAGCCGATTAGTACGAATGCCCCTATTAGTATAAACAAGAGTAAAATCTTCTTTGCCACCTTCATATTCTGCTCCCCTCACTATCTCTTAATGATGTTAGCTCCTACCCAACAAGTTTATTAGCTTCATCATAGCATGAATGTATAAAAAAGCAATTGGATCTTACAATATTTTCTTATCGATTATTGCTAAAATTGAAATCTGCTTTAGGAAGGTAGATATTGTACTGGAGCAGAGCTTTATCAGGCAAGTTATCCACAGTAACTACTTCTACAATCCTTTTTGTCCCCATAATCCTCTATGAGCAGTGGGTTAACAATGATATCTAGGTGTTTCAGATAAAATCCAAGGTGGTTATAACAGACATACCAATCCTCTCGGCCAGATTAAAAAGAATCCGCATTGCCAGTAATTTGACATGCGGATTCCTTTTCTATCCAATCTGCCTTATAGTGTCATTCTCGGCACAGACTTTCATCTTGAGCAGGCATATAAAATCAGTATGATAGGTTACTGATAGCTTACAGAGAATTTCGCACCGGTCTTGCCTGCAAATACAATGAAACCACCCTCAGGTAAGGTCAGCGTGTTTTTATCCTCGGTAAGAGAGTAATAGGTACACTTAAAATTCTTATCATAAACCGTTACGGAAGAATTCTTCGGGAGCGTGAGCTTTAGTTTCTTCCCCTCTGACTTAGATCCAATCTTATACCACTGGGCATAGCCTTCCTTTCCGATTGTAACCTTGAAATTCTTCGCTGACATGGTCGTCACACCGTCTTCACAGATGAATAAAAAGCCTCCCGCCTTCAGATATTCAACCTTTGACTTCATATAAAAGCTTAGATCTATCAAATCTCTTCCGTATAAACCGGGAATTTGAAATAGCATCTTTGCATTATTTTCGTCAATTATTTTTGCGTTTGCGTAGTATCCTTCCAATCCCTGTGTCAATTGAACTTTAGTTATGTCTGCGGATAGCGGGTAAAATATTGAACTATATTTTTCATTCAACAATAAATAACATTTTCCTTCTCTAGCATCCCAGGCTGCCTTTACCTTCTTTGATAATGGATTTGCGGCTACCTTTTGGCCCTGATATCCGGAGTCAGCTAACTGTCCCAAATATGGCAGAGTACCATAGATTTCATAATATAGATAAGTATTGTTGTTCTGATCAATAAAATCGATAAAGGCGCTGCCATCCTGAGAATAGAACTTACCATCTCCTATATAGATAAATTTCTGAGGAGTTTCCCCACTATATAAACTTAATACTCCTGCATCACTGATCTCAGCCTTCACTACTCCGCCAAGCAGTACATAATAGCCTTCATTCTCCTGTTCGCTTTTTGGCATTTCAGTCTTTACCGGAGCGGTAAAGGTCTTATCTGCTTTAATTTCCTTAATCACTCCCTTTGCCAACAGAGCGTTCAGAAGTACATTCTGAGCAAATGCCTGACCATATCGGCTGCTACCACCGCTGAAAAGGACAGCTAATGCCATTCCCTGATCCGGCAATACCACAAGACTTCCATGATAAAGCGAGGTATCTCCACCCTTTACTAATGCCTTGATTCCATATTCACTGAAGGGATATGTATCTACACTGTCCCAACCTAGACCGTAAGATAACAACGAATTCGATTCTGGATACCAGAAACCATTCTTATACTCACTCTGAGCCATCGCTTCGGCTGAGGCATCCGTAAGGATGGTATCCTCCCCTTTATAGAAGAAACCACTGGCAAAACGGCAAAGCTCCTCCGCGGTGGAATAGATTCCTCCGGTTCCAATTACATTCACATTCTCTACAGGTGTAGCTTTGTTTGGATCCAACAGATAGGTCTTAACCAATTGTTCCCGGTCGAATTCATCGAGGGGTGTCTTCGTCCTCGTAAGCTTTAGTGGTTCTGAAATATACTGATCCATATATTCACTGAAGCTTAACCCACTTACCTCCTCAACCAACAGCTGAGCCAGACTGAAGCCATCGTTACAATAAACACTGAAGGCACCTGGATCAGCCTTTAATCTCTGTTCCTTCAAGATACCCAGTAAATCATCCATACATGAGGTATCATTGTCATCAAATAACTCTGCATTTCTTAAGGTGCCTCCCATTATTCCAGAAGAATGGTTAAGAAGCATTCTTACTGTGATATCCTTGTAGCGGCTATCAGCCATCTTAAATTTAGTCAGGTACTTTACGACAGGGGTATTTAACTCCACCTTCCCCTCCTCGACCAGCTGCATCACCGCAGCCGTTACGAACATCTTACTGATGGAGCCAATTCCATACATATGCTCCTTCGTCAGTTCTGTATTGCCGCCTTTCTCATAGGAACCGGATTGACCGGATAGAACAATCTCATCTCCGTCTATTAATGCATATTGTACACTGGTTGCACCATATACAGCAGTCAAAATATCTGCTGTTGCCTGAGCCTGCTTCGCCACCTCGTCATAGGTAGAGGCTGCACTTACCAGCCTGGGATTAGCAGGTATTGATATCAATACTACTGCCAAAAGTATTGATATACTATTTTTCATCCATTTTTTAAACATAATAACCCTCCATTATTTATTTCCTATGGTAGTAATTATCTCTTCCCGATTTAATGCTTCCATAAGTTCAGACGAATTATAGCACTATCAAATGGTAGATACAACCAATTTAATCCTTTTTTAATCATTAATTGTAAAAATACTAAGAGTATGATTATGGAAATTAATACGTACTCTTATATATATTATTTCAAAATATACCTTGACAGGCGAAGTATCTACGAATATAATAATACTCAACAAAAGGAGGATTTTACCATGTCAATTACATCGGACGTGATACGTGGCCATACCGAACCAATTATCCTGGCTCACCTGATTGAGGGGGACAGCTACGGTTATCAGATTAATAAAGAAATCATGGAGAAAACCAATAACTTATATGAGTTAAAGGAGGCCACCTTGTATTCCGCTTTCCGCCGTCTGGAGGAAGCCGGGATGATTATTTCCTACTGGGGGGACGAAAATGTCGGTGCACGGCGTAGATACTATGCAATCACAGACAAAGGACGTGATGGTTATCTGCAGTACAAGAAGGACTGGGAAAACGCAAAGAATATAATTGATCGTTTATTAAAGTAAATGGAGGGGTCATCAAATGAATGAAAGAATGAGAAATCACATTGAGAAGCTTTTCGAAGAAGCTCCAAAGACACGAAAAGCATTTGAACTAAGGGAAGAGTTATTAGTCAATTCCGAGGAACGTTATCAGGACCTCCTGGCAACCGGAGTCTCTTCCGACGATGCCTTTAAGAATGTTGTTAGTTCCATCGGCAATGTTAATGAGCTATTCCAGGGGTTGGAGGAACCAAAGGCAGAGGATAAAGCAGAGCTCGAGGCTAAAATCCAAAAAATCGCTATCATACGAACGGTAGCGGTTGGATTATACATCTTCAGTGTTTTCGTGTTTCTGGTCTGCGCCATGTTCGATATGTATTCAAGGCTTGATCTTGCCCTAATTGGCCTGGCAACCATGGTATTTATTGCAATAATACCAACCTGTATGTTAGTTTATGCAGCTAATATTTATCCAAGATACCGTAGAACCGAAGATACGATTGTAGAGGATTTTAAGGAATGGAAAAGTGAGACAAAAAAAGCAAAATCCGTGAAGGGTGCGGTAACCTGTATTGTATGGACAGCTACCTTATTGCTCTATTTTGTAGTAAGCTTTGCAACCTTTGCTTGGTATGTTACCTGGGTTATTTTCATAGCAGCCGCTTGTATTCAAGCAATTGTTGAACTGATATTCCGTTTGAAGGAGATGAGATAATGAGAAGATTTGTAATATCTATGATTGCGGTATTTGGCGTGATTGCACTTGGGTTAATAATTCTTATGGTGTCAGTAATCAACTCAGGGGGATTATCCATCTCATCCTCCTATTCGACCCCAGATGTGAATTTAGTTAGTACCCGTAGTTTCAATATGGATGGTATTGAAGTATTAAGCCTTGACTATTCCAGTGATGATATCATATTCTATGAGAGCGATACTACGGAGCTGGTTCTGAAGGAATATATGAACATTACTCCGAATGAAAAAGAATTGTCCCAGATCAAGCAAAGCGGTTCTAAGCTTCGATTGCAGGGTGGGGACAGAATGCAACAAAACTGGATCTTTCGCAATTATAGAGGCTATGTCGAAGTGTATCTTCCAGCAGGTTATCCGGGAAGCATATCCTCATCTACCTCAAGCGGAAATATAGAAACAGCTATTGTTCTTAACTTATCCGAATTCACAGCCACCAGCTCCAGCGGTGATATTTCTTTTAATGAGGTTTATGCTCCCCAGATCAGCGCTGCAACCACCAGTGGTAATATCATGTTCGATAAAGCAGAGGGTAAACGTAGCTTCACCTCCAGCAGCGGTAATATTAACATACAGGCTGGCAATGGAGATACCAAGGTCTCCAGCACCTCAGGTAATATTACAATTAAGGATAATACCGGTGAACTAAATGCTGAGGCTTCCAGTGGCAACATAACCATTGAAGCCGCCGTCGGTGTCAAGGAAGTAGAAACCACCTCCGGAGTAGTCAAGCTATCTGAGTGTATTGGTTATCTGAAGGCAGCTTCTTCCAGCGGTGATATCATCATCTCCGATCTTGGCAGTGCGGGTACCTTCGAAACCACCTCCGGTAATATTAAAGTATCCTTTACAGAGGAGTTAGTAAAGAACAGAGATGATATCGAGGCAACCTCCTCTAGTGGTGAAGTGAAGCTGAAGCTTCCCTCCAGCTTGAACTTTGATTTTGAAGCCAAGACTTCCAGTGGAGATATCGATACCTTTTTCGATGACAGCCTAAGTTATAAGCAGGATGGTGATTATGCAAGCGGGACAGTTGGAGCTGATCCGGATTTCCAGATGAAGCTTGTAACTACCAGTGGAAATATAACGGTTGAGGATTAATCCGGCTGCGGATATAATTACACTTTCATCATACCTAAATAAGTGCTTCTATGAGCTACAAACAACTCTTAGAAGCACTCTTCTTCTATTACTTACATTTCTTTTCTATCAGTCCTATCCTACTAATATCTCAATTCCCTCTGATTACAATATGACTACATTCCCTTCGTAAGCTCTGCAAGCTCGGTAAACATCTCTTTATCTGAAGCGGTTATTCTGACATTGGTACTAATATTCTTTCCATCAGGAGTAGTCACTGTAATCTCGATCACTGTACCCTCATTAATACCATTACTCTGTACTGCATTCATAAATTGCGGGAATTTAGGATGATTCTCTACGAATCGCTCCCACAAGCTTTTCATCTTAAATAATTTAGCTGGGTTAATCATATGCATTCCTCCAAATCAATTAACTTATCAGTTTCTAAATAAAATATCAACAGCATTAGCTTAGCTTAATTTAAAGAATTTGGTAGCATTCTTTTCCAATCCAAGCTTCCTATTCTACCTCAATAAGATGGTTTCCACATAATCACATCTTATTCATTATTATACTACATGGCTTACGTAAAGAAAACCATCAACGAAAACAAGTATTGATAAATCCCAAGCAGTGGAATAATAGATCACTATGAATTGTTTTGAGGATCATTTAACATAGTCTCATCTATAACATAGAATAATATTAAGCTATGAATTTAACGAAAGGAATTATATTATGTTATCGGTAAGAGACTTTGTAAGTCAATCACTCGAGATACACCTTTTCTTCGGCAGAATAATGAAGGAGCATTCCTTCTTTCTAGAAGTAGGCTTCACACCAAGAGACTCCAAATATACAGAACAAGCCGATCAATTCCGTATGGAATTCGATAAGCTCTTAAGTGATGTTGTTGCTCTATCAGGCGGTGTCGTTCACCCTGATGTTCTCCGATCCGGAGAAGTAATTACCCAATACACACTGAATGCTGAGACAGCCTCATCCTTCTATACCGGAGTCGACATTGCTACAGAAATCACACGTGCGGAGGCCGGACTGATGGGTGGAAGAACACAACCCATAACCCCTATGCTAGAGGAAAGAGTATATTGTATTAACGAAAGGGCCCTTGATTTGGTCTCAAAGATCATTCAGTTTCAATCCAATATATTAGCAAGTGTTTTGGCCTGCAAGATGTTCACAGTGAATTATCCGCTGCTGCTGGATCATATTACACGTGAAGCTAAGCTTTATCATATGATGGTTCAGCGTCTCCAAAGTAGAGAGACCATTAATATCCGGAGAGAAATTATGGATCAGGAGCTTTTCTGGAATAGAATTATGGCAGAGCACTCCAAATTCATCCGCGGTCTTCTCGATCCGGATGAGGAGGAATTAATCGTAACAGCTAATAATTTTGCGAAGGAATTCGACCACTTAGTCGAGGAATCCAAGGAAGCGATGGACCGTGCAATTCCAATTCAAAGAGTGACTGAGAATAGCCTTGCTGCAACCAGAGAGATTCGAGAATTCAAGACCCAGGCAACCCAGGGCTTAATTGAATGTAAGATAAAATCCATAATTATCCCGCTGCTTGGAGATCATACTCTACGTGAAGCAAATCACTTCTTCCGGCTTCTTAAAATGTTTGAGCATTAATGGTGGTACCGATATGAATTCGCCTTCGATGAATTGATAAAAGGGCTGCTGCATAATACAATGTTAGTTGATATGCAACAGCCTTTATGATAATATTTATAATCCGCTTTCCTGGAGCCTTTTTAAGCCCTTGTTAATCTCCTTCGCCGTTTTACGATCTAATATCAAGCTAAATATCATCGTAAATATATAGACTAGTAAAACGGTCAATATATTGGGCAGAACCATCGAAGGATCTGCAAACAAGCCGACCAGATACCCAAATCCGGTGATTGTAACCTCCAATAATAATAAATGTAGGGCGCTGCGAAATAAGGTCTGCTTCAGACTAAGCTCCTTGCTAGAATACAATACAATTGAGGGAAGTGAAGCGATTGCACCCATAATAAGAGGTGAGAAGAACACGTCATAACTGAAGCTTCTCTCCGAGTCAATTGACATACCCAAAAATGCCATCGCAAGGTTAATTCCTGTCACAATAATGAAATAATCTCTTAGCATTTTCTTAAAAAATCCAATCAAGTTCATGTTATTACCCTCTTTCTTAAGAACACTATATCTGTAAGATTCTTTTTAATTCCGGTACATATTGGCGCGAGATAATCACTTCCTCACCATTCAGAAGCTTTGCGGAAAATCTTCCGTTAAGGGCCGGCTTGACACATTCAATCTTCATGAGATTCACCAGTATGGATTTGGAACAGCGAAAGAATTTCTTTCTTTGATAATCCTCCTCCAGCTCGTATAATTTGCTCTTGACCTCATATACATGATTCTTTAAATAAGCATAAACCTTATTGTCAACGCCTTCAAAGTAATAGATATCACGTAATGCAATCTGAAAAATTTGTGAATCCTCATAACCGGAAACCAAGCCATCCCTGGTTCGGATAAAGTCTACCAGCTCCGTAACCTCTTCATTCACCTTATAGCAATGAATTAATACGAGCTCCTCATCACTCCTTGGAATCTTCTCAATACGTACCTTCATACTACACCTACCCATCATCTAGTATTGGGATAAAAGCTCCAGGTCCTTTACTCCCTTTAGATAATAATTAAAGTATTTTAAAATAATCTGATTCATAGTCTCGACACAGTAGCGGCTGTCTACTTCACCGGTTCCTAGCATATTAGCCAGTACCGGAGAAAAGAGAGGCAGATCCGTAAAATTCAAGTGTCCCGAGCCCTTTATCAGGATGTCTCTTGCATCCGATGCATGAGCGGATACATAGGAATTGGCATATTCCATACCACCCACCTTAGCATCATAAAAATGCTCTTCATTATAAAGATTTAGAATCGGGATCGGATAAGGTTCTGAATTTAATACCGTCTTTCCATTCTCAAAGCCAATCTCTTCCCCCAGCATCGTTCCATCTACCACGATGACCGCATCAATGTCCGAACGCTCCCTGCCTAAGGCCGCAGCCGTTGCTCCGCCCAGAGAATGACCGAATAATCCGATCCGCTGTAAATCGATTAATTGATAAACCGGATCCGCATCCCCTTGCCCGGTATGGCGAATAATATCCTCCAGTACAAAGTTCATATCCTGCTTTCTGAGTTCTAGCCACTCACTTGATATTTCATAGGTTTTTTGCTCATCATATTCACCGTTGGTAACTGCAATAGCATCATTGATAAAATTCATGTCGACAATGACACTCTTACCGTCGGTTTGATTTGATATGAAGGCGTGATAGGTATGATCAATGCTGCAGACGACATAACCGTTACTCGCCAGCTCCTCAAAGGTAGATGCATTACTTCCTCGAAAGCCAAAAGAGCCATGAGAGAATACTGCAAGTGGAAAGGTCTCCTTAGTAGCCTTAGGATACCAGAACTGTATTGTCACCTTTCTATTCTGTCCTGCTTCTGCAAAGAGTTCCATTCTACCCTTGTCCTCCAGCGTATAGCTTACGGTCTCAATCTCGTATTGACCGGTTGCTTCTACCGGCTTAAATTGCGGAAATACGATTGCAGGGAGGATTGTAAATCCGACCAGAATAATATTTAATACCCCAAATAGAATAACATATTTTGCCTTATAAGTCTTCTCTTTTTGTATATTTCGTTTTAGAATATACCGGATCGCTAATAAAGCTCTGATGAGCAGGTATGCCGAAAACAGATACCAGCGGAAGCTCCAGCTCATAACTTTGCTCAACAATAGAATAAACATTATTACAAATGTACTTAATTGAAGCCAACTCCTTACAAGCCTCTGATTAGCCTTTGTTGTAATACAGTATACTGTATATCCAAGCTCCAGCACTAACATAATAACTAAAACAATTGTTCCTAACATAATTAAATCTCCTCCAACCTTTTATTGTTTATATAACCTTTTGTTGAAGTGAGTATATCGTAGTCATTCCGACCTTACAATGAAATCGCAGGTAAAATACATAATTTTATGGTAAGTTGCATTTTTGACATAATCCACCCGCTTTACACTATTTTCGAGCTGTAAAAAGGATATATACCTCAGATTAGTCTAAGGCATATATCCTATTGTTTATGGTGAAATTTGTTAAAGCTTCCGTTCGATTCTATTTCAATTACTTACACCTCCTACTTGGTTACTTCATCAATTACATTTTCGCCAATTCCGGTTACATTGACATTCTTCGTCGTTCTGGCTTCGAAGCTGTCTGCCATCACAATGCTCTTCATATCGATACCGACTGCGCTCTGAACGGTATCGAATACCTTGGCAAGAACCGTAGGAACATTATCAGACACGTTCTCAATACCGCCTCCATAGATCTTGATATCAGAGATCTGTCCAAGAGGTTCAGCAATCGCCTTCGCAAGCTCTGGCAGCTTCTCAATGAGCTTATCTGCCATAGCAGCTCCGGTATATTTCTTGTAAGCTTCCGCCTTCTTCTCCATGGCTTCCGCTTCTGCAAGTCCCTTGGCTTTGATTGCTTCTGCTTCCGCAAGACCAACCGCACTGATTGCCTTTGCTCTTGCTTCACCATTGATTGCTTCCGCATCTGCTTGTGCCTGCGCCTTTACTTTAATTGCCTCTGCTTCCGCCTGTGCTTCTGATTTCTTTGCTTCTGCTCTTGCTTCTGCTGCAGCGATTTGAGTATATTTCTCTGCATCTGCTTCTGCTTTCTTCTGCTCTCTATCTGCATTCGCAGGCTCAACTACCTTCGTCTTTAGCTCTTCTCGTGTCTTCTCAGCACGTCGTTGCTCTAGCTCTGTCTGCTTCTGCTCCCTTGCAATTTCAACCTGAAGCTGTGCCTCCTGCAATTCCTTCTGCTTTACTTGTTTGAGAATATCCGCTTCCATCTGAGCTGCAATAATATCCTTATTGGTTATGCTTTTTTGTATCTCGTAGGCTGCATCCGCCTTTGCTCTAGCTGACTCCTGCTCAATTCGATACAGTGCTTCCTGTACCTCCTTGGCTTTCAAAGCAGCACTTACTTCGGTCTGCGCCTCAAGGCGGGCTCTTTCCCCTTCTTTTGTAGCTTCTGATTTCTTAATTGATTCTTCTTTTAATGCATTTGCTTGTGCAATCTCTGCATCCTTTTTCTTCTCCGCAATCTGCTTTGCACCGAGTGCTTTTATGTAACCGTTGGTATCATTCACATCCTTGATGGAGAAGTCCTTTAGCTCAAGACCCATCTCTCCGATCTTCGTTCCGACAACCTCCTGTACCTTAGCAGAAAATGCTTCTCGGTCATTATAAATCTGTTCCACGGTCATGGAAGCCACGATTTCACGAAGCTTACCTTCCAGGATGAGAGTAACCTGCTCTGCAATAGAGGACTGTATCTGATTCTCATTGATACCGGTAAACTGTTCAATTGCCAGGTAGATGCTTTCCTGTGTGTTCCTTACCTTGATTACCGCCGTTCCAGCAACATCAATTGGAACTCCCTGGGATGACATGGTCTGTGAAGTGTTCACATTCAACTGAATATTACCTAAGGAGATTGTGTCCGTACGTTCTAAGATCGGAATTACCACACCACCACCGCCAGTGATGATTCTTTTCTTCATACCTGTTACTACCATTGCTTTATCCTGGGGAACCTTCTTCCACATACTGAAGATGCTGACCAGAACGAAGATAAATGCTGCAACCGCGATTACAGTGATTACGATTGGGCCTAAGTTTATGCCCGATACTGCTAATAAATCCATTTCTATCCCTCCATATTCTTTTATTGTGTTACCCATAGTTACTCATACTTGTTTTTAGGTTCAACCGTGAATATACCGTTATTAACCTCCAGCGCTTTCACAAGTCTGCCAGTTTCCAGCTTAAGTTGCCCATCCGTACATCGTGCCGGATAGCTTACATGAACATCCTTTAAGGTATTGAAGCTTACTGTTCCGAGCTGCCCCGGAAGAATAGTATCAACCACCTTGCCATCATACATCAGTAATTCATTTTCATTGATCCCATAATGCCTCTTTTGTATCTTCTTCAGGGTCTTTATAATTGTCTGAACAATCACTGCTGCAATATATCCGGTGATTGCTGCAACCACAAGGGTTAGGATATTCCCTCTGCCTAGCATTGTCATAACAGAACCTACCGCACCGAAGGTGATTGCAAGTGCTGATAATGACATGAGAGAGGTTGGCAAAAATCCGATTGATAACCCCATTCCTGTATCAAACTCTGGACCATCTGCCATTGTACCCATAACTACCTCGGCATCCACATCAGTATCCACATTAAGATCTGCATCAATCTCAACATCAGCATCCACATCCGGACCATTACTCAGGGAACCGAATATTACGCTAAGTAATGGAAGAACTGCTCCACCCGCAAGGAAACACAGATAGATTGTTACCATGATCTCCCCCCTTTACTTTACAATCTGTTAATAGTATATCAGATTTTTCCTACTCATGGGAGATTTTAATCAAATTTTTACATAAATACAAAAAATCTTTAATGAAAAGCAAAATTCAAAAGTCCCGTTGAGGATAAGATGCTTCCTTCGACGGGACTTTATATTCATGAAACCATAATTAACGAAGCGTGCCTTCTACCTCTTTGCTGCAATATGTGTCTTAGCTTCGTTGATTTGATTTTTCTTATTCATTTTATCTATCTGATAAGCAACGAACTTACCTATGGTATCATTCGGCTCCAGGAATTCACAGGTATACAAATATCCTGTCCCATTCTTGAACTCATCGACATGAGTGATATTTCCGATCAATGTCTCCTTCTTATTCTTGTTGACTCGAAAACCAATCTCTATCTGAGCCGTCTGATTAATTTGGAGATTACTCAGTATCCACATTCCACTCTTACTGATATCCTTCAAGATGCAATGAATGCTCTCCGCTTGGTCACCCTGAATGATCTTAGCGGAAACATTCTTACCAAGATATAGACGATAAGACTTTCGATAATCTACAATCAACGCCTCCAGATCCGTCTGTACAACATATAGCTTTTGACCATTATAAGAAATTGAACGAAGCGCTACATTCTTAAAGATATATAACCCCTCGTTCGTTTTATAGGTCAAAAACACATTATACAGTTGGGTTGCCGGAATAGTCTTCCCAGCATTCTTAATCGCTGACACATAGACAGCCTTTGTATTCTTATATAACAAACCAACGCCAACTCTATGACGTTCTCCCATATAATAGAACTGCAATTCTACAAGTGTGTTCAATGGTATCTCATTCAATTTCATAAGAGCCTCTAATATCTTGTATTTTATGAGTAATACATGTCCCTAGGTCTATATTCCCATTTGTTTAAAATTATAACATGTTTTTCCAATTCGAACAACCATTTCAGTGATATTTCTTCAAAACTTACTATAATAATTGATTATATTACTAAGGGCAATTCAAAAAACGAAAAGCGGAATGACTTATCCTTCTCATTGATAACACCTGGAAAATAGTTAGGGCTGTTACAATTCATGATGTAACAGCCCCGTATATCATATGTTTTCTTTCCCTAATCATTGGAATATCTTGACAAAAGTAATATTGCAAAATACCCAAGTACAAAAGTAATAATCGAAATGATCACCGATGTAACCCACCAGGACACATCTCCGCCTTCCGGGATTGCCGGAATTATTTTATCACGGAATATCTCCGAGGTGGATCCCAGTACAAAGCCGATAATCATACAATAGGTCTGATGAGGAAATTTATTCAGAGTCCACTCAATCGGCTTAGTTATCAGGAAAATTCCGACCACCGTTGAAATACCGATAATGCCAATATAGACCAGATTAAACTCTGTAATTGCAGTAATCATTGCATCATACATGCCAAGGACCAGCAGCATATGAGAGGTGCTGATCCCAGGAAGAACCAGTGCCAAAGCTATTATAATACCTGTTCCAAGTACCAACAGGTAATGCACAATTCCCGAGCCTGAGCTGATATCAAAATTACCAACCGGTAAAAACCCAATGGCAATCACGACGATAAGGCCGATGAGAAAATAAATTGCAGAAGACAGCTTCAATTCCGATTCCTTTGTTTTCTTGTATAGTGCAGGGATTCCACCAATTACCGCACCTAGAAAGAAGAAGGATACCGGAAGAGGGAATTTCTCCAGCAGCCATTCGATTACAAAGGCTAGTGATCCAATACCGACCGCTGCGCCGATACAAAATTTCATAAGAAAGATGATATTTCCCTTCAGATCCTTTAAAAAGTTGCTGATTGAACCAATCAGTTTATCATATATTCCGAGTAAAATTGCCATCGTTCCGCCGCTGACACCCGGCACACTCATGGACGAACCAATGACAAAGCCTTTTAACATAATTGCTAGACTACCTTTTAACTTACTGTTCATGCACTTGAAGATATAACTGATTTTTCAGATACATCTTTCCCCTTTCATAATATTATCTGCTTTCTTTACTTCCTATGTAATATTGGATGGTTAGCCCTTCATCCGTGTAACCCTCGCAATAAAAACAAGTATACTATGATAAATTATTATTGTAAAGTGCCTCTATTCATTACTCAAATAATTAAATTAGCATACCTGACCTTATGATCGCTTGCGCAAAGTATCTTGTACCCTTTGCTTACACTGGGTTGGCAGATGTGAATCAAGAATTAAAGTAACCTTGAGCCTGCACCACTGATAACAATCTCTTACAATCATATAGAATATAGGCATTCCAAGATAAGCTCTCGGAAGTCGGAATATCTTGCCCGTCATAAAGAGCAGGTATATTACGACACACTCCAGCAAAGCGATTATCACAAAGCTTCCGGCCTTCCTATTACCAAGATATAACATACGTTCATGCATAATTAAGGCCGCCATGCCTATGGTTGCCGCAGCAGCATAGAACAAACTTCGCCCAGCGAATTGCTTAAACATGACATCCTTATAATGAGGCATTATGTAGGAAACATCATTCCTCCAATTCCTAAGATTAATGAATTTATTCCTCCAAAAGGCAAAATCCGACCATTTTGTAGGAATTAGCTCTTCTGGTATAAACATCTCAAATTCCATAATCCTGGACAATATCAGCCAGAAAATTATCAGGATTAATACCAAAGCTATTGCATGAAATGGATACCTTCTTCGTCTATATAATATAGAAAGCAGGTCATATACCAGGAAAAAGCCTAAAAGCCAGGCAGGAAACCGTACAATTAGCGAAAGACCTCTCGTTAAAAGATAACCATCCATCAGGACATACCGGTCAGCCAGGCCATATTGTCTTAAAAATTCTTCTGCCAGCTGTTTGGCATTATCCTGATTTATAAACGTTAGCTCCAGATTCGAATATGTCTTACTCTCCTCCAAAGTCTGGATTATCATAACCGATTCCGTCGATTTGAGGATACCTCTGATACAGTATCTCTGATTCCCATAGGTCAAAAGATTACCTACCGCATCCACAGTATGAAATAATTCGTAAGCGGTAGCTTCATCAATAAGGCAGCCCTCATTATCATCTACCGACAGAACATTACCATATACCAGCTCTATGGGATATACCTTCGTCACATCACCGGACACCTCAATCAGATTAGCTTTCGCTAAGGTAGAGAGTTCTTCACATTCCAGCTTCACGTTCTCAAGGCTGTTCCAGGCAGTTATCGTCATGTGATTCACGTTATCCTCCAGTCTCACATTCTTATTCGCCTGTAGCAGCACACGTGTGGTCACCGGTTCTGATTTTAATCGAATGCTGACCGATGCATAATGCTCACTGATATAACCCTCATAAAAGAGAGCGATACCCCATAGGATAAAGACCAAACAAAATAGCAGAAGAAAGAAAACTATTATCCTGGCATTCTTATTTATTCTCTTCATAAATCCGAACACGGTCACCCTCCTCGATATTCTTATTACTACTGATAATAATATTATCCTTTGAACTGATAGAAGCCTCCACTGCTGCCGTACGGTAGTCCTTTTCCAATACATTCACATTGACCCGGTATGCTGTAAGCACATTTCCCAGGCTGGTATTACTCTCTCCTACCACAAGAACATAATTCACCTGATTAGAATCCATCCGTATTGCCTCCAGGGGGATGGTCTGCTGATACTGCTTTGACCGTTTATTGATTGTGTAGGAAGCAGCATTCCCTTCCCCATACTCGCCCTCAGGCAGTACCGCAGAAATCTCAGACATACCCTGGGAATCTACCATTCCTATACTATCCAGATTAGCAGTAATCCCTCTTCTGCTATTGTTTGGAGTGATTATAATTTCATCTCCTATAGCCAGATACTTTACCTCCTTCTCCGTAACCTTGAAATAGAAGCCATAATCCTCCCTAGATATGGATACCTTCTCTGTACCTGCTACTTTTCCTCCAGCCGATAACTCGAGCCGCAGCAAAATACCGGAAATCGGAGCAAAGACCTTACCCTGGAGGCTGATCAGCTCCTCCACCTCACCCAGCTCTTTCTCTTTTTCCTTCAGCTCCAGTTCACGGATCTCCAGATTTATTTGATTTATTTGCTTTTTGGATTGATTTGCTGCCTGTGCCTTCGCATCGTTATCTCTGGCCCGCTCCACAGCATTAGCCGCATCCTCTGCGCTCCGTCTAGCCGCCTCCAATTGACTCTCAACCGATCTAGTATCAACAGAATAATCATAGGTCTGATTCAGAAGCTGATTATTATCCTCTGTTGCCGCAAAATATTCTTCCTTTGCCTTGTTTAATTCTCTCTCTGCCTTTTCCACGGTCCTATCCCAATCCGAGATGAGCTTAGCCAAATCCTCCTGCTTCGCTGTCAACAGCTCCTTGGCTGCCTTGATTTCCTTCCGCTTATCTTCATCCTCCTCATATAGCAGGGCGAACAAAGCCTGATACGAGCCTTCAATCTCTGCTTCATTCTTATTTTGGATTGCATATCCATAGGTTGATAACGCCAGATTAAGCTTCTGATCCCTCTCTGTCAGTTCGTCCAAGGCATCATATAAATCTTGATATGCGCGCATACAGGCTGCTTTCTGTGCTGATGTTAATATTGCCCCCGATTCTATTGTAGAGATAAAGGTTAACAGATAATCCTCCTTTGCCCGCTCCAGGTCGTCCTTTGCTTTCTTTATCTCTTTGGCATGCTTCTCATACTCTTTTTCACCATAGTATTGCTTATAGATATTAACCTTGGCTTTGGACAGAGGATCCAACTCACTACTGACCGCTGTTTCTGAGGTTCCACTGTATAATGTATTTAAGAATTTACGAAAGCTGTCATCCATCATAACTAAGGTTTTATAATAATCGCCGTCTCGAATATTTAAGTCGATGGCCGTATTAATGGATTTTAACATATCCTCCGGCACAGGCTCCGGCAGCTTTTGGCTGCTACTCTGTACCACCTGCCTATATTCCCTCAGAGCCAACTCCACCCCCTGCCTTGCCTTATTAAATTTCTCCACAGGCTCCTCTGCATTGGCTACCTCAAGCCTTCCCTTCTTTAAAGCATATTCCCGATCCTCCAGGGCAGCCTCATAGGTCACCTTAGCTACGGTATAGCCCTCCTTAGCTGCCTGCAGCCTGTCACTGATTTTCTCATCAATCTTATCCTTCGCCACATCGAGATCCTTCTGTGCCAGCATTAAATCAAACTCAGCTCTCCTTAGAGCAATCTCTGCTTCCTCCGTCTGATTCGTGCTCTCCTGAGTTTCCTGATTTAGTTTATCCTTCTGATAATTAAGCTGCGCAATGGTATATGCATTCCTAAGGTTCTCTGCGATTGTCTCCAGCTCCTGAAGGTCATAGGTGAATAATAGGTCCCCCTCCTTCACTGACTGACCTGGCTTCCCCTCTATACTCTCAATCCTGCCCCCCTCATAAAGAGAAATATATTCTTCCGTTTCCGCCTCGATCGTACCGTTTCCGTTAATCTCGTAGTTTAATACACTGCTCTGAATTCGCGAAACTCTTACCTTAGCAACCGAAACCGAATCAGCTGCTCTTGATAACACCGTCAACACCAGCATTAATACAAAAAAGCCAATCAGCAGACGCTTTGCTAAAGACTGCAATGATGATTTTTCAGGCTGATACTCTTTTGTTAACAGACTTATCATATACTCCGTTCGCTTTCCCATACTAAAATTCCTCCTAATTGTAACCTCATTCCCTGCGTTTATTCTTTAATTCCGGATGCTACGATGCCATCCTCAATATACTTTTGCCCAAATAAGAAGAACAAAAGTGCCGGCATCATTGCAATAACGGAAGCCACCATGGCAACTCCCAGCTTTTCGATTGCTATACCGGGCAGATACAAGGACAAAGGCCATAGTGCCTTATTCTTCAGAAAGGTAATGGGCTGCTCAATCGCATTCCAGCCCTCCAGAAAACCCAGAACGCTGGCTGATATAATACCTGCTGTTCCCATCGGAAGACCGATGTTTAGAAATATCTTTATTTCTCCGGCACCATCTATCTTCGCCGCTTCAATTAAAGATACCGGTATGCATTTAAAGCATTTCTCCATAATAAATACTGGAAACGTAGAGAAGACCATGGGTAGAATCAAAGCAAAATGCGTATTCATAAGCTTCAAACGATCCAGTATCAGATAGCTTGAAACCATGGTAACCTGGAAGGGCATAATCATTAACACGATGTATAGTATAAACAGAGCATGCTTTCCCCTAAACCGAAATCGTGCAAAGCTCCAGGCAGCAGGCAGTGCAATAAAGAGCTGTCCAAGGACCCCGGGGATAACCTGAAAGCAGGAATTCCAAAACATGTGAAAGAACCTTGGTGTGTCCAGCAGGAGCTCTACATAAGGTTTTAGTGTTGGGTAATCTGGTATCAGTGTCCAGCTGGCATACCCATCTCCATATCCAAGAACAGCTCCTATCCTCTCGGTCAGCTCGGTCAGTCCCATAAAGGAACCGGTTATCATCATCCATATCGGCAACCAAATAATAATTACCATCAGAGAGAGGATACCAAAGGAAAAAAACTTTAGTCTCTTCATTCCTCCACCCCTCTTTTACCCAGTCCATAAATCATTAATACAAACACGACAAAAACAGCCGCCAGCATAACAGCCGCAGCACACATTTTCTGTACATCAAGAGAAATAAACCAATTGTTAAACAGGTGCTGCAGCATATAGATACTGCTATGGGGATAACTACCGGCAATCAGATAGGCCTCTCGGAATACCTTAAAGGAATTCACAAGAGATAGAACCGCAGTTATAAATAGTGTAGGTATCAAACCTGGTAAGGTTATGTAGCGAAATTTCGCAATTACTCCCGCACCATCAATCGCAGCAGCTTCATATAGGGAGTTTGGTATACTGCTGAGTCCCGACAGCCATAGAACACAATCATAACCGGTATTCTTCCAAAGATAACTGATGACCAGAACGATGAAAGCATAATTACTGTTCATCCAGTCCACCGGCTGTCCACCAAGCTTAGTGATTAGATGGTTCAGCAAGCCACTGTTCTGAAACATAATCTGCCACAGAAAGGCTACGGATGCCACAGGAATTGCCATTGGTATTAAGAATGAAACCTTAAAGAAATCCCCATATCGCTTTTGTCCGACAACCATCACAGATAGGAGCAGACTTATCACTAGCAGAAGAGGAAGGCAGGTAAGGATAAAGCGTCCGGTGTTCTCTGCTGCCAGTAAAAAGGCTTCGTTTCCTAAAACAGTAGAATAATTGTCCAGACCTACAAATCCTTCGCCCATCGCTTTAAAGAAGGATCTTCTGACCGCATCCAGAAATGGCACTAGTATAAATATTGATATACCCACCAGGCTGGGTAACAGGAAGAGCCAAGCAGTTTTTGTCTCTCGTCTTTGAAGCTTTGATTTTCTATTCCTCATAAATACACTCCTTCACCAACATATTAGCGAAGAAATCTCTAAAAAACCTTAAAGTTTGAGAATAAAATAAGAACGTGTGCCTACCGGGCAACGTATAAGAAAGAGTTTCGCTTGAGCGGGTTGCGAAGTAACATCTTCCTATCCGGGAAGTGTGCATCCATAGCGGAGCGTATATATCGTATAGGACGGATTTTCCGATACGATATAAATAGCCTGACCCGGATGCAGGTATCATCCTTGTCAGGCTGTATAGACGTTATATATAATATTCTTACATAGGAAAGCGAATAATAAAGGTAGCTCCTCCTCCTTGTGTATCACGAACTCTGATATCTCCCTGATGAAGCTCCACCAGTTCTTTCGCTATGCTCAGCCCTAAACCAAAATGCTTCTTCTCATTCCTGGACTGATCTCCACGATAAAAGCGCTCGAATATGTGCTTCTTATCCTCGTCCGTTATCCCTCTTCCATGATCCACAACCTCAATGACAATAAAGTGCTTTTGAGAATAAGCCCGGATAACGATGGTATTTCCCTTAGGAGTATGGTTTATTGCATTATCCAACAGGATAGTTAAAATCTGCTTAATTCTCTCCTTATCACCGATCAGATTCCCCAGTGACTTCTGTGGTAAATCCAAGGTTATGTTCGCCTGATTTTGATTTAGACAAATGCACACCATATCATAGCATTCGATCAGTAAGGTCTCCATATCTACCGGCCCCATCTTCAGATCCCAAGTTCTTGCATCCGCTGCCGCCAGTAGCAGCATATCATTAATCAGTCTTGACATGCGGTCGCATTCTCCCTCTACATGAGACAGGAATTGGTCTGCTTTGGTGACATCCTCCCGGATGGATGCTACTCCGGTCTTAATTACCGTCAGTGGTGAACGAAGCTCATGAGAAGCGGCTGCCACAAAGGCATTCTGTTTCTTTTGCCCCTCCTCCAGCGGTCGGATAACGCTTCCAATATACAAGGAGCTTATAATAAAAAGCGCTGCTATTCCAATTAAATCTATGATGATCATCATAATGATCAGGCTAGCCTGTGCATTAAAACGTGGACCGGAAAATATCATAATGTTCTGCCATCCGCTCTCCTTGGGGATTGCGATTGCTTCAGCAAGATAGGAGCCTTGTGAACCTAGATCCAGTGTAAGTATCGAGGTTTTCTCCGTTCTTGAATACATCGGCTTACGCTTCAGATTGATGCCTTCCTCTATGGCTCGTTGCTTGATTTCATGAACAAGGAGTTCCTTTAACGAATCTTTACTCGTACCGCGCCTATTTAAAAGAAGCTTACCGTTCTCCTCAACGACTATAATCAAATGATTCTCTTTTTCCATCTGAATCATCCAGGCATTGTTAATGATATTATCCGATATAACCTTTTCCACAATCTGTTCGGCATTCTTCTGCACTAATGCCTTCTCCTGTTCATAGCTCTGCCGATAATACACAAAGGATATTCCGACTAGGATAATCGTTAAGATTACACTGGTTGTTATTCCATATAGAAGGATTAATTTTATTTTTAATTTTTTGAACATGCTACCTCTACTTTCCTAGGCCTCCAGCAGCTGATAACCAACACTTCGAACCGTTTTCAGGGTTGCATGACTATGTACTGACTTTAATCGTTTCCTGAGAAAGCAGATGAAGTTATCCAGATTTCCATCGGTAACATAACTGTCCGCACCCCAGACTCGATTAAGTAACATCTCACGGGTTAAAATCTGTCCTTGATTCTTTATAAAAAAAGTCATAAGATCACATTCCCGTTTGGATAAATTGCAGCTCTCCTTATCCCTAATCAGCTTCATCATGCCGGAATCCAAACAAAAATCAGAGAAATACAGCTTCTCCAGATTCTCGATTTTTACCGGTCTTCTTGCCAGAGCACGAATTCTTGCCAGAAGCTCCTCTATATCAAATGGCTTTGTCAGATAATCATCTGCTCCCGTGTCCAACCCTTCAATACGGTTTCTCAGAGTTCCCATGGCTGTAACCATAATGACAGGTGTCGTGATCTTATTCTTCCGGAGTGTTTCTAGGATGGTCAGGCCGTCCATACCTGGCAGCATGCGGTCTAATATTATAACATCATAGGATTGCTTACCGGCATAAAACATCGCATCCGCTCCGTCATAGCAAAAATCCGCTTCAATCAGATTTCTCTTTAATTGATATTCAAGGATCGAGCATAACTCCTTATCATCCTCAATAATTAAAAGGTACATCCCGCTACTGCTCCTTTCATAATTATCCATACATGTGTATGTTTTTCTGATACAGCAAATCGGTATCTTTGGATTAGTATGATAAACTTCAGATATTTTTAAGGTAGATTAGAGATAGACAATTTATAACATATTTGTAAGAATAATGCAATACCATCATAATACGCTTGAATGCGAAAGGAGCATGATATGAAAGCAAAGCAAGTTTTATGTCTGGTCTTAGTGATCAGCTGTATTCTCTGCGGCTGCAGCCAAAAAGCCTCTGAAGATGCCATCCACATTACAAAGGGGAGATATGTAGAAAAAAATATTCCATTGCCGGAAGGGATAACGGCAAATTCAATCTTTCTCACAATAAAGGATAACACACCCTTCTTATATTGCTTCAGTGAATATCCCTTTTCCATCACCGGGCACCTGATGGAGAAGGATGGGACTTGGACCGAGGCTACTCCGGAATGGTTACAAATCCTTGCCCCCCCATCACGTGGCTGGAGCTATCAACCTCAAATCATGGAGGCTTCCAACGGCTATCAGTACTTATACTATACCGAACTAATTGATAATAGTTTAAAGGCTAATCTGATCTGTTCAAAGGATGGGAAAACCTATGAAGTACTTCACCCCGAGGGTTGGGATGAGGTAGATCCTGACTACGGAAGTTATAAGTTCCCTTCAAAGGTAACAATGATGGAGGATGGCAGTCTTGCGGCTATCTATTTTAATGGGGAGGTTGTGATTTACAGTAGTGAGGACCAGAAGATAAAATACACGGTATCTGATATAAATTATAGCCGAGAGTTTCTATCAAGTATGGGAACAACGCTCATTCTAGCCGAAACCGATGGTAATAACAAGCTGAAAGGCATCATTGTTCATGACCCTGCCACCTCCAATAACTCCAGCTATCCCCTGGAGTCAAAGATTGACTCTTATTTCTATTGTGATACTGATAACAAGGATCTTCTGATTTGTAATGCCGATGGTATCTTCCGGCTTGAGGAGGGAACCTCCCTCTGGAATAATGTTCTTGACGGAACCCTAACCTCACTGGCTATGCCCACGATGTGGAGCTCCGGCTTTGTATGTGATGCTTCAGATCAGTATTATGTACTCTATAATTCAGCAACCGGCTATTCCCTGAAGCAGTATGTGTATGATGAAACTGTGGACACTATACCATCTAAAGTGCTTAATATCTATGCTCTTACGGATAACAGCACCTTACGACAGGCTGCCTCCGAATTCCAGCAGGAGCATACGGATGTTAAGGTGAATTTCACCACTGCTATGACAAAGGAGGAATATGAGGCAGCAGACATTACAATCAAGGAGGATTACATTCGTGCATTGAACACAGAGCTATTGGCAGGAGGGAGTTACGATATTCTTATACTTGATGGCCTTCCGGCCGATTCCTTCCTGGAAAAGGGTGTATTAGCCGACATAAGTGATCTAATTCAACCGATGATCAATGAAGGAACCTTACTTAAGAATATTGCAGATACTTATGTGGAAAATGGTAAGATATACCGAATCCCCGCAAGATATGGATTACCGATCCTATATGGCAGCATAGATACCAAGGGGCTGTCATCCCTTGAAGCTCTTGCTGATTTTGCCTCCAAGTATACGGACGGTTCCCTATTTGGCAAGCTAACAATCAAGGATTTAGTAAGTACCTTCACACCATACCAGCTGGATCTTCTTCTGGATGATGATGGTAAAATCAACCGTAGTAACCTAATCAGCCTGTTGAATATTTTAAAGCAAATCGGAACGAATTGTGGAATCGTAGATTCCTATGAGGGAATTGACATACGTGGTAATAATATATGGCTATTGTCAAATGGTAAGAATCTCTCTCTTTCTACCACGAAAAGCTTCCTTGATGCTATATTTCCCTATGGCATGGCAGCTCACTTCAATGGCAAATATACTTCCTTTGAGAATTCCTTTACTCCTATCTGCGAGCTAGGGATCATCAGTAAAAGTAACCAAATAGAGCTTAGCAAAGAGTTCCTTCGTACGGTTTTATCGGAAAATATCCAAAAGACTGATTTATATGACGGTTTTCCTATTAATGCCCAGGCGCTGACCACCAGCTCCCAAGAGGATCGAAACCAGTATTCTGTCACCACATCTACAATAAAGGAGGACGGTAGCGAGGAAATGCTAGTCTTTATGGGGTTGGATCAAAATCAGACAAAGGAGTATGTTGCAATCTGCTCCTCTGTGAACAATAAAGTTACTGTAAATGAGTATATCACCTCTGCCATTGTGGAGAAGGCGAAGGATTTCATTGTCGGAACCATGACAGCCGAAGATGCAGCGGATGCAATCATTCAAGAAATGAACCTATATCTATCGGAATAAATAAAACTGGGGCTTTCACATAATTTATCCAAGGAAAAAGGAAGGTAACATGCTTCCCATAATACTCTGCTTGACAAACAGTACATTGATTATGTATGACAAATGCAAACATTTATGTTCGAATGTAGCATACATAGCAACGTGATGTCCGGCAACCTGTATGTGAGGGAACGTGTCCTCTTCCTTCTTCTTGTTGATATATTTTGTCTATAAGCCCCTGTTTATTTATTCGAAATTATTCTCCCATTCTTATCAAACTGTATTCCAAATTCCTTGCAATAGCCGTTAATCTTCTTTAGAATCCGTTTCTTCTCACTGCCAGTGCTTGGTGTTGGTTGATAATTGTTCCTTGCAGTGATGGAGGACACGGAGCAGGGGATAATGCTTACTTCATCCGTCGGTACTAGCTCATCATTATGAAAAGTAAAGGACTGCTGATAGATCATGGTATCCTTATCCGGCGGATTCGTATTCCCGCCAAAGCAAAAATTACCGAGACTATAGACAATATAGGCATCCTTATACTTTTCAATCGGTTGGAGTACATGAGGGTGATGACCCAGCACCAGATCGGCTCCGCCTTCCTTGATCGCGATACGACTTAACTCCTTCTGGTTCCCTGTGATACGGCTGGTTCGCTCAATTCCCCAGTGAAAGCTGACAATAAGCAGATCATGCTCTTTCTTTTTCACCGCTTTGATCGCTTTACGAAGAACTGTCTTATAATCGCTTCTGTTCGTCTCCTGGATGGAGATCATACCAATCTTGATTCCCTTCACCTCATAGATCCCAATTTTTGCATCTGAGGAATAGATGATACCTGCTTTATCAAAGCTTTTAATCGTATCCGTATAACTCACATCCCCATAATCACGGACATGATTATTGGCAAAGGCAACTGCTTCTACGGAGCCTTCGGTCAGAATATTAATGTAGGAGGGTTTTCCGCGAAATGCCCATTGCTTGTCGACTCTACTCCCCTTATTGCTAAGGGTTCCTTCAAAATTCACAATCGTCATGTCATCCTGCTCAAAGATTGATTTCACATTCTTAAAGAAATAGGCATCATCCTTTTGTTTGTAATAAACAGAAAAGAAATTAACACTTACCGGTTGCTTGATATCACTGGATAGGGTAACATCTCCGGCTGCACTGATGGTGATCTTCACATCTTTGGACACAGTTACCTTGCAGGTAGCTGTTGCCTTCCCAAGAGTCGCTGTAATCGTTGCCTCGCCGTAGTGAACCGCCTCTATTATACCCTGATTAGATACTGTTACAATATTCTTATTACTACTCTTATATACTACAGCATCACCAGCGGGATTTTCCTCGGTGAGTAGCGCTTCATATTTTATTTGTTCTCCTTCTTGAAGAGAAAGCTTTTTCGTGGAAAAATAAAGTTCTCCTGTGTACCCTTTATCCACCTCAATCGCTTCTATCATTTCCTGATCATCTGTGATGTCCTGACTGTTTTCCAGCTTCTGATCATTATTACCCGTGATGTCCTGATCAATATCCAGTTTCTGACCATCCTCCGTGATGTCCTGATCAATATCCTGTTTCTGACCATTCTCCGTGATGTCCTGATTGTTTTCCAGCTTCTGATCTTCATCGCCCGTAATGTCCGTTGCATACACTATGCCTGGCACAGCAGCCAGAATACTGAGGCTGCAACAGAGCAGGATTGCAATCACATATCCCTTAATTCTTGTCGTCATCTTCGTTTCCTTTTCCCTCATATTGCTGTTGCTCTATTGCATTATGCAACAGTAAGACACCATTCTTCGTGGTACGCTTAACGTGATACATCGACATATCTGCTATATAGTAATAATCCCAAATCTTGTTTCCTTCCTTTGGAACCGAACTACGGATCCCTTGGGAGATGGTTACAAACGGGCTGACGGTAGAGTTAGTGTGCTCAATATTTAAATCCATAACCTTCTGCCTTAATTCCTCTGCAATTGCTAATATCTCAGCATCGGTCTTATTTTCATAGATGATAATGAATTCATCACCGCCATACCGCGCACAGAAAATCCCTTGCTCCATCAGGGAATGTAAAACCTGAGCAATCTTCTTAAGGCATTTGTCCCCAGCCTGATGTCCATAGGTATCATTATATTGTTTGAAGAAATCAATATCAAAGATCTCTACCCCAAGATTCGTACCGTTAAGATAAGCGTTCTCAAAGGCAATCTCCGTATATTCATTTAGCTTCTCCCGATTAGGAAGCTTGGTCAAAGGATCTCTTTCTGACTTTTCCAGTAGGAGCTTATTCTCTTCCTGCATCAAGGTCTGCTTCTCCTTCACGTATTCCAAATCGATACGAAGCTCTATTGCTCTCTTTGCATTGGTTCTGTTTTCTTCCTCTAATTGCTCGGACAAGATCACATAATCGGTACAAGCAAGTCTGTATTCTGATTCATTTTGTTGTATTTTATAGTAACGTAGCTTATACCTTAATACACGCAGCTGCATATTTGTAATTCCTGCATGCTTGGTGAGCTTCTCAATTCTTTCTAACACTTTCCAAAGATCTTCATATCGCTTACTCTCCAACAGAAAATCACACAAAAGAAAAACTTCAGCGTAAATATCAAGAAGTGAAGGTATTTCTAATATAAGAAGAATTAACTGATCTAACAACTCATCTCTCTTCTGATATTCGCCCATCTGATTATAGAATTGAATCTCAAAGCAATAAATCTCTAAGGGATAACGCGATTCTTCCAGATACTGATTGCGCCGCCGCTCAATTCTATGAAACCAATTAAAAGCAGTCTCCAGCTCGCCCATCTGTAAATAACAGGTGGCAATGACAGTCTTCGTTATGATTTTGTGTCCTAGGTTACTCGATTTATCCTTATTCAGATAAATGAGCGCCTTTTCCAGATACATAATGGCTGAGCTGTAATCCCCAAGCTGTTTATATATCTGACCAATATTCGAATTCACGATTCCGGCTTCAGATACTAATCCATTATCACAGCTATATTTTAAAGAGGTAAGATAATAATCGATTGCAGCAGAGATATTCCCTTGATTATCCGCATTAATTCCCAGCATATTGTATGACTTGGCAATGAGATTGACGAGAGGAACCTCTAACTGATGTTCCAGTCCAAGAATTAAGTTTTGAATAAAATTATCATACTCATTGCAATCAAAGTAAGCCTCGGCAAGATAGTAGTAGGCAAAGCCCAGTAATGTGCTGTCACCCTTCTTCTTTCCGTGGCTGATAATCTTATTGCATATACTCTTTGTCTCTTCAGGCTGCTCGACCCGTAATTCCATTACCTGATTGATTAATACTTGAATGCTTTCCTCGTAATTATCAAAATTCATAGGTTTCTCTCCGTGACAACGTTAAACCGAACCGATTAATTCTCTAGTCTGTTACGTATTTGTCCTATTAATACTTTAACCTAATAAATCATAACACAGCAGGTCTTAGGATGCAACATTTTGTCCATATCCTGGTTAAAATAATGGGATATGACTTGTTAAATCATATCCCCATTTTAATGAAGCATAATTATGAGAGGTGCTTCGTTTCTTTTACCATATCTGATACCAAGGTAGACTCATGACGGCTCATAGAACGTCCGTCACAAATCTTAAAGGCTCTATTTTGGGGCCTGCGCCCTCTTCGCTTCAAGGGCTGAATCAATGTATATACAACCAAGCTCTGACAGTTCTGTATTGTTAAGTACCTCAACAGGAAGCCCCTGCTCCGGCTGATCAAGGGTAGCTGTACGCACCTCAACTTTTTCTCCAAGTTCTTTTACAATATCCGCAATCACATTGTGAAGGCCTTCCGGATAAAACTCATCCAGCAATCCCTCTTTTTCATGAATATTTTCGTTCCATACCATTACACGAATCATGAAATTGTCCTCTTTCTTTTCTCTCATATTTTAAATTACAGACTATCTTATATAGCAATAGCTCACTACTATTCACAATTACTTCATAAAACCATTCCTACTCCTTCTGAAGCATCGCGTATCTTCGGTAAATCTTTTGAACATATTCAATTATTCCTTTACAGAACCCATAACCATACCAGATATTAAGTATCTCTGTAATAAAGGATAGATAATCAGAAGAGGAACTACAGCGACAATGATCTTTGCTGCATTCAGATTCTTGTTAGATAGATCTCCTATACTTTCTAGTGTAGACTGGTTCATCATACCCTGCTCAATTAATTGCTGGATGTTAATACTCAAAGATTGAATATAGGTCATGATTGGATATTTTTCTATCTTTTGAAGGTAGATAAGACCACTGAAAAAGTCATTCCAGCTACCTACAATACTGAACAGTGAAATGGTTGCTATCGATGGTTTTGCACATGGTACCATGATTTTAATAAGTACCTGATATGACGTAGCTCCATCAATAAATGCTGCCTCTTCCAGAGATTTTGGAATACCTCGAAAGAAGTTCATCATCAGTATAACGCTAAATACCGGAATCGCTGAGCTTAAAAAGACATGATCTGCGAGCTGATTCAGCTCCAAATTCTCCTGGTAATGAAAATCAATGTACTGCTTTACCTGATAAATAACATAATTAGAAGAATTAGCTTCTCGTTCCATTTCGCTTATCACCTGTTCCAGATAGAAGTGAATCACCTCTTCAATATCTGAGAAGCTCTGGAACATAAATATTTTTTCAGTTGCTTCTTCAAATTCCTTCCTCTGAAACGGAAGCTGCTGCATTAGTTGTTGAAGAAGACTGATACAGATATACCGGATATAAATATGTGAGCGTGGAGTTTCTCCATTGTACCTTGCAAGTAGTTCATTAACTGTGCTGCGAAGTGCCTCAGAATTTTTCATAAAAATAGCAGCTTCAATCTCTTTCATTAAGACTGCGTCTAGTTCAGAATAATTCTTTTCCTGCTTTTCCATGCCTTCTATTATTTCACTTCTATAAACTGTCTTCTGCTTTTCTGTTTCTCCATAAAATTTTTTCTCGATATACTGTTTTGATTTAACAAATTGAAGACTTTTTGAATCCAGCCGTTCAATAATTTCCGTTAAGGATTTCTTCAGTTCTTCCGGATTGACCGGTTTAAGAATATAGTTCACAGCACGCAGCGAAAGTGCACTTCTCACATATTCAAAATCATCATAACCACTAATAAAAAGTATCTCTAAATCCGGATATATTTCTCGCACTTTAGTAGCCAATTCGATTCCAGTCATTAATCCCATTTGAATATCACTGATTAGAATATCAATCTCATTCTGCTGAATTATTGTCAAAGCTTCTTTACCATTTTTAGCTTCATACAATTTAAGCTCTTCATTAATAAAATCACTCAGCAGAAAACGTATCAACGCTCGCTCATTTACCTCATCATCAGCTACGAGAATCCTGTACATAGTTACCCCTTTCCTCTGTTTCTCACCGATACGCTGCATTTGTTCCTATCACACGTTTTATATAATACATTCCTTCATGACTTTATATTATTAATTTCGACTTATTTCTAATTATTAATACACAATAATATTATACTAAAACAAAATTTCTCAAACAATGCAACTTTCTACAGATTCACAACATAATTCAACTATCTTACTCTACCTTTAATAGTATGGCCATATCTCTTTACAAACCAAAAAGGTTTTATAAACCTCCTTTATGAATTTCACATAAAGTGTAAAAGCTTGTACAAAAAAAGTCGCTCACTAACGTAAGCGACAGTTTTTTAACTGCAGTCGAGGAGACTTAAACCCTATCCAAGTAATTGAACCCCGTTTTTCGTTTGGACATCAACCTCCTTTTCTATCTTATCCAACAGCTCAAATATCTTATTCGAAAGTTTTTCAGCTTCGCCATAATAGGTTTGGGCTTCGGACTTTTGAGAATTTTTTATTGCATTAATCACCTTGTGACCACAGATATGGAAATTATTATGTACGTCTTCAATTGCATTCCAGTCATCCCTGATGGAAGGATGGTCGATAGCAATTGTGTGATAAAAATGCCCAAAAGCACACTTTGTACTATTGGTTTGAAGTGGATATACCTTACCTTCCTCTACAATTTTTCTTAAATTGGCCATCCAATTACTATGAGCCGTTCTAGCATTCATTATGTTGGTCTTAAATTCTTCATTGGTAATGTTGTGCGCACCACCACTCAAGGAAGCAAATAAATTCTTTGTAATGTCAGACAGGCTATCATCAATCTTTGTTATTTGATTTGCCAGTTCCGCACTCTTCACGGAATCATTAAAGATCGTCTGTGTCATAAAGCTGAGCTTTTCCGCATCTTCACTGGAGGTTTCCATTGCTGTATTAATTTGATTTGTAGAGATTTTTACCTCCGACATTGTGGTATTCACTAATCGAACATCATCGATTGTCTTATTTAATAATTCCATATTACTTTGCATGGTTGAGTATACATCATCGATTTTACTACTCATTTCCTTGGAGGATTCAATCGTATTTATCATACTTTGTCTTCCATTAACTGCTGCAGCTTCGATATGGGACATAAAAGAGCTCATACCCTCTAAGCTTTTCCTCGTATTATCAGAAAGCTTTCTTATTTCAGCAGCTACGATCGCAAAGCCTTTTCCGTTCTCTCCAGCTCTTGCCGCTTCAATTGTTGCATTCAAGGATAATAGATTCGTCTGCTCGGCTATGGCACCAACACTATTAACAATTTCATTTACCTTGTTGGTCAATTCAACCAATTCATCAATCTTAGCACTCATGATGGTTGAATTCTCCATTACATTTTCCTTCAGCATATTTATTTCCGATAATTTCTGTATACTTTCATTATTCTTCTCAATCAACTTTTCAGATGATTCGGCAAGTTTTTCCAGCGTGGCAGAAGAATTATTTACTGCTTCTGATACCACATACATACTTGCTGTTGTTTCTTCAACAATCGCAAGGTTTGATTCGCTCAACTCTGCAATTTCTTTGGCAAAATCCTTAAGATCATAGGATATCTGGGACATATTGACATCATAGGTACTCATCTGAGTAACAAGCTGAAGTAAATCCTTTGCAGATATAGAAATCATTTTCTCATTCTTAAAAAAACGGTCAAATAAGTCATATACTTCTTTATGTAAACCATACCTTATTTCAGGTAGTTGTATCTCTTTCCCTTCCATTTTCTCACTGACATAATTAACGATACAACGTGCTTCCTTACAATCACCTCTTTGTTTCATAACGAACATAATAAGCCTCCTAACAATTGTAAAAATTATAGTCTTAAATTAAATCTTCTGTTCTCCTACTAATTCCAGAAGATATCAAATTACTTCTAATATTACTACAAATTCCCTAATAATTCTACTTTTTTTATAGGATAATGCCAGAGGATTTGATTCATTTTTGAAGTATCGCGCAAAGAAATTATGCAAAATGTAGGCAAGTGTGGTCCAGCTTCGCTGGACACACAGCACAAAAAGAGGACCACAACTTCCCCTATACACCGATTGACCCATACTATTTTGTACATCACTAACGAACATGAAGGTTCGTAACAATTCTACAAAATCAGTTAACTGCCAGTAAAACAATGTATTATGAGAAGTCAGTTGTCCTCTTATTTAGATAACTTATATTAATTACTCCAAAATATTTCTATTACACACTTGGGATTGGCTCAACATCAATCACATCTCCATCTGAACCAAAATATGTTACTGTCATCTGCTCAAAGTCAGATATCCATCTTTCAACCCCAGTTTCTCCAGCCTGATTACAAAAAGTTCCATATTCCGTTTCCCCTTTTTGGTGCATGGATAGAATCTGTTTGAATTTCTCAGGAGAGGATTGCACTGAAATATGTACGCTTTCCATTCCGCTCTTAAATTGAAGGACCTGTCCATCGGCTCCCCTAAAGATCCAAGTCCCATCAAAAAGCACAACCTCATGACTTTTTACACCCATATTCTTCAATTCATCTACGTATATAGGGAAATCGGCACCACTCTTAACCTTATTATGAGCTGTCTCTATCTGCTCTCTCGTAAACATAATCATACCTCCATTCATAGCAATGAAAGCAACTTGTATCAAATAACCAAGGAAATAATATAACTGATTTAAGGGTTCAGGTCCCATATTAAATTAAATGGGACCTGCCTAAGGCACGTCCCATAAAATCCAGTTTCAGAGCTTGTATTCCTAATCGGCTTTAACCAATTTTGGTATACGGGGAACAACGGTACCTTATCCCTTCACAGCCAACTGTTGTCCCAAGTATATTCCCCATTCCGTCACCAAGTCAACTGCTCTATATGCCCAGTAATTTACGATCACGGAGGCAGTGTTACCATTCTTTATCTGAATACGGCCTTGTCCGTAAGGATCCTTGTAATTATCGCCGACTACACCGTTCAGATGCTCTTGGATATAGCGGATTAAAACCTGATTATCCAGAAGCACAGGCTGTACAACCACTTCGTTATCGCGGAACATATTGATCCCGTCTCCTCCGTCCAATAACATATAGTTATGTGATGCCAAGGTATAGGTTTTGTTTAAATCGATGGCTTCTCCACCAACCTTAACGTCCTTAACTCGGTAAGCACCTGCGACCTTAACAAAATTCTTTTTATCATCAACCACTACTGTGGATGCCACAGAAGTATCAATGGTATAGGTCAATCCGGAAACCTGTAAGAAGCCTCCATTTTCATCCGGTGCCACACGTGCAGCCATTTCCAATGCATCCAGAATTTCCTGACCAGTTGCTTTTACAACGCAACCTACATTATTAAATGGATGTACCGCGATGACTTCACCGAAGGTCATGTCCCCTGCATCAATATTAGCTCTAATGCCACCGCCATTTACAAAGGCTATATCAGCCGGGCCGCTCTCTGCCCCTGACTTGCCATTACCCAGAACATAGCGATAAGCATCAGCACAAAGATCTCCAAGGTTAGTCTCCCTGCTTCGTACCATACGTTTATTCGTCGCCGGATCATTGACTGTCAGCGCTACATCAGTCTTGCCTATCTTGGCAGCCAAATCATCTGCAAAACTCTTTTCTATGTCAGCAACAAAGCTGGCAGTAGCTGCATCCTGTTTTGAATAGCCTTTGATCAGATTAGTGGTGATACTGCCGTCTTTACTCTTGATCACCAAGCGTCCTATGGCACCCAGCTTGGTTCCAGTCTGTGTAAGAACAACGTCTTTACCATCTTTATTTTGTACTACATCACCCACAACGGTGCTGTGGGAATGCCCATCTATGAAGGCATCAATACCAGTGGTATTCTTAATAACATCGGTAGAACGCCATGGACTGGACTGCTCGTCAATGCCCAAATGCCCTATGGCTATGACATAATTAGCACCTTTCTTTTTCGCATCATTTACTGCGGTCTGAACTGCTTGATATAGTTCTTTTCCATTGTTCCCCTCTTTGAAGTTATAGATAAACTTCCCTTTGGCGTCCTGGAAATATGCAGGTGTAGATTTTGTAAAGGATTCCGGTGTTGTAATACCCACAAAAGCTACTTTCGTTACGCTGGCACCTTTTCCATAGGTGACCATAGTATACGGTTTATAAACAAGTTTATTGGTTCTTAAATCGGTAAAATTACTGGAAATCACTTTTGCATCAAGCTTCTTCATCAGCTCCTGCATACGATCCATTCCATAATCAAACTCATGGTTTCCAGGTACAAAGATGTCATAGCCAACCTTATTCATAATATCAACCAGGTATTGACCCTTTGAAAGAGTCCCTATAGCATCCCCTTGCACTGCATCGCCAGCATCAACTAGAGTTACATAATTCTTACCATACTCTTTCTCCATTTTGTCCTTATAGGCTGCAACACCGGCATAACCGATATTTGTGACAGTCCCATCCTGGCCCTTGACTTGATTTACGCCATTATGTACGTCATTTGTGTAGAGAATGACGATATCGCTGTGATTAACCGTCCTACCAGCAGCATTGGCAATGACATTTCCCGGCAACAAGCCAAATGTCATAACTAGAACCAGTGACAATGAAATAAGCAATTTACTAATTCTTTTCATAGATTGAACCTCCTGAAATAAAATAGTGTACTCTTTGATTATATCACTCGTCCTAAGTTATAACAAGAAGCATTGGTAAATTTTACAATTTATTCGTTTGACGCTATCATTACGCCCCTACTTACTGATATCGTACATTTCTCTGTAAGCTTTATTTTGTCTGCAGTCTAAAAAATCTCTGTACGGCATATGTCCGTCCATATACCTCCATAAGGTTATAAAGGTTGGCTCCACTTCAATAATAACCTGATTTTTCAAGTGGGTATAGGCATCATAGGATGTTCTGAAATATCTTTTATATACTTCACAAAATTCGGGAGCATCATCGGAATGTCCAATGATCTTTGCGATACCTTCCAGCTGGATATTATCAGTACAAAGTGCTACATTTTGATTCTTAAGTATTTGTTGAGTTTTTAAAAATCGTCTATCTGTCTGAAATAATATTTTATGCCCCATTATGATGCAGCTCATATTTCTGGCTGTCACTCTATCCTCAAAGCTGGTAGCTAACACCATTACCCTATTGCTACCCAATTGATTAAAAACCTCTTCCATCATCACATTATAATTTAAATCCATTTTGATCCTCCATTCTATAACCATTTTGTTCAACTATTGATACAAGCTTGCCATATGCGTGGTTATTCTTCCATTCTTTATTTATCACCTTAGCTTACCGCCATGAAAGACTAATTCATAAATCTTTACTGACCGACAATAAATTTCTTCATGCCCCTGGAACCATTCAAAGCTACCAGTAGAATAACAATGGTAGGTATAATCACCGCTTTGATAGAGTACTGGGCCTCTGTAAGGTGCTTCCTTTGTGATATGACGTAGGGCTTCCTTCAAAAAATCTCCCGAGAAATTATCTCCTAGTAGCCGTCCTGTAAAGTTCATACACCAAACAGGTTTTCCTTGATACCAGACTGCTTCCTCTCCACCAAATTGCTCCGCACCGATATAGGAATCAATGTACAGGTAATCGCCATCACTAAAATGCAGATCCTGAGACTGAGGTCTGGATGGGGCTGATCTCGGCCCATACGCTGAGTAGGTTGATGTCTTAGCTTTCAATAAAAACTCTATTATTTCTTCTGTATCCGTTTTGTCTTTCGTGATATTGGAAAGAAAGTAATCACTTTCTTCCTCTTTTACAAGTCGATCAATACTTATCTTGAAGGTGTTACTTAGCTTAATCAGGTTATCGATATCAGGGTATCCCTGACCCAGCTCCCATTTTGTAATTGCCTGTCTTGATATTCCGATAATTTCACTCAGTGCCTCCTGAGAAAGTCCTCTTTCTCTTCTTAGAATTGCTAATTTATCTTTAAATTCCATGTTTACCCCCTTCTCTTAAAGCCAAATAATATATTTGTAATTGACGTCTTTACAATCCTCATATGATGAAACCATCATATCATATTTATTTTCCTGTATCTACCAACCATTTAGAACTGTATCTGCAACTATTGGTTGCAATAGGGAATAAAAAAAGGCTCATAGCTTTCGTTATGAACCTTACAACATACTGCAGTCGATGGGGACAACCGGAACTTCGTTCCGGTGAACCAAGGGTTCAAGTCCCTCTTTAGTAAAAAAATAAGAAGCATGATTTTGCATCATGCTCCTTATTTTATAACTGCAGTCGAGGGGACTTGAACCCCTACCCAGAAACCCGGACTAGATCCTTAGTCTAGCGCGTATGCCAATTCCGCCACGACTGCAAACCATATGTTGTGCGCCGGATAATGTCCAGCGAACGAACTTTATTATACCAAGAACTATAGCAGAATGCAAGTGATTTTTTATGAAATTATACTATAATTTTTGCCTCAGGTTTCATTATTTACATCAACTGCTTATTTTATACAAACAGGACCGCACTACCGACTTTATTTCCGATATTCTTTTATAAATGCCTTTACCTGATCTAGCGCTGGTGACTGGCGTGCATCATACTTCCTTTTAGAAAACTGTTATTTTACGATATTTACAATGACTTCCCTTTAAGACCGATACTCCTGTCGAACCGGTAAGATACGGATGCTCTGTATCTGTATACTCTAAGGTAACTTCCTCATTAATCTTTGCCTTCAGGCAATTACTCGTAACCGTAATCTCCACCTTATATTCTGTATTTGCTTTCCATGTGAAATCTTTACTCACCAGAACATCATAGCCATTATCATTTTTAAGCAATGCCACCTTATTGTCCGGATACAGTCCGACTGCATAAGACCGAATTGCTCCCTGTACACGTACGTTCACCATATGGTATTCCCCTATAACCGGGGTAAAGTAAAAGGTTGCCGTATAGTCTGTCCAATCATGCCTTCCGGTATAGGCTTCTGCAAAATCCGAACAGGATAAATTTAACTGACCATCCTGCAGATACATGAGTCCTTTTAATTTTGTCATCTGGCTTATCTCACGATGCAGACCGTTCCAGTTCTCTTCCCTTTCTTTATCAAACTCTATGGAGTAATCCGGTGTTCCATCCACATAGAGATCATCAATCAAACCAACAAAATCTATCATTTCATTTTGAAGGCCAAGTATACTGAAGCAAAATCCCATTTCATCAATTAATGAGCCTTCCATTGCAGGTATTCTGCACTCCAGCGCTTTCCATTCCCCCTTTTTCAAAGGAACCGGATTGCTCCGATATATCTTTTCACTATGCTCTTCTCTGACAAACAGGCTAACCACTGCTTCTCTTCCGTATTCGGGAATATAAGCACTACCATGAATCGTCTGACCGGTATATACCAACGGAGAAAAACTGGGATCCATACGACTGTCATGAAAATCCGCCGGTTTATAATAAGTCTTCTTATATAAGTACACATTTTCACCGGGGCACATCGGCTTGACCACTGCTTTTAATGCTCTGCTGCCGCTACTTGCTGCTTCGCTCGTGTTAATCAGTTCATATTCTATCCGATTATTTATATTCGCGTCATTACTCTCTGCCCGAACACGAATCGCATGTGTTGATCCAGGATATTCAAAATGGCAGCCGTCAATTCTCTGCTCCATAATCGTTTTCCATGGCTCCGGTGCTTCTTCCCCGTCAATAGCAAATGCCAGCTTGGCAATATAGGTGGCACCAAAGGGAATATCCATAATGTTTAAGGAACCAATTACACTGGAGCATGCAAGAAAATCGTTGATCGGCTTTCTCCATTTATCATAGCCTATTCCTTCCAACCCGTTGCGGACACCCATAATCGTTGCAATATTACCTACGTTACAGTCGGTGTCCCAGCCGCACATATTACAGATATTTAAGGTATCTGAGAAATCTCCCTCACCGTACAGAAGAGCTAAAATCATAACAGCGACATTAGGAATGATATGACAACTTCCTGGATATTTATCGTAACCAAAATTGTTGTATATGTATTCAAAGCATTTTCTCCAATTGGAGGGGTTCTCCGCATAGAAGCTCATAACAGCTTTCACAACTCTATAATATTCACAATCCTGCGGAATATAGGAGAGTCCTTTTTCGATTATCTTAATAATATCTTTTTCCACAAATGCATAACTGATACATGTTGCAACAAAAATACCGCCATAGATTCCGTTCCCGTCATGCGTAACACTTGCTGCCTTCGCAGCGTACTTTGCTGCTAAATCCGGATTCCCCGGTGTCACCAGTCCCCAGGTATCAATAAATATTTGTCCGCCAATCTGTTCCGCTGTTGTATATCCGTTCTGCTCGATGCTTCCGCTCCTAGGAGCCTTTATTCCGTTGCGGAGATTCAAATAAGCCGTATGCTCTGTGGAGATTCCATAACCCCCCCACCAGAAGAAGCCATGCTCAAAGGGCGCGTAATTTAGAAGTGCCTCAGCAACATCCTGTGCCTCCAGATCATATCCGTTTCTGCTATCCTCTAATGCTTTTAAGAAAAAGAGCGGTCCGTTACTGTCATCATCAGCCGCAAAATCTCTGTAATCTACCGGATAATGATCTAATTCACCGTATATATTTTTAATTTTCTCATACGTCCAACCTTCGATTGGCGCTCCCAATCGTACTCCTATAATCTTTGCAAGCCAACCGGCGTAAATTTTTTCGATATACTCACTCTTCATACTAGTACCCATGCCTTTCAATTATTTGATCCCCTACCCCAGTAATATGGACAGGTTTGAAGTATCCTAGAATTTATGCTTTGCTGCCACTACTCTATTTCCCCCAAAATACTTTCTGTTTCCTCTCTTGTAGGTATAGAACTTTGCGCTCCCTTTCTTGTAACTACTATTGAAGAAGCAATAGTAGCCAGCTTGATTGCCTCACCTTCTGTTTTTCCTTCTGCCAATCCAACAACAAATGCACCGTTAAAGCAATCACCGGCAGCTGTTGTATCAACCGCGTCTACTTTTCTTGCCGGATAGTGGGAGGTTATTTTCTCATTAACGAATAAGCAGCCTCTCTCTCCCATTGTAACAATCACATTTTTCACGCCTTTTGTTATCAATGATTTAGCGCCTCTTTCGATAGACTTCAGATCATCCTTTTCTTCTTTGCTAAGCTTAATTAATTCTGTTTCATTTGGGATGATATAATCTATCGTTTTCAGCTTCTCATCCGGTATACTTTCCGGTGCCGGTGCCGGATTTAAAATCACCGTTTTACCCAGTTCCTTTGCTCTGGTTAATGTATAAGTAATGGCTTCCTCCGGAATTTCCATTTGCAGCAATACATAATCACATTGCTCAAAGAGCGGATCGTGTTCCTTCAAGTAGGCAACATCGCACTCGTTATTGGCTCCCGGAATCACAACTATCGTATTTTCTCCCTTTGAGTTTATGTAAATAACAGCTGTTCCTGTTGGCTTATCCATACTTTCTTTTAAATATGACACATCCACATTACAGGAGGAAAGCTGTTCCTTTTGTATCTTCCCGAAATTGTCTTTTCCCACACATCCAAGCATTGTCACGTTTCCGCCCATTCTTCCAATTGCACAGGCCTGATTGGCACCCTTGCCCCCGGGAATATACGAAATATCCTCTCCCAGTATTGACTCTCCAACCAACGGTAATTTATCAACAAGGATAACCAAATCCATATTTAAGCTTCCAACCACCAAGACATTCTTTTTCATCACTTACCTTCTTTCCACCCAACATTTTTATTACTAAAATACTTTCCGAAATTATTTTCCTGAAATTATGTTACCATATTTTCTCTATATGTCAACATCTATTTATGTAATCATGTATGATTAATCCCTTTACTAAAACTGTTTATCATCATCCAATCAGATGGACGAATCATAAGTCTTTGATGGATCAGTAATTTTGTATGGAAGAATCGGGCAATGTTTTATGGCAAAAAAATAATGGTATGCTTCCGAGCAATCCTGCTCTTAGTCATACCATTATTGATTCCCATGCAACCGGTGTGTGTATTTTACATTATAGCACTTCTTTCGTCGAATTTATGATATCATACTGATACAGATCAAGTGTCATTCGATCAGGCATGGACGGTTGTGCACCCGGCCTCGTGATACTAATTCCTGCCGAATACGTTGCAAACTTTATTGCAGTAATCAGGTCATTGCCTTCACTCAAAAATACAGCCAGCGCACTAATAAAGGCATCCGCCGCACCGGTTGTGTCAAAAGCCTCAAAAGGAGCTGCCATAAAGGAGATCGAAAGCTCTTTGTTTTTCAAATAGCATCCCTTGCTCCCCAGCGTTACGATAATATTTTTTACCCCTTTATTAAACAATATTTCCGCTTTTTGTGAAACCGAATAGTCTCCCTTCACCAAACGGTGAATTTCTTTTTCGTTAGGCACAAGATAATCTATTTTTTTCAAAATCTTATCTTCCAGTGCCTCTATTGTGGATGGCTTCACTATAACCTTTGTTCCAGTCTCCTGACATAGATCAATTGTATATTCAGCCGTTTTTTTTGAAATTTCCAAAGAGATCAGGCAAAATTCAGCACCCTCAAATAATCCTTTGTATTTTTTTATCTGGTATTTATCCAGACTGTTATTTGCACCCGGATAGACAACAATTGTACTTTCTCCGTTTTTAGCAACATTAATATAAGCTTTGCCCGTCGGTAAGCTAGGGACAAAATTGATACCATCTGTTTTTACAGAACTCTTCACAAGATTATTATATATTTTCTTTCCGTCATCATCATTTCCCAAGCAGCCAACGGCATATACCAAACCACCCAGCCTGCCCGCTCCGACTGCCTGATTCGCTCCCTTGCCTCCGGGTAATAATACCACATAATCCGAAATCAATGTCTCTCCGTCTGTAGGTAAACTGTTGACATTAATCGTTACATCCATATTCATACTGCCGACAACAATGATTTTTCTGCTTTGATTATAGGTGTTTTTAGCAGGCTCACTAACACTTTCCCGCCTGATTAACGATATGTCAATTTGTTTACTGCAGCTGTTGGGAAGCGATTTGCTTTCTATTATGCTAAGCATAGCTTCGACTGCATTTTTCCCAATTTCGTCAATAGTCAAATCCACAGTATCCAACTTAGGATTTAATATATTCGCCAATTCCATACCGTTTATGCTGACGACGGATATGTCTTTCGAAATTTGTAAACCAAGACTACCGCAGGTCTGATAAACACTACAGGCTATTCTTTCATTTTCACATACAATAGCGGTAATATTCATATTAATAAACTGATGTGTTCCTATGGTTCCCGCATCCAATTCATCCTGTCCTTCGAACACCTTAGTGTTGTCGAATAAGATATCATTCTCATAAAGAGCTTTCATATATCCCTGCTTTATGTTGTCACTCTCTGCATTATTGCATAATAAAAGTCCTATATTTCTATGATTATTTTTTATGACATGATGTGCAGCCAAATAGCCTGCTTCTTTGTAATCGACAAATACTTGGGCTGAAGATCTATCGTCCTTTTCCTCTTTTAATAAGATCAAAGGTATATTTTCTTTGCATAAAATATCGATCGCCTTTTTTGCATCTCCTATACTGTATAAAAGAATGGCTTCAATATTTTTGCTGGTTAACATCTGTATGTATTTTTCTTCATCTTCCTCAGTCATTGTAAAATAAATCAATGTATGATATCCGTTTTTTATTCCTGCTTTCTCCACACTTGATATCAAAATATCCTTATTTTCATAATCTCTCGGAATAATCAAACCGAAGGTATAAGATCTGCCGAAAGCGTTTTCTTTTATCTTTGAATATGGCGTATATTGATATTCCTTTACATATTTTAGTACTTTTTTTCTTGTCTCCTCGCTAATATCAGCATCTTTGTTATTCAAAACTTTTGAAACAGTGCTAATAGACACATTCGCAAGTGTTGCAATATCCTTTATTGTCATTTAAAAATCTCCTCACCGGACTTAATCAGAAAACACTTTAGTAAATCGCTTTATTATTATACAATGCCTGATTTTTATTGTCAATATTAGACATTTCTAACAAATGTGATTGTTCCACCGTTCAAAATCCTCCAACTCAATATATTGCATCTAATATAATAAAGCAACAAAAAAAGAGTGAGGTCACCCACTCTTTCCATGCTGTTTCCTGTATTCCTTTCTAGCACTTCCTCGCCAAAATGATATTATTATGGTATCAGCTCTTCTTTTTTCTTTGACAGGTATCAAAGGCGTCTCTCATAGCAGGATTATTGATTAGTCTACCCTGGTAATCGAACCGTGAACCATGGCAGGGACAATCCCAGGATAATTCATTCTGATTCCACTCTAAGCTACAACCAAGATGTGGACATTTGGTCGAGATAAAATAATACTGATCCTCCGTCTTACGATAGACACCATACTTCTGCCCGTTCTTGTTGATAATACCTGCCTGTCCTACCTTAATGTCCTTCAGGCTAACACGGGGTATCTTAAGGTGCTCTGATATCAGACTATTTGAGATCACGCCAACATCCATCAGCATCTTCCTGCTGCCGGAGAACATCAACCGTCTGGGATAAAACACCTTACGATATTCATTGTTTTTACCCATAATCATGTCACTTATTATCATACCCGATACCATAGAGCTCGACATACCCCACATATTAAAGCCGGTAGCTACATAGATGTTCGGTGTTGCTGCCGAATATCGTCCGATATATGGAATGGAATCCGGCGTCATACAGTCCTGATTGGACCAGATATATTTTATCTTCGCTTCCGGATAGTAGCGTCTGGCACTCTCCTCTATTCTTTGGTAAGCATCCTTTGGCTTATATTCTCCTGATCGGTGAGTGACCGCTCCAAATATCACGAGCTCCTTGTAATTACGCAGAGAATAGCCCTGAGGATCGGCATCCAGATACATTCCATCAAGCCGTTTGTTCGTCCCCGTATAGCAACCCTCCAGTGCAGACAGATAATATCTCTCCTGATGGAGCCTCATAAAATAATAACCGGGTCTATTGATGAAGGGATAATGGGTTGCCACAACAATTGACTTTGCTCGGACGCTTCCGCTATCAGTAAGAATGGTACCGTCACTTCGCATCTCGGTTATTCTGGTATTCTCATAAACCGTCAACTGCTTGGCAATCGCATCCAGGAACTTGAGTGGGTGGAACTGTGCCTGTCGGTTAAAACGTATCGCTGCCTTCACCGGGAAGGGTAGGGTTGTTTCCTTTGTTAATTCAGCCGGCAGTCCCAGCTTCTTCGCTGCTTCTACCTCCGTAATAATCTTATTCTCGTTTTCCTTAGAATAGATATAGTTCGGCATAAATTCAAACTCGCAATCTATTTGCAGGCGACCAATGATCTCCTCATACATCTCAATCGCCTTCTGATTAGCCATGGCATATTCCAAAGCGCGCTCTTCGCCCTTATAGCTTAAAAGCTTATTATAAATCAGACCATGCTGGGAGGTTATTTTGGCTGTGGTATTCTTTGTCATACCACTTCCTACCTCATTACATTCCAGGACTACAACCGATACTCCTCTTTCCTGTAGGAGATATGCCGTAAGTATTCCTGCTAACCCACCGCCTATGACGGCTACCTCTGTCGTAATATTCTCCATCAGAGCAGGTCTTGCTATCTTAACATTACTCTGATCATAGCGGTATTCCTCCTGAACCCATAGGGATTCACCTCGTTCTATCCCACCACGTTCATAGGTACCGTTTTCTTTCCATATAATCTGCATTATTTTCACCTCACGGTTATATTTACCATAATACCAACTTATTATTCAATACAATCACTCCTCTTCTATCATTCATTATGCTTAAGACTAACCGATATCAATCGAAGCATGAGTTTGATCCATGACTTCCGAAATCTGAGTATATGCATCTGTTGTTTTTTACTTTCTTGCATTTAAGAATGACATTTTCCTATATCTGGATTATAATAATTACATTGATGTCATTTTATAAATCGATAGCAAACGGGGGAACGATCGATGGAGTATGATTGCTTAATTATTGATGATGAGACAGCGCTGGGGTTGGCTACCTGCGAATATTTTCAGATGTTTGGAGTATCAGCAGCCTTTGTCTCCAATTCAACGGATTGCCTGGAATTCCTCGGACAGAATCGGGTGAAGTTGATATTACTGGATATCAATCTGGAGGGAGAGAGTGGCTTTGCGTTATGCGTTAAGCTCAGGCAGACCACAAATATTCCGATTATCTTCATCAGTGCAAGACAAAGTGAGGATGATGTCCTGATTGCACTGAACATTGGTGGTGATGATTATATTCAGAAGCCATATTCCCTAAGTATTCTTCTCGCCAAGGTCCGTATTGCACTTAAGCGTCAGAACGAAACCCATGAAAGCGCAGCTCCTACCACATCCGGACTAGTTCTGGACGAGGACGCCATGAAGGTGTTCGTAGACGGTAAGGAGGTAACGCTTAAGACGAAGGAATTCAAGCTGCTCCATTATCTATATCTGAATAGGAATAAGGTAATTCACAAGAAGGAACTCTTTGATAATGTCTGGGGCGATGAGTTCTTCAGTGATGGCACTCTGAATGTACATATCCGCAAAATCCGAGAAAAGATAGAAAGAAACCCCAACGAACCTGAGTACATTAAGACGGTGTGGGGTACGGGGTATCGATTGGAAATATGAAGCTACGATATCTGATAATTCTGTTAAATATCAGCCTATGTGCCATACTCTTGTATTGCACCCTACAGCTGAACTCCCTGGAATACCATGCTGCTAACCTTCCCCTGATCAATGACCGCTTAAAATCGATTGAAGATAATCTGAGGGAGGGGCGCTCTGCCCAGTCCATCATGGAGGAATACGATTGTACGATCATCTACGTCTCCGACACCGATTATACCTCCACTCTGTACCAAAGCATTGATCATGGTGATATTATCCTTGATTATCTTGAGGGAGATCGATTGCAGGCTAAGATTATATTTCAGCGTAGTGATGATTCCCTTTTATTAATAAAGAAGCAGCTTCTAATAATCTCCTGTCTGCTGATCGGCATTGTCTTAGTAATAATGAACCTAGCCTTCCTTATGATCCACCTTAGAATCCTTCGACCCTTTGATCGTCTGAAACGATTCGCCACTAATATATCCGTCGGTAATTTTGATATTCCTCTCTATATGCAGAGGGATAATTATTTCGGTGCCTTTACCGAGAGCTTTGATATCCTGAGGGAGGAACTGAAGAAAGCCAGAGAAAGCGAATATCTAGCAAACCGCAGCAAGAAGGAGTTGGTTGCCAGCCTCTCCCATGATATTAAGACCCCGGTGGCAACCATTAATGCACTATGCGAGATACTGGAGATTAAGCTAATCCATAATGAGAACCTTGAGAAGATCAAAACCATCCATCAGAAATCCAATATGATTGATCACCTGATCAGCAACATGTTCCATGCCACGATGTCGGAGCTTCAGGTATTAAAGGTAGAGAAGTCAGAGGAGCCCAGCACATTTTTGTCCGATGTCTTCCATGATATGGCGCAGCTTTATCCTCTTGTGATAAAGAATGAACTGCCGGAGTGTCTGATCATCTGTGATAAGCTACGGCTGATGCAGGTGATCGATAATCTTCTGAATAATTCCTCCAAATATGCCGGAACTCCTATCCATATCACCTACCGGGAGTTGAAGGAGGTATTACTCCTTGAGATTAGGGATTTTGGAACGACGATCCATCCGGAGGAGCTTCCACTGATTTGTGAGAAGTTCTACCGTGGCAGCAATTCCTCTGAGAAGTCCGGCTCCGGCCTCGGTCTGTATCTGGCAAAGCAATTCATGGAGGGCATGGACGGCGGACTACTTTGTGAGAAGGATCAAGGCTTTGTAGTGACCCTCACTCTAAGAAAAGCCTCTTAATACCGGATATAATAGCCTGCAAAGCTGTCATTCTTCATAATGTTTCAATCATAGAATTAAGAAACTGATAAGAATTAAATAATATTTCGGAAAAGACTTGTTAATAAAATCCATGCTAGAATTACGTGTGTTAAGGCAAACGCTTTATCACACGTTTTTTATATAAATAGTGGGGCTGCCACCCGTATTCGCGGGCTTGCGGCAGAATGGAGAACAATATGAATACTATCTTACAAACAAAGGATTTATGTAAATCCTATTCCAATGGAAAGCAAATGCAGCATGTACTTAAAAACCTGGATATTGAGATCAATCAGGGTGATTTTACTGTAATCATGGGAAGCTCCGGTTCCGGGAAATCCACATTGCTTTATGCCTTATCCGGTATGGATAAGCCCTCTCTCGGAAGGATCAGCTTCCAGGAAACCGATATCTCTAAGCATACCAATGACCAGCTGGCAATCTTTCGCCGGAAGCACTGCGGCTTCGTATTTCAACAGGTTCATCTCAATGATACCATGAGCGTTCTGGATAACATCGTAATCTGTGGACTTTTGTTAAGGAGAAGCCGAGCTGAGGTACTTAAGGCAGCAAAGGAACTATTGGCTGCTGTCGGATTAAATGAAGATTGCTATCATAAATATCCGGCTCAGTTATCCGGTGGGGAGGCACAGAGAGTTGCAATCGTTCGCGCTCTGATTAATAAACCTGAGATTGTCTTCGCTGATGAGCCTACAGGAGCGCTGAACTCCACAAACTCCACTCTCGTTCTGGATATCCTGACAAAGCTGAATCAGGAGGGTCAAAGTATTGTTATGGTTACACATGATATTAAGTCAGCAAGGCGAGCTAATCGTGTATTATATCTAAGAGATGGTGTCATTGAGGCAGAGCTTAATTTAGGCAAATATGTAAAGAGTGACCCGCAGCGCCATATAGCTATACGTGAATTTCTTGATCGAATGGGCTGGTAATACTCTCACCATGGTGCTTGTTCGTGGATTCCTCCGGGTATCCCGGCTGCATCGCAGATGCAGATGTTAATTAGTAAGAAAGGTATGGTAATGTTATGAAACTATTAATGCTTGCAAAAAGCAGCATAAAAAAGAATCGCAGCTCGGCGATCACACTTCTTTTCCTCATGATAACCGCCACCTTGTTCTTGTATATTGGATTGCATATCCTATCCAATTTGGGTAGCTTCTTAGACAAGAAGCATCAATCCCTGAACGGAGCAGATTTTGTAACCTTTATACCGGAGGTTTATAATGACTATATGGCCGGAGTGCTCGGTGATATGGAGGATCTCGAGACAGTGGAGCAGGAGAAAGCGATCATCTATCACACATCCTCTATTCAGAATAAGAAGGTACAAGAGACTGCCCAGAGTATCGGAATTATCCTTATGAATGCAGATACCGCCAGAGATATTCAGAAAATAAAAGAGATTGATGCAGCCGGAACAATGGCTGAGGACTCCATCATCGTCCCCTACTCCCTTAAATCTGTCCTTGGTTATCAGGTTGGTGACGAGATTGAGATAATCTTTCAGGATAAATTAGACACCTTTACCATATACGGCTTTTTTGAAGATATCTTCTTCTCAACCCCATCCAATATCAGCTTCTATAAATGCTTTGTTTCGGATGAAGGCTTTCAGAAGCTAAGTGATACTGCAGCTGAGGTATGCCAATATTCCTGCTTCAAGACCATACTAAAGGAGGGTGTCAGCTCCCGAGATTTTGAAGGAAAGGTTATTAAGCAGGCCTCCATAGACCCGCAATATGAAGCCAACACCACGATTAATCTGAATTATGAATCCATGAAGATCGGCACTACAATGACCATCAACATAATCATGATGATATTAGTCTTCTTTGCAGCACTGGTTATCATCATATCGATGGTGGTGATCCGCTTTACCGTTATTACACACATTGAAGAGGATCTGAAAAATATTGGTTCCATGGAGGCCATCGGCTTTACCAACCGTACTATTCAGAACTCACTTATCCTGGAGTTCCTAATGATAACCATCGTGGGATTTGTGATTGGAATTCTACTCTCAATGGTTTGCTCCGGTGCTGTAACTAATGTCATCTCCTCGTCCATTGGATTGAACTGGCAGATGGAACCGGGAATACTTAGTATGCTCCTAAGCTTTACCACTATTACACTAATGATCCTACTGATCACCATCAAGGTTACCAAACGTATCGCTAAGATCACTCCCTTGATGGCACTTAGAAATGGAATAGATACCTATCATTTTGGCAAAAATCATTTCCCACTGGAGAAGTCCCGAGGCTATCTTCATTTACTTCTTGGCCTCAAGCAAATCTTCAACAATAAGAAGCAGAGTATCTCTGTCGGAATCATTGGCACCTTAATGTCCTTCACCATCGTATTCTCAATAGCGATGTATTACAACTTTGTGGAGAATGAGATGACCTTCTTAAGACTGGTTGGTATGGAGTGCCCTGATATTTCCGTCGTATGCTACGATGAGAATCACACGAAGGTATATGACATCGCAGCAGAAGCTACAGGAATAGCAAAGTCGCTCCATTATACAAACGAGAAATTAACGGTGCAATTTAGTGGGATTGAGACCTCCACCAATAGCTTCATCTGCAATGACTATAATAAGCTTACCGTGTCTACTATAATCGAAGGCAGATATCCAAAGCATGACAATGAGATTGTGATTAGTACGGTAAATCAGAAAAAGCTCGGAGCTGAGATTGGCGACGTTGTATATATTAAGTACAATGACAAATCCTATGATTTCATGGTAGTCGGCATCACACAGCACATTAATAACCTTGGCCAATCCATTTCGATTACAGAAGAAGGAATGCTTCGCTTCAACAGCTCCTATGTCCCGATAACTCAGTATCTCTACGTGGAGGAGGGCATCAACCTAAAGGACACTATAACCTTACTGAAGACTTCGTTGACAGATTATAGCATCGACATCTTAAATATGAAGGATATCTTTACAACAACACTGTCCCCAATTACACAATCAATCACATTGATCTGTATCACCATTGGGGTCATAACCACTTTCATCGTTGTATTGATCCTCTATTACCTGGTGAAGGTTAAGATCCTCCGAGAGAGGAACCTGATCGGCATCAGCAAAGCCCTGGGCTTTACCACCGGAGAGCTGATCCTGCATAACAGTATAACACTGGGCACCATAATTTTGATCAGTACCCTCCTTGGCAGTACCCTGGCAGTATTCTCCATCAATCCCCTCTGCATTCTGATGCTTTCTTCCGTCGGAATTCGAAATGGCAGCTTCATCATCCCTCCGAGCCTGATTGGTATCTCGCTCCTCGTGATGGAATTACTGACACTGATTACAACGGCCTTGGTAAGCCTACGCATCCGTAAGGTGAATCCAAGAGAGCTAATGACAGACTAAGCCACGTAACACATAGCATATATGAAAAAAGCTGTTTCAAATCATTTTGACTAAATGATATGAAACAGCTTTTTACATAAAAATAACTCCCCGAGTAGGGCTCGAACCTACAACCCCACGGTTAACAGCCGTGTGCTCTACCATTGAGCTATCGAGGAATACAATAGCAATTTTAATACGTTGCAGTATTAATGTCAATACCTTTTATATGAAATATTTATAATAAAATTTTCTACATTCTTCTTACTATTTTACCATACATCTACACTATCACCTCCCAGGCTTGTATCTTATAATAGTATCCACCAGGTACCCGGTACCTTAATTCTATTCAACTGGAGGATTCGCTATGTTAGAATGTGGAACTGACACCTGTCCCTGTGTCATCAAGAGGTGCGTACGCTATGGCAAATGTGAGGAATGCATTGAACATCATAAAACACACAAAAAATATCCTGAGCCGTACTGTAAGCGACCTGGGAAAGAAAAGAAAACAAAGGCCGCACCAAAACCATAGAGAAAATAATATTGTAGAATTATGTATTCATAATTCGTACAACATTTTTATTTTTTAGTTGAAATAAAAAAAGCATTATGTTATAATCAAATTCGTTCCGTAGTAATGGAACATGCCTTGCAGTTGTGGCGGAATTGGCATACGCGCTAGATTCAGGTTCTAGTCCGGGTTTCCGGGTAGGGGTTCAAGTCCCCTCAACTGCACTCATTAAAAGTCTCGCAACCCTAGCAAAACAATGGGTTGCGATTTTTTATTTCTAACAAAAGTGGAGGTCTGCGATAGTTATCTCGAGTATATACGTTCATAATATGTGCACGTTTTCACTTATTTTCAGTTGTTTTTTAAGTACCTGGCTATATATCTCTTTCTGTTTTTTTACAACCACCAATTCGCCAAGTTCTATCATTCTATTGATTCTTTTTGCGTACCACCAATCGCCTACTCCAAGGGGATACTTTCCTAATATCGTTCCAATCAGATATCCCATTACGAACTCGCCGTCCGGAAGCTCTTTTCTGATAATATGGTCATAGAAGTCTTCCGTCACACCAATTACTCTTCCATTTACAACAGCGCGCAAAATACTTTTATCCTCTTTTAATTCATTCCAGTTTAAGGCATAGGAGCGTATTTCACAAGTCGATAATTCTTTTTCCAACGGAAGAAATCGATAAAACTTTCCTGCATCTATTTCTCCCCAGGTAGTATAAAATTGTATCTCTTTTTCTGAAAGCTGCATGTGATTTGGCAATTCTATTGCGGATATCTTACAACTATAATCTTTCAAGAGATTGCATACATAATAAAAACCGCACATAGAATACGGGGCATTACTATACCATAAACGAATACATTCTCCCTGCGTAGCATAATTCTTCAAACGTTCAGTTTCTTTTAAATACTTATCCCAGCTATCTTCTAGCGATTTCCTTGTATTCTCGTCTCCGAAGCCATTTATTGTATAGCTGTCCAGAATTAGTTTTTTTCTATAATCACTCTCAATAGGAATGGTAATATCACCAATATCCAGAAGGAACGGAATACAAACCACTTCAGAGGAATTACCGCCGACTGCTTTACCGTCAAACGTCTTATCAAACTCCTCTTTCGTCGGTCTTCTTCCGATCCATCCTATAGCTCCTTTATTGAAATCGGGCTTTTGATAATTTTTTGCTACTATCATAGCTCCGCCTTCACTCTCACTAAACATCACTTCTATCATAATAATCCCCCATGCTACCGATTAAAAAATTTGTGATTTTTCAATCTACTCTACTCTTTCATCTACATGATTACTTCAGAAGCATAATATTGCTCCTGAAAACGATCTTGTCTTTAAGTTCAATTCCCCTCAACTTCATCGAGAAAAAAGCTCTTATCCTTTTTACATTATCGGATTAAGAGCTTTTTAACTTTTGCAGACATTTACTTCACTTTGGCACATTCTTCAAATATTCGAGCCAAACCATCTGAAATCAGATTATTTAGAGGATATTGAATATAATTCAAATCATGATCGTGTTGATCGAATACAAAAGCTTTTATATTTTCCTTATTCTTTCCCCTGTATGCTTCATAGATATCGTAGACCCCTTGTAGAGGAACATTCTGATCATAAACGCCATGAAAGATATTAACAGGGATTGATAATTTTAACAGCCTGTCTTTGTTCGCTTCAAGCTTTGCGTGTCCGGAAAGCCATTCTGACGTAATCCGAAAATAGTTATTCCAGAGCCATTCATCGTCTCCCTTAGAGATTGCATCCAATACTTTATTCTTATTATCGGTTAATATAACAGCAAAATCTGCGCTTGTAAGCTTTTCATCTGTGTTAGCATCCAGCTGTTCAAATTTAGTGCCACCAAGTGCCGAATTTACTATTTTATAAGGATCTGTGAGATATTCTTTTTTTGATATTACCCCGTCGAAATTCGTGTCAAAATAACGACAGTAAAAAATCATGGAAGAGCCACCGGATAACTGCCATTCAATTATATCTTGCATTTTTACATTACAGTATCCCGCCAGCATTAATGAAGATATTTCAACATTCTTTCTCTCTGCTACCAAGGGTGCAATAATGGTACCCTCACTCCAACCAAGCAGGACTACTTTTGCATTTTTCAGCGCTTCCATCTTCTTCAATTCCGTAATCATGATTTCAATATCTTTAGCCTGATTTACAGGTGTATATTTACGGTATTCCTCCTTGTCAATCGTATCATACATCGGTGGCTGTGTTCCTATATCAACACCACGTGTATTATACCGAAAGAATCCCACCTGTCTCTTTCCAAACTCTTGTGCGAACAAATCATAATAGTTAAATTCCTTATCGCCTATCAGTCTGTGATTATCATAGGTATTAGGCCCTGTGCCGGGTACAAATATAACGAGGGTAGATACCTCAGTAGCATTAAGCGGTAAATCCAATTTTCCGGTAAGCGAATAACCGTCAAAGGATTTGATTTTTAAGACTTCTGAAGAGGTTACCGTAGCCTCGGTAGGAGCCGTACTATTCTTTGAAGCTTGGGGCGATGTCACAAAGGCGGTATACACTCTATTATCCCAGGTTGTTTGACAATGCAGGAGAGTGGTGAAAAACTCCAACGGTACATAAACCGTTTTGTTTTTCTTAACCGGTGATATCGCTAGCTTAACTGCCTTATTATTCAGCTTTACGGTAGCATTCTTGCTGGATTTTGACCAAGTTATCTTTATAGTGTCAGATCCATATTTCATACTAATCGAATCAGAGTTTTTTCCCCACTCTACCGATGCCCCTAGCTTTTCCCCAGTCACGAACAGAGGGATTAATACATTTCCCTTTGTATCGATATAGGGCTGTGTATTCTCAGGGTAAAGTAGAATTTCATTATTAAGAGCTACGTGAATTACCGGCTGTTTCGCAGCATAAACAGTTGATGATAACGTGAACAACATAAAAACTGCAGTAATAAAAGTAATTAATATTTTTTTCATAGTATCTCCCATTCCACCATTAATAATGGCATATTATAAGTATTGTAATATATCACCATATTATAGATTATATGGTTTTATTTTACAATACCTAAATTAACTCGGGAATGCTATTCGAAATGATATATCATTTATAATATCAACAGCTTTGCTCCACTCTATAGTGTTCTAACGAAGAAATCCTCAATCAGATCAAGCAGCTCTTGACTCCAGAAATTATCCTCATGGGGTGCTCCTTCGACACGAATGATTTCTGTATGGATGTCATTTGCACACAGCTTCTCTGCCATGATGGTGCATTGCTCATAGGGTACAACATCATCCTGATCACCGTGCATAAGCAAAAAGGGAGGATATTGCTTCCCCGGGATTACCTTCTCCACCGGATTCATCATTGATGCACGCTCTTTCTGCTCCTCTCTCGTATCGCCCAAGAGGCGGATAAAGATGGAGGGTTCACCCTTCTCATCAAGCTCCGGTATTCCCTGGTAAAAGAGCTCGAACAGATCGGCAGGCCCGAAGCACTCTGCTACGGTCTTGACTGCATCGGAATACTCTTCATATTCTTTTGTCTTATAGAATGGATCATCTCCGGTCAGGCCCACTAAAAGAGCGGTATTTCCACCGGAGGATGTTCCCCATATGCCAATTCTCTCGGGGTCAATTCCGTATTTTGCAGCGTTTTTTCTTAAGAACCGGATGGCTGTCTTCACATCCTCCAGAAAGGCAGGTGCCTTATGATAATCCACCGATGAGCGATGGGTCAGCGTTGCCACCACATATCCTTTTCTTGCCAGTGCTCCAAGCTGCGGCAATTCATAACCCACATCCGGGAAGGTCCAGGCACTACCCTGTACAAAAACTATGCACGGAAACCTCTTCCCTTCTCCTGCTGCCCAAGGCTGTAGAAGCTCCAGCTTCAGCTCAACCCCGGTGTCAACTGAATAGGTTACTCCTCCGATCCACCTGGCTAGTCCGGTAAGCTCCGGATTATTCTTAATTGATGTAAACCTTGCTAACTCTCCCATACTTCTTCTCCTTCTCTTTCAGTATTCTCTTCTCTTGGTCCTTTCTCGTTAAATAATAGGTAACCACCCTAATATTGTATCATTATCCTGAATTGCTGTATAGACTTTCCCAGTTTTTTGGTAATTTATAATTATTTTTATTAAACTCTTTATTTCTTTTTAAAAATAATTTATGATAAGAAAAGGTAAATTCTGGTTCTCGAGATGAATCAATAAAGGAGTAACTACTCATGAACATTGCTTTTTTTTCAGGTGATATTACCAGAAGTGGAGGTACTGAACGGGCTGCAACTACGATTGCCCAGGCTTTACTTAGTATGGGTAAGTATTCTATCTTATTTATCAGCCTAACCGAAGCATCTGAAAGACCTTTTTTTGAACTTGATGCTTCTATCAAAAGAATTGCTTTATCAAAAAAATGGATCAATCCAGGGCTTGGATATATCCCAATCATTTTTAAATTAATTAAATGCATAAGAACAAACCAGATTGATATTTTAATCGATATTGATGGGGTATTAGACATTCTATCCCTTCCAGCAAAGCTTTTTACCGGAGTCAGGGTAGTCTCCTGGGAACACTTTAATTTCTATGAGAATCTAGGCAGCCTTTACCGAATATGGATACGTAGGTTTTCTGCACGGTTTGCCGATTGTATTGTTACCCTGACTGACGCAGATAAAAATTGTTATCAGAGAGAACTAAAAATCCGCCACAAGATAATGGCAATCCACAATGCAATTGGGTATATGAGAGATGTTCCAAAGCAGTTTCCTATGCCTCGTAATAAATTTATAATACTTAGTGTTGGAAACCTTGTTATTCAAAAGGGCTTTGATTATATACCACAGATTGGTCTTATCCTATCAAAGCAATATCCTTCTATTGATTGGGAATGGCATATTGTCGGTGAAGGCATAGAAAGACCATCTATTCAAGAAAAAATAATTACCTCAGGACTAGAAAATAGGATACTTCTAAAAGGATTCAGCAACAATATAAGAGAATACTATTTGAATGCAGATTTATATGTAATGACTTCACGAACTGAAGGCCTTCCGATGGTATTGCTGGAAGCAAAAATGTATCATCTTCCAATTGTATGTTTTGATATCCACAAAGGACTAAGAGAAGTTATTCAACATTCAATAAACGGTTTTTTGCTTCCTCTACCAGGTGAAGATGGAGCAGAAGAATTCACCACTATGGCTGACCATATCGCAATGTTGGCAACAAATGAGGTTTTATACAATCGGTTTGTAGATCACAGTCTTGACCATATGGAAGCATTTCAATTAGACTACATAACAGACTGTTGGTGCAGCTTATTGGATCGTTTAATATAGATGTGGTGGTATATCTATTTTAAGTATTTGATATACCACTTTTTTTTGCTTCTGAAGTGTGCCTTTTTTATTATTAAATAGAGTGAAGTCTTTCGAACTTTCCTATTGTTATACAGAAATTTTCCCAAGGTACAAGACCATAGCACAGGCCAAAGGATTATATAATTTCCATAGTTAGGATAATTTAATTGCATCTGATAATGCAATTCTCTTAAATAATCCATGGGGGCAGTCCCTCGAAGAATAACCATCCGGTTACTATCCGATTTTCCGAATTCTTCTGCTTCCAGTATCTCAAGAAGCATATTCTCTACATCGCTCTTTGCTATCGCACCAATCTTTAGAAAGTGCACTTTTGTTTCATCCAGTCCAAGATAAGAAGTGCATACCGCTGTAATACATTCGGCAAATGAACGCAAATCACTTTCCTCAACTAACCGCATGAATTGATCCTGGTCTTCCTTTTTGGTCACTCTGTTCCATAAAACTACCCAATCGCATAAAAGCTTGAGTCCGAAACCTGATCCCATAAAATGCTGTAGCATATGTACTAACAGATAATATGCGTGATATGCAGTCTGAGGAACCGGAAGATTACTTCCTAGTATATTTCTCACTTCCTTGTATGTGTTATACTCCAACGTAAGCTTTTGTAGGTATCGGTTTACTGCAGAATTATCGAAGGGTTCCGCTAACATGGAATGAAGTTCAATAGCAATTCCTTGCTTTGATTCATATACAACATGGTGGTTGGCATGTTGCTTTCCTTTTAATTGATACCCCTGTGCTTCCATCAAAGAGCAGGCCTTTGAAACCTCATCCCCATTAGGTAGTAGAAGATCGATATCACCGGATTTGCGAAGCTCCGGATACGGGTATAAATCTGCTGTAGCAACGCCTTTTAAGACTACAACTGAGACTGATCCTCGTTCCAGCAGTTTTACAACATGATTTGTTTGATAAAGCATTTTATAGCTCTGCTGCACAGTACGTCTGCTCATGTTCTGTACATATTCAAACAAGGTAGGAGGTAAAGACTGTTCTTTTTGCAGCTGATCATAAAGCAACGGTAAAATAGAATGCTTTTTTGCCTTTTCCACAACACTTTTCCATTGATAAGGGGTTAGTTGCTGTATTTCTTTACTCTGCTCCTTCCCCTCAGACTGCAGAGCTTGTCTCAGAAGAGCGAATAAGATCAGCCAATTATCTGATATTTTATCTGTTAAATTGATTTTCATATTACACCCTCACCCTGTCCTTTTTCACACTTTTCCAACTTATCTTGATTTTCTCACGTATGATTCTAATCTCTGCAGACCCAAAATATAGAATTACTAGAATTAGATTTGGTACTATTAAGCAAATCATTAATCTAGCCAGAATAACATTCACAAAGCTTCCTTTCATAAACTGACATAGATAATCTACTACCAACCAGATGATTCCCATAGATAGATGATACCATAAGTATTTTAATAAAAATTGATAGAAGGAGCGCTTCAAATAATGTTTATAGATAATATATGGCTCCAACCATGCGGAGGTTAAAAACATACTGATCATTGTTCCCATAAAAACCCCGATTGTCCCAAACTGTTTTACCATTATTATGGAGAATACCAGATTAAAAGCGGCGCAAACAATAGATATATATCTGTCATGCCGAAACAAGCCTAATGAATTACGAAAGACCAGGGTTACATCCTTTAATCCTGTAATAAAAAAATTAATACATAATACTAATACAATATCTTTTGAGAACACATAACTTTCACCGAAGCTTATCATCACAAACGGGTTTAATAATTCATACAAACAAATTGCACCTAACCCATATACCCAATGTGCTATAAAATATGTAGTACGATATACCATCGTTACCCTAGCGACATTCCTACTTACACCAAGACTTCCAATACTGGCTGTTATTCCATTAAACATCTGATGGAGTATCTGATTAATTGACTGTATGATAAGATAGTAATTTGAATAAACTCCTGTGCTAATGATTCCGACAAAGGACGACAATAAAATATTATCCGTATTACTCACTAACACATTGCCAATTTTGTGAAGGAACAATGCACGTATATTTTTTGCTATTTCCTTCCTTTTCAAACCTTCTAATGGCTTTATATTCTTTTCCTTGATATAAGGATAAAGCCGACTTGCTTTTCTTGATATGACTATATTCCCCAACAGTGTGCATATAATATAAACCAATAGAAACAGAATAAAATTCTTTGTCGTAATAAGAGTTATTATTTGTAAGATATCCTGTATTACCCAAAAGCAAGTCTGATACGTCAATCCAAGATAAAGCAACTGATGCGCATCAATAAGTGATTTCTTATATATTACTAGATATGATAGTGCCGAGTTAGCAAGATACAAGATATAAATCAAAGTCAAGTGCTCAACCTCTGGTTGATTTTTTATCAAAATCGGCATAAACGGTATTACCAGAAGCCCCATCAGGGTCACTGTTACAGCTACTGCACGGTAGTACCAGCAGTATATTCTCATCAATGACTTTTGTTCTTCCACGTCATTTTCTGCAATAGGCCTATATAAGGCATAAGTTATTGCTGATTCTATTCCAAGCTCAGACAGTGCTAATACATTTAATAAGTCTGTAAATAATCCATTGATCCCAACGTAACTTTGGCTAAGCGTGTGTGTGAATACAACTCTTACTGCATAACCCATCAGAATGGCTACTACTCTTAATATTGTAGTAGTTATTGCATTTTTTAGCGAATATTCCGTTCTGGTAAGTGGCTTCACTAAGGTAAACCTCCGATTCATATAGTTAAAATCTCAATCAGCTGATTATAAAAATTCATCACATCAGTTAAAGCTTCATCTGTTTCCATTTCATACCTATCTTTTAGCTTGATTGATAGTTCTTGTAACCCGCATCCATTATTTATTAGCTTCCATAAAAATGCTCCTACCTCATTTAACATGAATGGAGCCTTATAATCTGTATTCTGTTGATCTACCTTTATCAACCAATGAACACCCGCCACATATCGCAGAATATATTGATTCATTTCCTCCACTTACCGATACCTCCTGTGTATTTGTAATGAAACATACTTAATCCTTCAGATACTTGTATACGTTTACTGTTTTTCTTGCTGCTCTCTTTATATGATTTCTATAAGGGAGCAGAATAAGCCAGCCTCTACTTAACAACAGGTAGATGGGATTATGAACCGATACCTTTAAATCCTTCCTTAGGAACGATACTAATACCCCTATAATTTGAACTGTATTAAGAGGACCCTCAATGCAGGTTTGGTTATCTCCAACTAAGAAAACACCTTCTTTGGTAATTTTCCATATCCTATGTAGTACAAGGATTTCTGTGCCTCTTCTATATAAGACTACATCCCCTCTCTTTAAGCGGTCGGGATTCGCTTTCTTGATTACTGCAAAATCCCTACCTGGTAGAAACATAGGGTACATACTTCCCCCTTGAGGCTTTATTTGAACTGTTTTTCCTTCCTCCAGTAATTTAACCACATCGATTCTATAGCTCACATGATCGTCTCCTTAATGGTGTTTTTTCCTTATTATTCCAATTTTATTATAGCATTTGATTACATAAAATGCTATAATAATTTGGTAATTATTGGATGGGGGTATGTTTATGAAGACGTCGGACAGCTATAAGCTAAAAAATATAAATGGGACAAACTATTTATTACCTGTAGGACAAAGCATAGCATTATTAAAGAAGGGCATACAGCTCAATGAAACAAGTTCTTTATTATGGAATGCCCTCAAAAATGGAATAGATGAGAATGATTTACTTACCCATCTAATTGAATATTATGGGACGGATCATTCCGATGTTCCTAATCTACAAGCAGATATCCTTTCCTGTCTTCAACAGATGGCCGACCTTCATTTAATCAGTAGAGAAACAGACACTCCCGCCTGCAGCCTTTATTTGAATATAGGAAAACTTATCATTGGATATCATGGTCCGAGACATTTACTACATCCATCATTACTTGACTTTGTGTGTAGCAGGAACACGATTCATCAGAACTGGACTATAGTTCCACAAGCTCCTGATCCTTATCCCCTCGGAGAATTCATTGTCCGAACCAGAGAAATAGAAATTTTAAGGAATCATGAGGATTATATAATTACCCTTTTATCTACTTATCCTTCTATCCAAATCAAGATTACACTGGATGGAGTAAATGCCCGCTTTTATTGCACACCCCCTTATAGTGAGGCTCATATTGAACCTCTTTTTCATGCCTTTCGACATGCATTTCTCTTATATGCACAAAAGATGGGAGTATATGCGCTTCACTCATCTTCTATTTTATATCAAGACAAAGTTTGGCTATTTTCAGGTCCATCCGGTATGGGAAAATCAACTCAGTCCAGTTTATGGAAGAGGTTATATCAGGTACGAATTCTTAACGGAGATCTAAACTTAATACAACTGGAATCTACCACCCCTATGGTATCCGGGTTGCCCTGGTGCGGTACCTCAAATATTTATAGTAAAGAAACATTTCCCCTTGGTGGAGTTATATTGTTGAAGAAGCAAAATGTGAATTGTATTTTGGAGATGACTAAGACGGAGCAGATACTTACCATAACGCAACGTCTTATATCACCGGTCTGGACGGAAGACATGCTTTCCTCCAATTTAGAATTTTCCAATGATTTGGTCAATCAAATCCCTATTTTTAAGCTTCTATGTACAACTGATCCAGCTGCTGCACATATACTCAGAGAATATATTCAACAACTTTTGCAATGTAATAGACCAAACTCTATTGATTTATAATCTCTCATATTGGCAATAAACATCGAAAAGGACAGGATCTTATGATAAAGAAAATAAGCTATTTAATAACCAGAGTAAAAGAAGGAGTAATGAACGATACTTGGAATAGTATCATCTGGGCTTATCAATACGCTCACAGCTATTGGAAGAAGATAATACTTTATACTTTAATTGGCTTTACCGGATCAGCAATTGCTCTTATTACCAGCTTTATTTCAAAAAAATTGGTTGATATCATAACCGGTTACGAGGCTGGGCCATTAATAAGAACCTTTGCTTTATTCATCTGCCTCTCAGTTACCAATCTAATAATCGGCCAAGTATCCTCATATCAATCCAGCCAAGTCAGTCTACGTCTCGATAATGAAATCAAGGCTGATATTTTTAACAAAATACTGATAACCGATTGGGAGTCTCTATCCACTTACCATACCGGTGATCTTTTAACTCGCTGGAATTACGATGCTTCCGTTATATCAAACAGTATTTTGCACTGGTTTCCTAACTTTCTTGTCAATACCTTTCGTTTTCTTATCTCATTTATCATTATTATGTCCTATGACGCAACGTTTGGCATTTTAGCCCTTGCCGGAATGCCTGTGAGCCTTCTTGTATCCCGTTCCTTACTACAGCGTATGCAGTCCACCAACCGAGAGAGTGCTGCTATAAATGCTAGAATATCCGGCTTTACCCAGGAGGCCTTTGCCAATATTCAGACGATTAAAGCCTTTGATATCATCCATACCTATAATAGCAAACTGAATTTGTTACAAAAAGAGTCTATGGATATAAGGCTACGATATCAGAAGATGTCCATGATAACCTCAATTATTATATCATTGATCGGCATTATTATAACAAATGCCTGTTATGGATGGGGGATCTACCTTGTCTGGAACGGTAGCATCTCATACGGAACCATGACTCTATTCCTTGGTTTGTCAACCTCTATGACCGGAAACCTTAACACCCTTATTTCTATGATCCCAAACACTATCTCGCTGACAACCTCGGTTAACAGACTGAAGGAGCTTATTAACATGCAGCAAGATAAATTTACGGATAATGACAACGTGGATCGATTATTAATAACATCGAAGAAGGAGGGTATTTCCCTCAAGATTCAAAATCTTAGTTTTAACTACCATACCGGAACGACAGTATTTAAAAATTGCTCTCTGATCGCACATCCACATGAGGTAGTGGCACTAAAAGGCGCCTCGGGTGAAGGAAAAACTACCCTTCTTCGGATACTGCTTGCCCTACTTCATCCACAGGGTGGAGAGTGTAAGCTTTACAACAAAGATAATCAGGAAGACTTTATTCTACTTTCGCCTGCCACCCGAAAGGTATTCTCTTATGTTCCTCAGGGCAATACCATGTTTTCCGGTACGATCGCTCAGAATATGAGAGTAATAAAACCGGAAGCTTCGGAGGAAGAGATTATCTCTGCTCTTCGCACGGCATGTGCCTGGGAATTCATCGAAAAGCTACCGGAAGGTATACACAGTACAATTGGCGAACGCGGCGGTGGTTTCTCGGAAGGACAATCGCAGCGACTTTCAATAGCACGTGCTTTGTTACGTAAAACACCTCTATTAATATTGGATGAAGCAACCTCTGCTCTTGATGTAGATACGGAAGCAAAAGTTTTAAAAAAAATAATGCAGGACGAATATCCTCGCACCTGCATTATTACCACGCATCGACCTACTGTATTAAAAATGTGCAGTAGAGTATATAGAGTTAACGATTATTGCTGTCAGCTCATATCCGGTTACGAAGTTGATAGCTTGTCCTAATCACCTAATTCATCTGGAAGCTTACCACTTATTTCCCAACTTGGACGGAAATCACCATCATAATTGGCATCGGCTACATTACATCTGTCGTCATAAGCAACCGGACAGCCCTCACAACCTCTGCCTATTTTATAACCGTCTTTTTTGGGATGATAGGTTCCTTTCAAATAAACACCATTCATGTATAAACTGTCACAGCCATGCCCTGAACCGCTTGACGCATAGATTCCCTCTGCCAAGCTGTCTACAACGATAATCTCCGGTTTTACATAATTCTTCATAATCAATTCTCCTCTTTCTATTATAAATTTTTATAGGTACTATTTTGATATAAAGGCTATCTTTCATATATTCAAACTTGTCTTTTAGTCCTGCAAATTCCAGCCATTTGCCGCTATCTGATCAGCATAATCAGCTAAATAATCAACACATAAATCATATGTATTAAAAATGTTCTGTTCTAGGGTATACACTACGTATATATCATCCTCATAAAAGACCTTGAAATTATTTGGATATATCTCAGTAAATTTCTGTGCCCAATAATATGCCTGTGATTCAATGATAGCGCGCTGAAAGAAATAATCCTGAGTATCTGCGAAATAAACAAATTCCTTTGCTGCATACTGTAGACCCACCTCTACCGGCCCATAAAAATGATCTAATAGTACACGCTTTTCAATAAAGAAGAAAACATATTGTGTCGGAAATTTAAAAGCTTCCTGCCTACCATTAACCATATTCAAAAATTCTGAAAGCTGTGTATGGTAGCCATAATCCAGAACCTCGTAATACTCATCCGTTGTTGAAACAATGGTGTATGTATTCTTATCATAGGACTTTTTAATATGTCGAAGTATATATTCTGCTTCATTATAATAAGACTGATTAACATCAAAAAAAGCATGATACCATCCAAGTGACACAATCACAAATGCTACTCCAATACAGCTTGCCATAGAAAGAATGCTGAGAAATGTACGATAATATTGGTTACTTCTCCTCCCAAATAAACGAAAGATAAAATCGATCGGCATCATATAGATAAAGCCGATAAAAGGCTCTGCAAAGGTTGATGCCCTACCGGCTGCAATAAGCTCAATAATTCCTAACTGTGGAGCTGCTCCAATCGTACATAGCAGAAGCATATTTATAACCATGGCTGTATAATTGCATCCATACTTTCTGCTTTTCTTTGGCAAACGCATTAGAACTCCACATAAAAAGCCTATCAGCATGCATTGAAACATCAACTTTGCCGCTTCTTTACCAAACATGGTATAAATACCGAAGGTTAACATGGCATTATAATAATACTTGAACACCTCCTTTGTTTTCATTGAAGCATAATCCACTTTATATCTCATATTTTTTTCTACGCCTTCCTCATTTGTCTCTTCCTCCTTCTTCGTAGAAGTATCTGTCGTACTATTATCATCATTTCTATTACTCAGCTTCTTCTCCAATTCTGCCTGATAATCAAGCTCATCCCCCTCTCCTGTATCACCGGTAATTACGCTGGTAGCCCACGCCATAGATCCCTGAAATGGTATACCCTTGGCCAGGCAGGAAACAATTGGTGATATCGCTATGATCGCCCCCATTATTCCACAGTACATTAAAGGTATAAAATACTGCTTTTTTAATATTCTCGGTAGATAGGCAAGTCCAATTGCAATCACAAGAAATATGGCTGCAATTGCTGTATAGAAATGATAGGCAATCACCAGTGAGACACACAGCATAAGGAGAACCGTCTCTGAATTCAAATACCTACGGTTGATATACGCATTGACACGGAAAAATCTCCTTAATTTCGAATCTCCTTCGATTACCATCTTTTTTCTGTCCTGATGTAGATAGCGGATCATAAAGTACGCTAAACCGATAACCGCATACATTCCATACTCCTGAGGAAGAGAGGCGGCATAACGGCTTTGGTTCAACATAAAGCTGATGATAAGTACTACTGCAATTGGCGTGTATTTCGCATAAAAAATCTCCTTCGCCAACAGATATAAACCGATCATAAGAAGAGCTGTTTGATACGCACCTGCATAGAGCAGGATCTCGCGAAGATTTAGCCCGAACAAGACTCTTATGATATATGTCATTGCATGCATCCCAAAAGGATAAATACCGTCAGAAAATAATGTACCGTGCTCCAGTTCATAGATCCAGGACTGATGTACCGGAATATCAGAAAATTGGTAGCAATGGTACAACATAACATTATGAGTTAGAAACCAGATATTATATACAACGAGAGCACCAATGAGTAAAAATTCTATAAAATTTTTTCGTACATAATTCAATACCGGCAGATACCGAACTTTTTTATAGTAAACCTGTAGCTGCTTCACCGTTTCATTCACAATATATTTAGATAACCTATCTTCCCTATAAGCATGTCCGAGTTGGGTGACACCGCTCTTGCAGCGCTGTAAAATTTTCTTGTCCGAATAATTCCATACAACCAAAAGGTAAAACGCACTATTTATACTAATGATAAGGTAACGATTGCAAATATTCAAAAATCCCAAAAGCAAGACAAGATTAATCTGAAAGGCAGCCTGAGTTAATACACAGAACCAGAACCGGTATCCATAACTCTTATTCTTCAAGTGGTTTCTCCACACCATAAGCGGTATCAGGAAATCCCGAATCAAGCAGCAAATCAGGACTTTAATTAAAGACAGCACATATGCGTTTGTATCAACGATCACTTTTTAATACTCACCTCTTTCCTTTAAGAAGCTACATCCTCACCCGGGTTCTGTTGGATTTCTATTTGTGTATGCTTATCGAATGCGGTAGGTGAGATAGCGGCATCACCAGATAATATCACTGCATTTGATAAGGCACTGCACTTCGCAAATGCTTGATGGTCTATCGAAAGAACCTTCATCGGTATCTTCACTGATTTTAAACTTGTACAGCCATAGAACGTACGTACATTAAGACGTTCAATCTTACTTGGGAAGAGGAAGTAAACCAGTGCTTCACAGTGAAGGAAAGCACATTTTCCGATGTTTTTCATATTGTCAATCTGCGGGAATGCCGCAGTTTCAAGTGCTCTACAATAGGCAAAGCAATAATGTCCTAAGGATCTCACATTTCCTGTCATTATGATCTTTTTTAGGCTGTTGCAGCCCAGAAAGGCTCCATATTCTACTGTTTCAAGCATACTGTTAGGCCCAAATTCAACATTTTGTAAATGCGAACATCCGACAAAGGTAAAAGGAGCAATCTTAACAATTGCCTCTGGGAAGAGTCCGCCATATTTCTCCTCCCCATGGTGCATATAGGTAAATAGCAGCTGCTCTAAAGAGCAGCACCAGGCAAAGGCACCTATTCCTATCTGGACGATACTGGAGGGCAAACTCAAGGTCTTAAGGGAGGAACAGCCTGCGAAAGCATAGGATCCTATTTTGCCAAGTCGACTTCCTGCTCGGATGGTTACCTGACGCAGATTCCTGCAGCCCTGAAAGGCATGAGCCTCAATCTCTAATACGGTATTGGGAATTTCTATGGATACCAGCTTATCGCAGCCATAGAACATGCTCTTCTTAATCACCTTCACATATTCCGGAAGCACGATGCTTTTTAGCTTATGATCAAACACATAAATCAGGGGATTTTGAGTATTGTATTCATACACGGAGGCGAAGGTAACCGTCTTTCCCTCCGCATCCTTTGTCATTGCTCGCTCTGTATCGGCAGTTTCATTCCAAGGCTTTCCTTTCTTAATCAGACGAATATCCTTACTGTATTGAAGCTTTTGTTTTATAAAGGATAGATCCCTATGAATCCATTTGATTAAATAATACATTATCCACCCCATTTTTCGTAAGAACGACAGGGTAGTACGTCCCGGTGCCTTAATAAAATACATCACGATATATGCCATATAATTAAGCCACAGGTAATTAATTTTAGCCAATTGGATCATCCTAGCATAATAATTATGTGCCGCAAGCTTATCACGTATAAAGAATTCCATATATTTGTATAGAAGTCTTTGACCATCCCTGAAATTATTGATATCGTAATCCTCATGATCCGATGTTATCTTGCATTCACATAAAGAGACCGGTAGAATTAATACCTTTTCTCCCTTACTAAGTCGGATCAGCATATCCGCATCACAAAAATTCTCAAACTGCCCATCAAAGCCTCCAGCCCGTTCCACCGCTTCCGTCTTATATATAACCTGTGAAGTTCTTTTTGCAGGGTTTTCTAGTATCCAGCCAGAGGAATTCTGGTTCATATGAATCGCCAATGGATTAATCACAACATCCTGCTTTCTTTCATCAATCAAAGTCCCATTGCAGCAAGAGGCAGCTGCCATCGGATTTTCCTTTAATTGCTCCATCTGCAGCATTGCCTTTACCGGATCCCATACATCGTTGCTGCTTAAAAATGCGATATATTCTTCCTTCACATAATGAACCATATAGTTTTGTATCCCAGCAAAGGAAAGGGACTGATCCACTTGGAGATACTCCACATCGGGAAACTCTGCCAAATCCTCCTGCAAGCCCAAACTATAGATACTGTTTGGCTCATTCGCATCCACAACCAGGATTCGGATTGATGTAAAGACCTGATTTCGAATACTGTCCAACGCACGTAAAAAGCTTAAAGAAGTATTCTTTTTTGCAATTAATACAACACTGAGTAAATAATCCGCCATACTCTTGCCTTTCTTACTTTTTTCTATAGACCAACGACAAATTGCCTAGACGATACATACCGGTATGGTCTAATTCAGAAAAAGTATTCGCTATTTGAATGGACATTTGGGACAGAGGGTCGTAGATACCAAAGCATAGAATATATTTTTGATATCTTAATTCCGCCGTTGGAATGTAAGCTTCTAATTCGACCCTTTCCTCCGGCATCCACTTACGAGTATCCGTATCCACGCTGTACTCATAGGATTCCGAATAGGTGGCGGTACGGATAATAAATCTGACCTGAAATTTATGATAGCAGGGTGCAAAGCCCATATTGCGAATTCTTAACATCGCTTTCAGAACACCTCCCTTTTCACTAATAAGCGATAGTTTTATCGCTTCTATGGTAAACCGGTAACCCAAATGTGCGATGATATAGTCGTAAGCCGTCCTCTTCTTCCATATTTCATTCGCTACACCGGGACGGCTGGCTTTCCACTTGTTCAGCACCTGCTCATCATATTTTTGGTGTAGGTAGGATATCCGCATTTGCTTTAAAGTCTCGATAGCCAACGGCACATTATTGTATGGATTATCATTGATCACTTCACCCCCATTGGAGACATATCTGCATAATTCACCCTGAAATTCCAGCTCCTCGTCTCGCACCCACTTTTCACTATAGGACTCTGTATCCTTCGAGCTTGTACTTCCATAGGTACCATAATCCGTCTCGGAGGCCATGATCCCATCGTTGAAGAGGGAGAAGCGTGCTTTCCGGATATTTGAAAAGGCTGTCTCCTCCTCCAAAGGAAGAATTGTCTTAAATATCATTCGCCAGAAGCTTGGACAACGCAGTGCAATCTGTGTATGCTCCCCAGTACATTCATATATCTGCCTTGATAAAAGTACCATCTGCCGCTCACCAAGATAACGGGAATTATGCATTTCACCCCAGCTGCCTATAAAGAGCCCCTGTAAGATATAAATACGATCGGTATATTCCTTCAAAAGCGGGGATAGCTGTTTCATATGGTCTAGAATGATATTTAAATCTTTTGGCTCATTGATAACCCCTTTCCCCTCCCAATCATACAGAAAACGTAGAATCATCTGCTTACCCCGGTTCGTAAAAAACAAAAAGATGCGCTCTATATTGTGCAAGGCTGCTTCCGTTAACGGAATCTCATTAAAATGGACTAGATTGATTTCTAAAAGACAAAGCTGCTGATCCGGATTAAGAGGAATATTTTCGATTAATCCTTCGTCTGGCTGCATCAACTCACTAGTTGCATAAAAATGAAATATAGAATATAAACCGCAATATGGATTACTTAGAGCCTCCGCCTTCTCTGATCTCGGAAGAGGCATCCACTTTATTTTCTTTATCCTATTCTGACTCGTCATAAAGCTCCTTCCCCTCCACTGCCATTACTACTTTTGCAGACCCTTTTTTATACGGACCACTACGGACCATATGCTAAGCGGCATAATCATCATATAAGTGATTTGCTTGAGAAATCCAGTGTGCATACTGACACCTGCTGTCCTCTCATGCATGACAGAAGAGGTCTCCATGACACGAAAGCCTAGCAAGAGCATCTGAATAATCATGTTCGCATCCGGATAGTAGTAATCAAAATTCCCAAAGCTCGAATAATAGGTAAAGGCGTTCTTACTTAAGCCCTGCAAGCCTGAGGTTGGATCGGTTATCACCTTACCTGTTGCCTTGCGAATCATCCAGGAAAACAAAGCGATGGACCACTTCTTGATTACGGAGATCCGAAACGATTTACTGCCTTCAACAAATCGTGAACCAATTACTATATCCGGCAAGTTACCTTCTGTATCCGGAGTGGTCAAGCATTGATAAATATGCGAAATATTAGATATATTATGCTGACCGTCGGCATCCAGCTGAATGACATAATCGTAGCCACGCCGAACCGCATATTTGTAACCGACCTGCAGTGCAGAGCCATAGCCCAAATTAAAGACATGGGTTACAAGATCCACCGGATAATTCTTCGCAATCAATCCAGTCCGATCCATGGATGCATCATTAACCACCAGAATATCTGCAAAGCTTCGGATCTCCGGCTTACACAGCTTGTCAAACAAAGCAGCCATATTCTCTTCTTCATTAAATGCAGGAACTAGAATCAATACCTTATTCATAAATCCCCTTCCTCATCCAGCATAGACAGCAGGCCATCCAATTCCTCCGGAAATTCCTGTCTTTTCTTTTGCGCATGCTTCGCATACTCCCTTCGCAGCTCAGGGTGATCAATCAGATACTCCAGACCACATGCTAACTGCTCCACCTCAAGTGGTAACAGGATTCCATCGAACCCTGAGACGATCTGCTCTCTGTTACTAGTACAATCAGATGCAACAATAGCCTTTCCTAGTATCTGTGCTTCCTCGATTGCAATGCTCTTTCCTTCATAACGGGTCGCATGCACATAGATGTCTGCTTGCTTCATATAGGAATATGGATTTTCCCTGGCCCCCATCAATACAAAGGAATCCTCCACCTGAAACCTTTCTATCAGCTTTTCCAGAGTAGCTCGTTCCAGTCCCTCTCCTATTACATACCAGCGCACATTGTAACCATCACTGTGCATCTTAGCTAGCGCCTGAATGGCAATATCATAACCCTTCTGATAATGCAGACGGCCCACCGTCAAAAGGCGGATTCCGCTAAACGTATCGGTAAATCCGATTCCTTTATTCGCTCTCCTTCGAATATCATTTATATCTAATAAATTGTGGAACACCCTTACCTTTTGTTGATATTGAGGATATACGCTTAAGAATTTCTCACCCACATCATGGGAAACTACGAATATTCTTTCCATCCCCTGATAACAGTCCTTATCCATAAGCGGTATATAGCCTGCCTTTTGATAATCAATATGGATAAAGGCTGCTTTATGCCTGGCTGTTACCTTATCGGCAAGATAATAGGTAGAGGCCCCCTCAATAAATGCCACTGCAAGATCATAGGTACCTTCCAGATCTGGACGTCCAATAGCCAGAAGTCTCCACAGCAGCTTATCATACTGTAGTCTTCTGCCTGAAGTTTTCTGCTCTCTGATATTCCTTACCAGATAGTCAAGCATCCTCACTCCGGTCAGATGATAAAAGAACGAGTAAATAACCTCCCGAACAATTCGCAGATGACCGGATGGAGATAACACAGAACTATTATTAATGTGCCTATTCAGTATATTGACCCCCTTCGGTACGCGGTCGAATAATTCACCACAGGGTATTATGGTATATAGGGACAGATCATATTCGCCTATTGAATCGAGCTTTCTAAGCAGACCCACCAAAGCAGTCTCAGCACCGGCACGACCCATCGTATTGATGATAAACAATAATTTTTTTCTCATACCAACACCCCCCTTCTGCTCTTCGATGGAACGAGCACACTAACACCCCATTCTGCATCTTCGATGCAGCACAAAACCCGGAAGAACAAGAAGTTTGCTCCAATGGGCAAACTTCGCAGCTTCTTCCCAAGGATTTTATATTTTTAAAATCCTTTCTTCACACTAGCTACTTATTTTCTTACTTAATTGTACGTTTTCCTCTTCCAGCAGCTCCTTCAAATGACTATTCTCAGCGTTTAGCAACGATACCTGCATCGCAAGCTCCTGTACCCGCGCAGTAAGCTCCGCATTTGTTTTATAACAGTTAAAAATTCCATAAGTGGCGAGAATAATCGCAATTGCAAATATAATCGATGGAGGATATTCAACAGAGAACAACATCGAAATAAAATAGACTAGCCGTGGTATCATACCGAACAATATGATAATTGCTCCGCCCATAATCCAAAATAGACTCTGCTTTTCTGTCATTTTACGTACAATACTGGCCCTTCTAGCCAGAAATATCAAGATTACACCTGTGATACATATTAAAATTCGAAGCAATACTGACATATCATCCCTCCTAATCTATCTCAATTAATACGGTTAACTGTTTTTCTTTTATATATATTGTATACATCGCTGGGAGGCATATCTCCCGTCACCTGCTTGAGAACAGTCCCCCTGCAGAAAATGTGGCTATCCAGATTTTTCTCAATCCACCTCAGTCTGAAATAGGAAAAGGTGAACGCCAGAAAGGAAGCCGTTGTGAAGCCAATCCCATACCATATGACTGGAAGACGGCTGGCTGCGATAGAGCCAAACAGTGCCACCCCTGCATAGATTAAACCATTCGCCAATGCACCTGTTAAATCATCAAAGTAATATAAAAACAACAGCTCGGAATACATCAGATAGGATATGAAATATCCTACTGCCAGTTGGGGATAGATCTCCATAATCATTCCGGAAAACCCTATAATCGGAAGTGTAACCACCGCGATTAAGTAAATAATGATCGAAACAATGAACTGAATGTGTACAAGGGAGAAGAGCTGTGAGGATAGCCCACGGAACATCCTCTTTTTTGCTTCTTCAATGCTGTCCAGCTTACCACCAATTACTGCTTGTGTATAATCCTGATATCGTTCGTGAAAATGCATCTCCACCCTTGAAATAAACAGAACACTTGCAGAAATATTTGAAAACATAGCAAGGCAGGAAGCCATATCATAGGGCTGGTTGCAAACATATGTATTACGCACCACCAAGTGCCAGGGCTGCGCCCAGAACACAAAATTATGGACAAATAGGCCTAAGGTATATAAGAAGTTGGAGGCGATCAGCTTCCAATACATTCTGAAATAGTGAAGGACCTCCCTGTAGTTATGGCTGTTTTTTGGAAAGTAGCGTAGTACATTGGATAGCTCTAAGGAGGCGATCACTAGAAATCCAATGGTTAAAGCAAGCAGCATGCTGTAGGTAATGGAAAATCCCAGGAGATAGCGAAACAGTATGGATAATAAAAATGACAATATCATGGAACAGATAAAATATAATGAAATCTTCTTATACTGCTTCAGGATCGAATTGTACAGCATGGTGGAAAAAGTCAGTGTCAATCCCAAAAAGCCCATATAAGTCGTAAAAACATAATAAATCGGTACATGACCAACCACTATTTCATAAAGATAAAATGGTATTGCTAGTATGGAGGAAAGCGTTAGATTCGTGATCGTACCCACGTAAATACATGGTCTGATATCCTCATATCGCTGTTCATATATCTTGTCTGTCTGGAATTTTGATAATACTGAGTTAAAGGGAGATGAGGTAAGCAGGGAGAATATAAATATGTATAATATACTACAGGAAAAGAGTTCCCGATCCTGATATCCAACAAGATCAAACCCCAATACCTCATACATAGCTAAAAGACATCCCATTACAACCAGCATCGGTGCTATGGTGTATACAAAGCTGTAGCCAATTCCATAAATGGATAACATCACCGTATGTTTTCCAAATATCTTATTTAATTGGATGCCAATTCCAGCCATCGCTCTTGATCTCCTTATTTATTACTTACTTCAATTTTTATCCAAAGGCTCGAAGACTTCCTTGGTATACGCGACCTCACTCAGCTGCGCTAAGGTTCTATAGATTTTTCGATAGGTCTCCTCCATATACATGCTCCGATACTTATGCATGAGGCGCTGATACCCATTTTGTCCCATCTGTTTGGTAAGCACCGGATCATTCGCTAATTTTACAATTGCATTCGAAATCTCTGAAATGTTCATAACCGGCACAATAATACCTGCTTCCTTAAAGGAATCATTCTCACCATAAATCAATCCTGAGCAATTTCCCACATTCGTGGCGATACAAGGCTTCTTAGCAGCAAAGCTCTCAAGAATGGTAAGTGGCTGACCCTCGCTAATGCTGGTTAAAAGAGTCATATCCATCTTACCGATATATTCTACCGTTCGTATACTCCCAGTAAAAACAATATTTTCAGCATGCAGGGCTTTTACTAAGTCCCGGCAGTCCTTGGCATACTCCGGATTCTCATCCTCAGGTCCCATGATCCAAAGCTTCAGTCTTGGTTGTCGCTCATGCGCATAGTAAAATGCATTAATCATGGTTTTAACATCCTTGATTGGTGCAACACGAATAATTGCACCAATATTAATGAACGGATCATTCGGATCCTTTCCCGGAATATCTTCAAAATCTTCGGTATGAATACCGTTTGGCGTGACGATCGCCTTTTCGCTGGGACATCCCAGCTCGATTTGGAGAGACCTTGCCTCTTCAAACAACGAGGTTACAAGATCCGCAAAATAATAAGCACATTTACTCATCTTACGAAATTGTTCGATCCAGATGGTTTTATAGATTCCCTGAACCCACTTCGCTTTAATAATCTCTTCCTCGCGTTCACGGGTATAGATTCCATGCTCGCTGATTAGTAATTTGGCATCCGGGTATAAGGTAAGTGCTTTACTTCCGATCATTCCTGCATAACCTGTCGATACACAATGGTAAACATCCGCCTTAGGCGGCATACATTTCAGTGCAAAGAAAAGCGGCAGATAGATAGAACGCAGAGTCCACAAAAAATCCGAGAAGGTAATTTCAGAGAATCGAAGAATATAATAATTCTTAGCGATCTCCAGAAATTCCGGACTCATCAGTATTTGATTAATTGAGATATTCTTTCTGTTAAATATATGGAATACCGTAATCCAATCCACTTCCTCACCAAAGATCAAACTACGTAGCGCATCTACTTCTTTCTTCTTCAGGTGTACGCGGTTTCTCTGATTCCGGTTCGTTCCAATCCAATCTACATCCTGTAAATAGACCTCATGAACTACTGTCAGATTATCCGGTAGCTCATATGCGAATTTACCACTTATGCTTCTGTCTGCAACGATTGCAATTAACTGGAATTCTATATTCGGAAATAATTGAATCATACTATGTATCCAGCTGGATACTCCTCCAATAACATAGGGATAACAGCCTTCCGCTATCATACATACCTTCATACTATTCCTCCCTGTTACACCTTCGATTTATAAACGAATATACATGCTAAAAAGAACCGAGTAGCCGCACAAACTTGCCAAATGAAAACTTATTTTTCATCCTATCGCAAGGATGGCTTTGAGGGGATTAACTTACCGTTCTTTGGTTTGCCCAGAACATTTTCTTCGATCATACGTATATGTACCTTCGCATCCAAGGCCTTAATCAAGTAGGAATCATCTGTAATTTTCTCTATTGTTCCATTCTCTATCAACGCAATCCTTCTGCTGCCAATACGAAGTATGAAATAAGCTTCTTCCTCAAAGTTATCAATATCGATATCGATATCACTCCCATCCCATTGATATGAATAATCCAGTGCCAAAAATCGCCTGACACGCTTCTCCATCTCATAAATGGTTATCATATCCAGCTTCGAATAATCATGAAAATAGGTATCCCCCTTCGACCATCTTAGACTTAGGTTGTTCCATTCATCCATACTACCCTCCGGATAGATCACTCGCATGATATCTACCTTCTCGTTGCACATGCCAAGTGCATTTTCCACACAAATCATCTTAAGGTCATCCATGGTCTCATGCTGGTAGCCATCCATATTAAATTTTACCGATATCGTGTGATCCTTGAAATATTCAATCAGCTTGTCCCCCTCCATGTAATCGGACATAATAAGACTGATACTCTTAAAAATCTCTTGATCCAGGCAGCTTTCCACTTCGGCCATACCAAAATCCGCAGTATACAATGCTGTAAATTCATATTTCGGAAGATACTTGTCGAAGAATACTTCATCCTCAGCGAGTATTTCCATCAACCCTAAATCCGATACTTGTCCTAAGGAAAGGCCCATATCACCGGGTAGCTTCCTGATTTCCCTCAGGTAGAATTCGATAAAGTCACCTCTCGCACCAATCCCATCCTGATAATCAAGCTGCGGGGACATAAAAAAGCTATAGGAAGCTCCGTAATTTTTTAATATCTGAATAATATTAGGCCATAGTAAATCTCTTGCTACTGCCTCCGAGCTCCTACTGTAAAGCCGCTGCATTCTCTCCTCATTCTCCTTGGACAGATAAGGATAATTAACTAAGGAAATTGTCTGGGCATTAACAATCGGATACAAATAGCAATCACTTTCATGAGCCATGAAGCCATTTAGAACACCGAGTATGGATGATCCGCCAAAAATATCACTATTAACCACAAATACAAAGGCCTTCCCTGTCTTAGTCCTCCATAGAAGCGGAGGCAGCTCCTCGTCTTTAATTCCAAGCTTGTCCTGATCCTCAAGCAAACCAACTGCATATACCTCATAGCCTGCTGCAAGGGAATAGTATGGTAGACTAACTACCGTATCATCCTCTTCTCCATAAAAATCTCCCTTACCATAGGTCCGTTCATTATTGATCATAAAGCCGGAGAAGATCTTTATACCGTCCGCATATATTTGCGCCTTTACACTGACGCTGATACCGAAAAAAGCGGCCAACCTCTTATGCGATGTAATTTCCCGGTAATCAGGAGGTTGGGTGAAAATCATGGTTTTACCAAGGTCTGCATAGGAATATAGTAAATCACAGGACTGGAGGGTAACCCGATAATCACCAAATAAGATCACCTCGTATCCGGAAATCTCACCAACCTCAGGCATAGTGGTATAAGTTTTATAAAGATATTTATGGTAGACACACCATTCCTCCAGAATGCTTGCAGTCCCATCCTCTGCCCCACCCGATAGAATAGCTACCCGCTTCTTCTGCTTCATGGGAATGGAAGAGGTTCCCCATGTGTCTTCGACATAGTTATCCAAATTTAAATTCTCTACGGTCAGGGAATCCCTCTGTCCAAAATAGGTTCTTTCCTCAGCCCGAATATTCGTGGAGGTATCAGATAGAATATTGGAGGATACACCAACAAACATGAACATGACAAAGACCATGAAAATCAATATAAAAGCAGTAAAATAATTCCTAATTGAAATCATAATGCGTCATCTTCCATTCCCTTAAATTATATAGAGCCGTGTGATTACATTTATTTCACACTAATCCTGCATGCTGCCAAGATACCGCGAATTTAGGCGGCAGCATAAATTTGCCGATTGAAATATCTAGGATTTTTCAATCTAATCATAAAGACGAAAAAGATTAATCACCTCATCATCAACAAGGATGTCGCTATCCTTTAATTCCTTCAGACATTCAAAGAAAGCAGAATTATTATGTTGATCATAGAGTAAATGCAATTTGGCCTTGTAGGTATCCAGCTTACCCGGCCGATACTGACAAGCCCTCACCACCCATTTATCCGCCATGTTATAGTCCTTAATAGCAATGAAAAGATCCGTAATTAACAGATAATGTGAGGCTGTCATGTACCAAAGATTATACTTAAATAAATTTTCTGTAACCTGATCCAAGGTATAAATATAGGCTTCTTGTTCGACACTGGTCATTATATTCAGCGATAGAATCTCAACCAGATAATCAAAGGTAAGCAGGTTCATCTCTACGTCCTCTGGTATTTTCTTCATATTCTCCAACATAGCCTGCGCTGTGGAACGGAATTCCGAAAGTGCATCCAAAATAGCGGATGCAGCGTAATGAGAGGTCTCGGTATCTCTACTGTTCATGGCTACCGCGATACTTGCAACCGTCTTTCTTGCATTATTTCGCAAGGTATCCAGTAGCAGCCTGCGCAGATTTGCCGTATCTGTCACAGCCATGGCATCCTGTATCGGTACATAATTCATTTCTGTCTCCTGGTCAGGAGGCAGGATCATTTTCTCGCGATCCTGGCTAAAGCTAATATCACTCATATCCACTGTTTTTTTGCGATTTAAGAAGCTGATGAATATACCAATCAGTATGTACAAAGCTCCCATCACTGGGACTATAAATATAAACCATGCCAGCTGCAGCATAGTACTCCGTCTATACTTTCTTTGAATGAAAGCTAAAGTAAATACGATCAGTACCATCAACAGATTTATGATACAAATCAGCATTACAGGCCAAAGTCCTGTTGTATCCATATCAATTTACCTTCCTAATAAACAGCTTCGCCTTTCCGATTACCACCTATTTCTTACCGAGCATAATGACTAATCACTATAGACTCCCAAGTGAAGTCTTAATATTCATCTCTTCCAGACGCCTTCTAACACTGATAGCTTCCTGCTCATTGGTATTGGTAAGCAATACGGCCAGACAGTCACCTTGAATGGCACCAATATAATCGGTATCTCGAAGAACCTGACGAATCTTATCATTTAGTTCCTTCCGTGATAAGTTATCACTACTAACGAAGAACATACTGGCTTCTGCATAGCCCTTTCTTTCCGCATTCTTATAAATATCCACCATTCTCCCAAATTCGGCTTCTCTGAGAATCGTTGTATCGGGAAGAATCCTTCGATAAGCCAAAGCTTCAAGATAATTCGCATCCTTAACAACCGCAGAATAGACTAGGGCACCTACCACTGTCAGTAGATTCGCTTGGTATAGGGTCATCTGCTCATATGGGATATCCCATAGAAAAATAATAATTCTCATATTATTATTCTCATCAAATAAAGCACTTGCCATCATTGGCAGATTGCTTTCCAGAGACCGATTGATATATACCTGCTTACTTGCCAGAATATCAAAAATCATCCTATAATTCTTCATTCGAATCGATTTACCAAGTGACCGGGAACATTCGCTGGAAGCGGACGCCAGACGGCAATGTTCTACATCTGACACCAGATAGATAGAGACATCCTTAACCTCCATTATTTCAGATAGTATGTCCAGTGCCGCAAATAGAACTTCTCCAGAATCAGCCTTCTCCAGCTTAGAGGTAATCTCGTAGATACGGCCGATGCTTTCCGTAGTGCTGATTAGCTTTTCTGCATAATAATTTTTTATCTTTGTATTGCTGTGATTAATAACTGCTATATCATTCATCCGCTCTGATAGAAAATCAATTTTCTCATTCTTATCTGTCTCCATCTCACGGAAGGTATCCTTTAAATGTCCTACCGTCAGTCCGACAACAAATAACTGGGCGATCCAGATATAGGTATTGATATTAATCAATAAATAAAAACCGGACGAGGTATAGAGCTGCCTGAAGCAATATCCGGCCACACTAAGCAGGGAAGAAAAAATAGCCTGTTGCCTGCCATGTATCACCGCAAATAATAGCACATATAACAAGTAGAAATTGATGCCACTAAAATAGGTACTACCTACCGCTCGATTATTCAACATAAAAACCGGAATAAAGAAAGCGATACTTTCCAGGAAAGGAACTGCTTTCCAAAACAAACGAAGAACCCGGTATCCGGATCGAATTCGTTCCTGCTTCTCGTCCTCATATAAAAACAGATTCTTATGACTGTTGATATATGATATCATTTGGGGAATGGTATCCTGGTAACTATTCTTAACCTTGAATGGAAATTCCTCGCAGAATCTCGCATTGGATAATACCACCCTATGCTTAAGACCAATCGTTTGATCCACTATTTCAATAGGGTGCGTATAGCTCTCCTGAATTAACTGAGCAACGGCATCCTCGGTTACTTCTTCCATCGATGAGATATGATAAATGGAATGCTTTCTTTCCGGTGCTTTAACCAGCAGGTATAGCGCTTCTATGGCATCCTTCACATACAAAGCAGACAGAACTTTTTTGGCATTTACCTTCAGACGTCCGGTTACCAGCGCTTTCACACACATTTCAGAAAAGATATCGGTACAATCCTCCCTATCCATAGGAAGCCCATACATCTGCGCAATTCTTGCAACCGTAACCTCCATCCGCGTCGTTTGATCATAATGCATTGCCAGATTCTCTCCTTGGGAGATTGTCATTCCCTCAAAACTGTATGGTGAGACCGGCATATTCTCTTTGATATCAACAATGTATTCATCCTCATAGACTTTATCAGAGGATACATAAACAAAATGCTTCACCCCCAACATAGCACTGCACATCAACAGATTACTAAGTCCTGTTATGTAATGCAGGGATTCCTCTTTTGCTTTATCCTCTTCCCATTGGTTTAAAGTATCATATGCCCCGGTATAAAGGACGACATCAGGATTGCAGCTACTTATAATCTCCTTTATACTCTCGCTATCATATCGGAATTGATACTGCTCAAATACATGCATCGGTTTCATACGTTTTTTACTGTTGGTTAGCATATAAATTCGCCAGTTTTCCTTATTGAACTTGTGAATCAATTCATTGGTAAAAGTACAGTAACTTCCAATTATCAGGATGCTGCTCATATTATCACTCCTACCAACTGCTTACAATATTTTCCATATGCATTACTATAATACAAAATATATTAAGTTTCAAGCATAAAACTTAAAATATCTAACAGATATTCATTACATTATTTGTCTGCGATTGACAATTCCATATTAAGGGGTTAATATGGTAAGGGAAATATTGTAATTTCTATTAATGGCGAGGGGACTGATATTATGAAAAAGAGCTTTTTAGGCTATAGCATCTCCGAAGTTGACGTAATGCTAAGTACACTTCGCGAAGAGAATGAAAGCTTAAATACTACTATAACCACATTGAAAACCCAGATGAAAAATGGTGTGAACGGTAATGGTGTCAAGTCAAATCTCTTAGAAGCTGACCTTAAAAACAGCGAGGACGAGCTAAAAAGAGTCACGGAAGAAAAGAATGAACTAATCTATGAAATCTCTTTGCTTACCAAAGAAGTAGATGATTTGAAACAACAGAACACAGCGTTGATAGCCCAGAGCAGACAATTACATATTGCAAATATTAAACAGACCCAGCCAGCATCAGGGTCTGAAGCTCAACCTATCACTCATATGGAGAAAAACAAAGATAGTGTAGAAGAGTCACACCCCCATAAGGAAGAATTATCTGCGGTAACGCTTGAATTATATGAAGATAAATCCATGATTACCCCTCTTCCGAATAAACAATTGGACGAGCCCTTTATCGCTGCTCTTAAGGATTATGAACGTCTGAATGATGAATTAAGACGAACCAGAAAAGAGTTGGAAAGCAAAAGTGCTGCACTGGATAGTAGGAATGGAGAGCTTGCCAATTTAAAGGAAGAATTATCAATTACAAAGGATGCGCTGTCTTCTACAAAAACTGCTCTAGAGAATGCAATCGATCAAATAGAGAAATCACAACAACCCATCAGTATTAACAAAGCCTCCGAGATCACTTACCAGGCTTATTGTGAAATGTCAAGGATGCGTAATGAAGTAGTGGAATTCATGCATCAGCAAATGAAGGAATACTATCAGCTCACTAATGATAATAACTTAAGGATACGCTCTGCAATTGAGCAGCGCCAGCAAGAATATAGTCAGATGATACGTGAATTCTTCACCAATGCATCCGAATTCCGTAACAGACTTTCTAATTTTGAAGTAGAATGCAATAATATGAACGATTTTAATATGAATATTGATCAGGTCTCAATGCGTATGAAGGATATTATGGATACCTTTATGAATGAGTGTGATGCTACTATCAGGAATATATAATTCGAGATGGAAGGATATTCCGTACCACTCAGCTTTCGATCAATGTACCGGACATATCGAACGATTTTATTAGATAGGAGTATTATACGTGAAGGATAAAATGATAGTAATATTATGCTGTCTTGTAATAGTAATGTTACTCACTGGATGTAGTTATGATAATGATCCCACCTCATCTACTTTGAGTTCAAATGCTGATCCAAATGTAATAACGGTGTATGGACAGGGGGATATTCCAAGACTATATATTACCACCTCAAATCATCATCTTAAGTCAAATTTATTTAATAATCTAGCTCTAGACAAGAAAGTAACCACACAATCCTGTGAATCAGACCGTTTACGAGAGTCCTATCTTGTTGATGGTAATACCGATACCCGATGGGCCTCCTGCTATGGTGACAATGAATTTTTCACAATTGATCTAGGGGAAGCCAAACAATTCAGCTATATAAACATAGATTGGGAAAGTGCTTATGGTAAAGAATATAATATCTACGCCTCCGAGGATAATACAAACTGGGCTTTAATCGTTAATGAAAAAAACGGAAGCGCCGGTGTATTGGAATATTCCTTTAATGAGGTAAATGCTAGATATATTAAATGGCAAGGGGTAAAGCGCGGGACAGAATATGGATATAGTATATTTGAGTTTGGAGTATACTCCGATAGCACCTGTGCACAAGTTACATCAGATACAAACGTACTTAAGCCCGCTTATTTAAGCACTTTTACTGAGGAGTACCAGCCGGTTTCCATCGTAATTGTAGATTGTATTGGAAGTTCCGATGAGATTATTAATGATAAGGAAGCTATCATATGTATCCGAGGTAATTCAACCGCACGGACAAATAAATTATCCTATAATTTCAAGCTTTCCTCCAAAAAAGATGTGCTGGGACTTGGTGAGGGCAAAAAATGGTGTTTATTGGCAAATCATTATGATAAGACCATGCTTAGAAATAAGATCTCCTATGATTTTGCAAACAGCTTAGGTTTACCTATTAAACTTGAGACAGAATTTGTAGAATTATATATAGACAATGTCTACGAAGGCTTATACTTGCTTTCAGAACCTGTCTCCGATGGTAAGAACCGGGTAGATATCGACATTAATGCTGGTGAATTTATCATTGAGAGATGTATCTATAATGAAAATGCATCAAAAAAAATGTTTCAATCGCCGATCTATAATCTTAACTTAAGCTATAAATCCCCCGATTATGATGAAATAACAGAGGCCCAAAAGAAGCAGCTAAGTAGCTTCATTGGCAAGGTGGAGGAGGCAATTGAATCAGAGAAGCAGTTGGAAATAGAGAAAATCATCGATATCGATTCCTTTGCTGCAATGTATGTCTTCGAGGAACTGTTTAAGAATGTTGATTATTCCTTTGATTCCAATTACTTTTATATAAAGGGCGGCAAGCTTTACGCCGGACCCATCTGGGATATGGACCTATCAATGGGCAATGTTTCTTCTGTATACGAATATAAGCCTTATTATATCTATAACAACTCCATTATTAATGGCATTACTTACGGAAATGGCTCCGGAAACAGCACGGAAGGTACATGGGCCTTGTCAGGCTGGTATGAATTATTAATGAACTATGATTTTTTCAAGCAGCTTGTGGCTAATAAGTTTGATCTTGTTGAAGACTCCTTTGAACAAATTTATTCAGACGAGGGTATCATTGATCAGCTTGTATATCAGTATAAGGATGCTTTGGAACGAAATTATAGTAATACCTATTGGGATCTAACAAAGACCTATAGCCGCTATGAAAGAGAAACACCGGATAATACCTATATTGGGAATACCGAATTCCTTAAGAACTGGCTCAGGGAGAGAAAAGAATGGGTCTATGGGAATAAGTAAGAGATATCAAGACTTCTATTGTTCGCAGTGGAGGTCTTTTTTTATTGCTTTCCTATGCACGGCATAAATGCCCATTTTCTGGCATAATTGGTTAAGAAAAACGTAAAATTAATCTAGTAAATTAGTCTCAGTAGTTGTATAATGTATAATAATGTAATAATAGTTTGCTTTAAGTCTTCAAATCTGTTAAAAAGCAATGGGCCTATTATATAACAGATCGGATAAAAGCGAATATTGTCGGCAAACTTATTGAAAAATAAGGACGCAAAGCCAGAGCCTGGTGGGAGGTTGTTTCTTAATATCACCCTCCTATGGCAGTTCGGTTGCAACTAATATGTATAATGGTACATTTTAGTTGCTTTTTTTTACATCAGAAATGAAAGTGATTACCGAGGAGGCAAGCTTTTGTGAATGCAAAAACTCAAATACAGCAGCTACAAAACAGCTTATATCAGCTTGCTAAGAACGATAAACTAAGATTTCCAAATCTCTATAGTAAAGTATATCAGCCGTATGTACTTATGGAGGCCTGGAAACGTATTAAGGTTCATAGAGGCGATGACCGTTTAGATCAGCATGTTCAGGCAAAGGTCGCAGCCTATGGATTAGATAAAATATTTCATGAGCTTAAGACGGATCTGCAATTCGAAGCATATAGAATTAGACCAACCAAGCAGGAGCTTATCGATAAAGACATTATTCTGGCTAAGAATCGTATTCTTCAGATGGCTGTCAAAATGATTATTTACCCGATATTTAAGGTTGGTTTTCACACAAACCCTTCTGAGTTTCGAACAAGAAATGATTATAATAACGCTTTGGAGGAGCACCGTAATTCCCTTCATCATAGAGAATATTACATAATTAAAGCGCATATCAGATCCGGTTATGACAGCATTAATCAAGATAAACTTATGAAATTGGTGGAGCAGAGGATCAGCGACCAAGAACTCCTATTTCTTATTCAAAGATGGATAACACTGGGAACGATCTATGATAGTAGGGAACAAAGCACCCGTATCGGTATCGATAAAAGCTCTGCCTTATCTCCACTTCTGTTGAGAATTTATTACAATGATCTTGACAAGTCCTGGAATAAGTATCCTACCTCTCGTGGGAGATGGTTGCGTTATAACGACGAGATTACAATTTTATGTGATAATGAGGAAAACGCAGTACAAGCACTTGATATTCTACAAGCCCTCTTGGAGGAGAAGGATTTACAGTTCGATATTACTGAAACTAAAGTTGAGTGCAATCCGGATAACGAAGAAAACGCTCCCTCTTCACTGCCCCCTCAAGATCCCATCCTGCAGGAGCTCCTTCAAGAACCGGAGAATATTCTTCCTGCGTCTAATGAAAGAACAGAAGAATCCATTCCTGTACAGGTAGTAACCAGCCAAATGACGGGCAGCTTTTGTGGTTACAAATATCGTTTCAAATTATATGCTGCTCATTCTAATGTAAATAATAGCGAAGATAACATACATTTTCATACATTCACGATTTTAATATATGTTCATGCCGGTAGTAGTATCGACCATAATTACGCATTAGAGAAAGCAATTCAGGATTACCTTGAGCCTTTGCAGGGCAAAAAATTATCCGATACAAGCTTATTCAATAGACGGGCTACAACGATAGAGGGGATCGGCGATACATTATTTGATTCGTTATATGATTTGATACAAAGCTTAGGCTATGAGCTAGTTAAGCTTTCTATTTCCGAGAATCCGATACGAATATATTCTGTCTCCTATAAGAGACTTGACAGTAATGTTAATCAGATTAGCGGAATTTCAAAGGATTGTATTCCAATTATCAACCTGGAAGAGCCCCCATCCAAACCTGAGGAATGTGAGCCGATCGTAGCAGCTGCTGCTCTTTGCACAGACTCTGAAAATACCTATGAGGAGGAATATCTGAAGGAAATTGCACTTACTTTAGAACCGGAAGCAGAGTCTCCTTCTAAGGCAATAGATACCCGTTCCTTACGTAAACCAAATGTTTCTCTTGTACTTCTCAAGTGTATCATAGGTCTTGGCTGCTATACGGCACTTGCGATGCTTATGATGTATATGATCAAGGATAGCGGAAGATACCCTCAGGGTTCCGACACCTTCTGTCATCTCTACCGGGCAGATCTACTCTTAAAGAATGTACAGTTAGGAAACTGGTTCCCCTTATATGACAGCACCTGGTACAATGGTGTCGAAATCATGAGATATTGGGGTCCTCTCCCATTATATATCCTTGCAGGACTGGAATGGATCATCGGAACCAGCGTCCTAGATGCCTACGTCCTTCTCCTTGGTACCCTCCTTATGATTGGCGGCTGTGGCTGGTTATTATGGGGGATCCGTTACCGTAGAATCGGTTTATCCGTTACCATCGGACTACTTTGGTTTTTCATGCCGGAGAATATGCGAGTTGTAATCTTGGAAGGAAATCTACCGAGAGGTGTAATTAATGCATTACTCCCCTTCTTCTTTTATTTTGTATGGAGGGTGATGGCCGAGAAAAGGAAGAATGCAATATTTCCTCTTATTATAGTTACCGCACTAATCACATTATGTCATTTGGGCATTACACTGATGTTGATTGCCACCATGGTGATCTTCACTCTGTTCCATTCCTCCATGAATCATACGCCCCGCAACTCACTCAGCGCTTTGAGTGCATGTATATCCGGTGTACTTCTTGCAGGTCTTTGGGTCGTACCGGCATTGATTGGAGGAGCAGCAAGTGGCTCTTCTACCAATCAGGTAATGAAGTTCTTCTTTGAAAGTGCATTCGTTTCCTTGAATCCGTTTACTAGAATCAACGGAGATATGCTCTCCTTTTACTTTGGACTCTCTGTATTTCTTATTTGTATCTTAGGTACGCTTTTAGCACCGAAGGATACGAAAGCCGGATTTATAACAGCTTTAGTGTTACTGATATGTACCACCAAATCTGTCTATGAATTGTTTGTGAAATTACCCTTCAGTCAGTTTTTATGGATGATTCGCTTTATTCCAATTGGATTGGCTGCCGCTATGGTTTCCTTCCTCCTATGGAAGGGCTTAAAGAAATGGTTTGTACTGGCCCTTGTGATATTATTGGCAGCAGACTGCGCCACCTCAGTTCAGAACATCTACTTTCCACCGGAATACAAGATAGATAATGTACAGGCAAGTCTGGATCAGAGAGCGGATGAGGCTCTGATCACAAGTGCTAAGGAAATTACGAAACAAAGAATGGCCCTTATGGACTTAAGTGAATACGGTTCCTTTGCACCGTACTACATAACCGGTGTTGGAAAGGCAGTGAACTATTCCTTCGGAGCCGGCTGGGAAGGTGCAGGTACTGCATCGAACATCGTTAATTTGAATGCCTCCATTGAAAATGGCTGGTATGAATATTTATTTGACAGAGCATTAGAGCTTGGCAATGACACCGTACTGATCCCAATCGACAATCTGAAGGAAAAATCCAAGGATATCTCGAGGCTGATGGAGGCCGCTAAGACCCTAGGTTATGATCCGGTTGAAAGTAACGAGACCAGTATGCTATTCCACAAAGAGACTCCGGAGCAATTTGGTGTTATATCCACGTATCCGAATATTGCCATCGGAGAATCCGCATCCGGCATAGCCATGATTTTCCCCTGTTTTGAAGAGGGCTCTAAAAACAACATAGACGACTATACCTATGAAGAATTGAGCGGATATAATACCATCTACTTATCCGGCTTTACCTATACTAGTAAGGGCGAGGCAGAAGAGCTTTTATTAAGGTTGGCGAAAAGCGGTGTAAATATATATATTGACATGAACCGAATCCCTATGGATAAGGTCAAGAAAACCATGGAGCTGTTCGGAGTCACTGCACAGAATATATCCTTTTCAGAAAACTTCCCCGTATTCTCCTACCAGAATAACAACTACTCCAGTCTTGATTTCCTATACAATGTCGGTGATTGGAATACAGTCTATCTTCTGGGCCTTGAGCAGGTGGACGGAAGCTGTGATATGACCAATAAGATTTTACCCTTCCTCGGTACCGCCAAAAATAAGAACCTTCACTTTATGGGACTAAATATCGTGTATTACCTACAGACAACCAGAGATACCGAGATTAAGAAGCTAGTAGAAGCAATCTTTTGTATGCAGGAAAGCTCCGTTCCGAAGAGAGAGGTCGTTCCGATTGATATACAGATGAATCATCATCAAATCACGATTACTTCGGAGTATGACCAGGTGAATACTACCCTATCTTATATTGACATTTTTAGAAGCAATCAGCAGATACAGACGATTAATAATCTGATAACGGTCAATTCAGGGACCACCGTATTGGATATCAAGTACCCTCATATCGATAAGGGCTTAATGGTTACCGCAATCGGCTTTCTGTTGGCTGTTATATCCTATATTACAATGAAAAAAATGAAGGAGAGCACACATCATGAAGAAGCAAATGAATAGACCCCAAATCGGGAAGCTACTTGTTATTCCGGCATTGACTATGTTGATGAGTCTATCTCTTCACGGTATTGCATATGCCGGACAACTGGTTCAGGTGAAAGAGGTTAGTACGATCAACCCCCTCATCTCAATCGACGGTTATTATGATGACTGGGAGGAGATGCCCATGGGCAAGTTGACCTGGTACTCAAATAATGGAGTGGCCATTCATGATGTTTCCTTCATAAAGGATGATCATTATATCTATATCTATGTAAGAATGCATCCACTATATCAAAGTCCGATCCCGGTTACAGCAATTTATTTGACTGTAAATAATCAAACCTGTCAGTTGTATCTGGCATATGCAAACGCACAGAATACCACAGATTGGGGGCGTACGGTTGATTTAAACAATAACGGAACCTACCTTGATCTTCACCCCTTTACCTACCATCCAAATAATTCTCTTGGAGATGCTGCTATAACGGTAGCACAGGGCATCCCGAACGACAGGATGGAGATCAGGATTAATATTAATGATCTTGAAAAAGTTATGGGCTTGAAGGCAGGAACAATAAATAGTGGTTCCCAGCTTGAGCTGAGTATGCCTAACGTGGGTGGCGGTACTCTCCAGCTGCTCGGAACCTCCACCGGAACCCTTCTTGGTATCGTATTATGCATCGGGATTGTTATGCTTGTTAAATTACGCCGATCTCACAAGGCGAGGTTAGCGCAATGAACTGGTTAGCAATTATTTGTTTTATCCTTTGGTTGTACTTACTGACCGTGTTCCACCGAGGTAACATGCATTTTTTCAAGTACATATGGGGCAGTGTCGGAGTATTTATATTCATGTGTATTTTCATACAGCCGACATTATCAGAAATATTAAAGCAATATGTTACCTCTGTCGTCGGAATCCTTGGTAAATTAACCGGCATATGTGAAGCCTTTTATGAGCTTAGTATTGTATTCATTCCCAAGCAAAGTGCTCTTACTGCAGTATCTCTGTATATCGATTATGAGTGTTCGGGAATCATAGAGATGATGGCATTCGTTTCTTTGCTTATCTTCTATCAGGTGTACGATGTGGGGCAAAGAATTATTATCAGCTTTGTTGGATGTGTTAGTATCTTCCTCTTTAATGTTATCCGCATTATGGTGATTTGCGCTGTTATCTATCAATTCGGAAGTGGCTCCTATTATATTGCGCATACGATACTGGGAAGATTGGTCTTTTACATACTTACAATCATCTTATATTATTACGTCTTTACACGACAACAGATTATCAAACAGAAAATTGGAGGCTTTCACTATGCAGAGCATAATGAGCATGCTGGCGAGTGAAATCATATTTTGGACTGCATGGATCATAATTCCTTTAATCATGGAAATCATCCCTGCTACATTTGGATTTCTGATTTTACTTAAAAAGCAAAATAAATACAGCAAAGATCCTGTATTGAAATATTTCCCGGAGATCACCGTAATTGTTCCGGTATATAATTCTGCAGATACCTTGGAAATGTGTATTAGCTCGATCATGGAATCAGAATATCCAGCTGATAAAATTGAAGTTCTCCTGGTTAACAACGGAAGTAAGGACAATAGCTTCGAACTATTCCAAAGATATCAACATTCACATCCCGGAATCAATCTAAAATGGATGAATTCCAGACAGGGAAAGTCGAAAGCCCTCAATATGGCTTTATTTAACAGTAAGGGTAAGTACATCATCCACCTGGACAGCGACGGCATATTACAAAGGGATGCTTTACTAAATCTGATCACCCGCTTCGAAGCGCATGAAGACATTCATTGTATGACCGGTTCCATCTTGACTAACCCGGAGGCCATTAATGCCTCTAAGCGCGGTCTGATGAAAATAATCAAGAAGGTTGAATTTTTTGAGTATGCACAAGCTTTCTTAGCCGGTCGTAATTTTGAGGCAGAGTTGAATAACATCTTTACGATGTCCGGTGCCTTTTCGGCCTTTCGTAAATCTACCATATTAAAAACACAGCTATATAATACGGAAACCGTCTGTGAAGATACTCATGTTACCTTTCAGGTGCGGCATCTGTTAAAAAAGAGGATTGACATCTGCGAAACAGCCATCTTTTTTGTAGATCCCATTCCAAGTCTGGACACCTTATATGTTCAAAGACAGCGATGGCAAAGAGGAGAAATCGAAGTAGCTCATATGTTTCCTCAGAAGACCGGAGCAATCAAAGGCTTCTGTACTGATTTGATGACCAGGCTCATCATGTTCGACCATACCTTTGCCTTTCCTCGAATGATATGGTACTTTGCATTAATCTGTCTTGCCTTTATGAACTATCCATTTTCTTTTGTTATTAAGTCTGTGATTATCATTTATGTTTTATATACAATTTCGACTTTTCTATTTTATTTGAATGTTTGCCATTACCTAAGCTGGGAGAAAGAATTAAGAAGATTCTATCAGAGAAAAATAATCTATGTTATTATCCTTCCTATGTTCAACTTCATCGTTTATTGGTTCCGCATGGCAGGTATTATTAATAGTATTAAGGGGGTCAGTACCTGGCGTACAAGAACCTTCAAGGAAGAACGGGAGCAATGTAAGGCAATTGTGCGCAACGATTTTAGTGCGGCCGGACGTATTATCCACTCGGTAAGGCTCTTTCTATCTGCTGATCGATAATGATCCATAGCAGATATAGAAGCTGTTGTATTTACGAGATTGTTCTGAGTAGTTACAATAATTTATTGATTTACGAGCATAATTATTATGTGCTGGCAATTTAACTTACATGGAGATTGATATGTTGAACAGCAAGAGAAAAAAAAGAATCGTAATTATCGCATTTACTAATGCTTTATGTATCATATTAATCCTATTAATATTTTATGTATTTCAAATTGCAGTTCAAAAGAATATTAATGTTTATCAGGAGAATCAAAAGCTGCTGGCCACATCGCTTCTTAACAACGCTGTGTCACAGGCAGCTGCAAATAACAGTGATCTCATCTCGAATTTGTCCCAAAACATCAAGTCTAGTTTTCCGACCTCTTCGAGTGTATACTGTATTATTACCAAGAATAATCAGATTTCATATTACAAAGATGATAATACTACTTCCACAGTAATGAATGAAAGTATCGATCGTTATCTGCAAAATAATATTTCTCTCAGAGACAATAAAAGATATCTTATTTCAAAATCAGAAATCATGTATAATAATGATACCTACTCTCTGATTATTTGTACAAAGGAGATTTATTACCTAAAGAAAATTAAATTACTCGAAATCAGACTTTATTGTATGGGCTTTTTCTTTCTGTTTGGAACCACGATGATGGTGCTTCTGATTTTTAATCTTTACAAGCTGAAAGAGGAAGAGAAAAACAATAATATATTAAAGAATGAAATCAGAAAGAACAGACAGCTGATTGAGCTTCTGGAAAATGACAAAAATAGGCATTATGTAAATTCCGAAAAAGAATTCTCCTTCTATAACCGATCAATTATTGAAGAAGTAATTGTTGCGATGACGACGGAAGAGCTTAAGAAGTGTATCCAGATTGATATCATTGTTGAAAATTCTAAAATGGAGCATTTCATTTTTATCACTGCGATCCTAAGTCGTATCAAAGGAGACAACAGTATTGCATGCTACTGGGGAAAGAACCAGTTTAAAATATTATTACTGAATTCGAACAAGAAGGAAGCAACGGATTTTATCCATCTGTTTATTAATAAATACAAGTCAGAAAGTGAAGAGAAAGTAGAGGAGCTGAAGGTTATTGCCAGCAGGTTGACGGTATCGTCACTTCGAATAACAGGAGGTAAGGATGAAATATAGCCAATATAAATACAATTTTTATCTTAATGCGAGCCATTCCATTCATATTGATGGCAATCGTGGTGAGAGGCATCCCCACACCTGGGAGATATCCTTGTATATTGTCAATTACAAGGATACCTTTGTCATGTTTAATGAGGTAGAAAAAACCATTGAGGATTACCTAATGCAATTTCAGGAGAAATACATTAATGAATGCTCCATATTTCAGGCGATCAACCCTACCTTGGAAAACATTGCTCATTGCTTTATGAATGAGCTTCAAAAATTATTGGAACCGCTTAATTGGGTAATCTTCACGATGGAGATCAGTGAAACTCCTTCCAGATCTTATATTATCAGTAATGTTGAGAACAATATCATCCAAAGCGTTGAGAAAAAAAGTATCGCGGAGGAAATACTGCAGAAAAGCAGACATTCAATAAACTAACGAGGTAAATGATATGAAAATAATCATTCCTGCTTATGATCCTGATAACAGGCTTATATTGTTGATCAAAAGTATAAGAAGTAACTGCGATTACGATATTATCATCGTCAACGATGGCAGTTCTCCTGCCTGTAACGCAGTATTTCAAGACGCCAGTAATTTAGGCTGTATTGTACTAGATCATGAGCATAATCGGGGGAAAGGAGCTGCTCTTAAGACAGCTTTCTCCTATTTAATTAATAATCAGCAGACGGACGACGTTGTCTGCGCTGATTGCGATGGACAGCACACCTGGCAGGATATTCTTAAGCTTGCGAGTATGATCTCCCAACATCCCCACTCCATCATATTAGGATGTAGAGAATTTGTCGGAAAGGTTCCTGTAAGAAGCCTACTGGGTAATAAAATCACCAGCTTCGTCTACTCTAAAATAGCAAAAAACAAGATTACGGATACCCAAACCGGATTAAGAGGTTTTTCTTCCCTTATGCTGCCTTGGCTTGTTAGTATACGAGGAGATCATTATGAATACGAGATGAATCAGCTGCTGGAGGCCAAAGCAGCGGGCTATGATTTATTCTGTGTACCAATCGAAACGATTTATGAGAATAACAATGAGACTTCTCATTTTCATCCCATCAAGGATTCCATTCGCATCTATCTGCCCATCATGAAATTTGTACTTTCCTCTGTCAGCTGCGGGATCATAGATTTTGTTCTCTTGTTTATATTTAATGCATTAACCCAAAATCTTTTGTTTTCCGTAGTAGCTGCGCGAATGATTAGCTCCTTGTGTAATTACTTTATTAATCGAACCATTGTATTTCGTACAGAAAATCAAAGTCACCTATCCTCTATCATTAAATATTATATTTTGGTCGTCTTTATTCTGGTATGTAATTACTCCTTGATCATCCTTTTTGTAAATATTGTCGGTCTCCCTCTGGTAGTCAGTAAACTAGCAACCGAATGCATCCTCTATCTGCTCAGTTATATAATCCAGCATAAGCTTGTCTTTCGGTAGTTCTATGATAAAGCTTGAAAGATCCCCTTATTATCGATACAATAAAGTTAAGTAAGTTAAGTGAGGTGCCCCTATGAACTCCTTTCGCAGTATCATCGATGAGATCTATCACAATTGCACACCGATATCGGAGGAAGATGAGACGACAAATCGCCTGATGCACCCCGAATACGATGAAAAAGCCGTCGAAATTAAGAGCTTTCCGGATAAACAGCTGACTGAAATCTTCTTTATCGGATGGGAACTGAAGGAAGGTCAGTTGAATGCTTTCTCTCTCTCTCAGGGAGCGGTCGCTGCACTACAATATCGACTGGATCGTGCCACCAGAACCCAAAAGCACACCCATAATTACCTGGAGATCGCATACGTACTGGAAGGCGAGTTCTGTCAGAATATCCAGGGCAGGGATGTATGGTTTCATAAAGGGGAATGCTGTCTGATCGATAATAATTGTACCCATCAGGACTACCTGACCGGTAAGAATACCCGGGTTATTTTCCTTGGCATATCCAATTATATTTTCCATAAAGTATTACTTGAGAACATTCCTGAGGGCATCCTTGCCGAATTCTTCTCAACCGCTCTTCTATCTCAGAAGGAAGTGAAGCAGTATCTTCATCTTAGACCGAAGGATGATACGGATGAACGGATTGAGGAAATACTGGGCAATCTCATCCGTGAGCTGATGCAGCTTGACGTCGGTTCGGAATATATCTGCCGTGGTCTGGTCAAACGGCTTCTCTGGCATCTGTGTCTAGCCTATGATTTCAACCTATCGAAGGAACAGGCAAAGGAGATGAATGTCCTGATCGGTGACGAGGTACTTCGTTATATCAGAGAACATGAAGCAGACGTTACCATTCATGCGCTGGTTCAAAAATTTCATTATAATGAAGATTACTTCAACCGACTGCTCAAAAGGAGAGAAGGAGTTACCTATAGCGCGTACCTACAGAGAATACGTCTGGAGAAGGCTAGAGAATTGTTGGAGGAAACTACTCTTGGCATTGATGAGATCATTGAGCAGTGTGGCTATTCTAATAAGGGCTTTTTCTATCGAATATTCGTTGAGAAATATGGTATGACTCCAGCCAAATTGCGAGAGCTAAAACAAGGTGATGCTTTGTAAATTATACATAAATTTTAATTTGGTTTAGAATTTTATTTCCCAGATAAAAGTCGGAATAGGTAACTTTCTGATGCAAATCAGTAGGATAGAGACCTTGCCCGTCTCCTCCTTTGTTGATAAGATTAAGATATCAAACAATCTATAGAGGAGGTATTTTTATTATGTTACAGACAGGAAAAAACTATAAATTCTGGTTCTGCACAGGCTCTCAGGACTTATACGGAGAAGCATGCCTCGCAAATGTTGCAGAGCATTCTAGAATCATCGTAGACCAATTAAATAAATCCGGAAATCTCCCCTTCGAGGTGGTATGGAAGCCAACCATGATTACGAACGAGGTAATTCGCCAGACCTTCAATGCTGCCAATGCAGATCCTACCTGTGCCGGTGTCATTACCTGGATGCATACCTTCTCCCCTGCTAAGTCTTGGATTCTCGGCTTACAGGAATACCGCAAGCCACTGATGCATTTCCATACGCAGTTCAATGAGGAGATCCCTTATGATTCCATCGATTTGGATTTCATGAACGAGAACCAGTCCGCTCACGGCGATCGTGAATATGGTCACATCGTAACCCGTATGGGAATCGAGCGTAAGGTCCTTGTGGGTCATTGGGCTAATATCAGTATTCAGAAGAAGCTCGCAGCCTGGATGCTAACCGCCATCGGTGTCATTGAATCCAGCCATGTTCGTGTCTGCCGTTTTGGTGATAATATGAACAATGTAGCTGTTACCGAAGGTGATAAGGTGGAAGCTCAAATCAAATTCGGTTGGGAAATTGATCATTATAATGTGAATGATGTTGTAGAATATGTGAATAATGTAAGTAAAGCAGATACTGACGTCCTAGTTGAGGAATATTACAGCAAGTATGATATTTTACTTGAGGGCAGAGATGCCAAGGAATTCCGCGAGCATGTTGCTGTACAGGCAGAAATCGAAATCGGTATGGAACGCTTCCTTGAGGAGAGGAACTATCATGCGGTAGTTACTCATTTCGGAATGCTTGGTGGCTTAAAGCAGCTTCCCGGTCTCGCAATTCAGCGTCTGATGGAAAAGGGCTATGGCTTTGGTGGCGAGGGCGATTGGAAAACTGCTGCCATGGTACGTCTGATGAAGATTATGACCTCCGGTATCAAGGATGCAAAGGGTACTTCCTTCTTAGAGGATTATACCTATAATTTTGTTCCCGGTAAGGAAGGTATCCTGCAGGCTCATATGCTTGAAATCTGCCCGACCATCGCTGACGGTAAAATCTCCATTAAGGAGCAGCCTCTATCCATGGGTAATCGTGAGGATCCCGCTCGTCTGGTATTCACCAGCAAGACCGGTATGGGTGTTGCAACCTCTCTCATCGATCTGGGTAACCGCTTCCGTCTGATCATCAATGAAGTAGAATGTAAGAAGGTTGAGAAGCCGATGCCGAAGCTTCCTGTTGCCACTGCTTTCTGGACACCGATGCCGAATCTCGAGGTTGGTGCACAGGCTTGGATTCTAGCAGGTGGCGCTCATCACACCGCCTTCTCCTATGATTTAAGTGTAGAGCAGATGGTGGACTGGGCAGACTCGGTTGGAATTGAAAGTATTGTAATTGATAAGAATACCGACATCCGTTCACTGAAGAATGAGATGCGCTGGAATTCTGTCGCATTCCGTTAATATGCATGATTAGGCAGATTAGTCCATATATGCTTTTTCGATTTATATTCTTGCATAATAAGTCGGATAACATATATGGATAAGAGCAACGCGAACATCGTCACCTACGGTTACGAGAAAAACGAAGTTTTCGAACCCTAATCTGCATCCATGTGATATAATAAATAAATGAATCATTATTTTAAGGAATTGGGGTGCTCAAGTGAAAGAAGATAAAAATCTCTGTAAACAGGCCATTCTATCCGGGAAAACCGCCCTTGGTATCGAGCTCGGTTCCACCCGAATTAAAGCAGTCCTAATCGACGAAAGTCATAATCCGATTGCTTCCGGAAGTCATGAGTGGGAAAACCGTTATGTCAATAATGTATGGACCTATTCCCTGGAGGATGTATGGAGTGGCTTACAGAACAGCTATCGTGATTTAAGCAATACGGTTAAGGCCCAATATGATGTTGAGCTTAAGACCGTCGGTGCCATCGGTGTCAGTGCCATGATGCATGGATACCTGGTATTCGATAAGAACGGGGAGCTTTTAACTCCCTTCCGTACCTGGCGTAACACCATGACCGGACAGGCCTCCCATGACTTGACCGAGCTCTTTGGCTATCAGGTTCCTCAGCGTTGGAGCATTGCCCATCTCTATCAGTCTATTCTGAATGGAGAGCAGCATGTGGGAGAAATCGATTTCCAGACCACGCTGGCCGGATATGTTCACTGGAAGCTGACTGGCGAGAAGGTGATGGGTGTCGGTGAAGCCTCCGGAATGTTCCCGATTGATATTACCACTAAGGATTTCAACAAGAAGATGATAGAACAATTTGATGCACTTGTTGCACCGAAGGGTTATTCCTGGAAGTTAAGCGACCTCTTACCTAAGGTGCTGGTTGCAGGTGAGCGCGCCGGAGCTTTAACCGAGGAAGGTGCCAGGTTAATCGATCCTACAGGAGTCCTCACCGCAGGTGTTCCCTTCTGTCCGCCCGAGGGTGATGCAGGAACCGGTATGACAGCAACCAATAGCGTTGAAGTTAAAACCGGTAATGTTTCTGCTGGAACCAGTGTATTCGCTATGATTGTACTGGAAAAGGAACTATCTAAGGTTCACCCTGAGATTGACCTAGTTACCACTCCTTCCGGTGATCTGGTCGGTATGGTTCACTGCAACAACTGTACTTCAGACTTAAATGCCTGGGTATCCATCTTCAAGGAATTTGCAGAGGTTTGCGGAATGAAGCTTGATTCCAATGAACTCTATGGTACCCTATACCGCAAAGCATTAGAGGGCGAACCGGATGGCGGTGGCCTGCTAGCCTATAATTATCTGTCCGGTGAACATATCACCGGCTTTGAGGAGGGACGTCCGTTATTTGTACGTACTCCCGAGAGTCACTTTAATCTCGCTAACTTCATGAGAGTAAACCTAATGACCTCCCTGGGTGTCCTTAAGACTGGTCTGGATATTCTGACCGGACAGGAAAAGGTTCAGATTCAGAATATGTTCGGCCATGGCGGTTTTTTCAAGACAGAAGGGGTCGGACAGCGTATCATGGCTGCTGCCATGAACACACCGGTATCCGTCATGGAGACCGCAGGCGAAGGCGGTCCTTGGGGTATGGCGATCTTAGCCTCCTATATGCTCCATAAGGAAAGTAACGAGAGCTTAAGCACCTTCTTAAAGAGCAAGGTTTTTGCAGAAAATGCAGGCTCCACACTTGCTCCCCTCCCTGAGGATGTGGCAGGCTTTGAAGATTTTATGAAACGATATCGAGCAGGTCTCGCGATTGAGCGGGCTGCCGTAGAGGTATTATAAGCCGTATTCGCATATAAGTGTTTAAATCGATAAAACAGATTGAAAACCCTGGCACATTTCGGAGATATCCGCCGATTTGTACCAGGGTTTTTTATATTTATTATACACAACGAAATTATTATAAAAGCTTATTCATTTCTACGGAATACTCCCTTGTCCTTAAGCTCCCAGGTTCCGCCTCCCGCACCGATCTCAAAATGGAGCTTCGCAATTCCCAAGTCCACCTTCTCATGACCATACTTCTCAGAAGCAACATAGGCGGAGACGATTCCCCTCAGATACGTAAAGGTAACCGGCTGAGCATTCACTGCGGAAGGAGCCTTCTGTACTGCACTCATCCCCGCAAGAAACCACTCGGGAACTTCACCCTCTGCCTTCATCATCTCACCGATTGCTTTTGACCTACGATGAGTAGCCTTTGCGATTAGTCTTTCCTTAAAGCTCTTATCCAATTCTACATTACCAATCGTGATTACTCCATGGAAGAACTCACCGGGCTGAACATATCGATCACCGATGGATCGATCCAAGGTTCCACCGACCCAACAGGTACCAAGCCCTAACTGAGTCGCCAGGAGAACGAGCTTTTCTCCGTAATAGCCTAATTTTTCTTTCGCATCTTCGCCGTTCCTGCCAATGAGCAGGATATAATTCCTTACCCCCTGGAACATCCCGTAGCTTTTTCTTAGCTTTCCAAAGGCCGCAGGTTCATTCAGTATGAGCCTCAGGCTTAAATTCCCCTGATGGTTCACTTCATCCATCATTGCAATTAGTTTGTCTGCTGCTTCTTTAGAAATAGGTGTCTCCAGATAGGTACGTCTTGAGGTCCTCGCTTGTATTGCTTCTGACAAATCCATATACTTCTTTCCTCTCTATTTTCTATTCCAGACACTGTGCAAGCAAAATCTTATTTACAATCTTAAAGCTATTACCATAGTAATCAATCAAACCCTCGTCCTTCATTCTAGCCAGCTCCCGGCACATAGAGGTTCTGGATACGTTCAGATAATCAGCAAGCTCCGTGCGGTTCAACATAATCTGGAACATACTACTCCCTCGTACTCCCGCTTCATTCATCAGATAGCTGGCAATCTTCTCTCGCATTCCCTTTAGGGTGAGCAGCTCCAACTTCCGATTGAGATTCACATTCTTCTCCCCAAGTACAATCATCATATTCTGAATCAGACTGATATGAAAATTGCAGCTGTTACCACAGGATTTTATCACTCGCTCATAGGGAATGAATAGGATCTTAGCATCCTCCTTCACCCGTACCGTAACCGGTGAGATGCGCAGGACCGTACAGACAATTCCCTCCGCAAACATGTCCGAGGGTCCCAAAAAGGCAAGAATATGCTTATTACCGGCGAGATTTTCCTTCATAACCTCAACCATGCCGGTAAGAACGATTCCCACCGAGTTGATCTCATCTCCCGATAGGAAAACATAATCATCTTCATGGAAGCTTCTAATCGTGGCACCCAGACAGGATAACAGAGATCCAAGCTCCTTCTCACCTATGTTACGAAACAAAGCACATTTCATTAATATGGGGTAATATTTTTCCACTATCTTCCTCACTTTCCTTTATCAAAACGTCTATTCCATGCTAATTCATATCAACGTGTACCATAGTAATTCAAGCTTATATCCCAAAACAGCGAGGAAATCTTTCGGATTTTAAGACATAATTTAAATAAATAGATACATTTTTGTAATTGTAGCCATGGCTACACTTATTCATTTCTATCTGTATTATACTCACCTTGTTCTTAAAAATCAACAATAGAAAGAGCGCTTCAATCACATCTACCACGTTAAATATATATGAGGATACGGCAGGCCAATACGCTTGTCCTAAAGATATTAATCAAATTAAAGGAGAGTATAAAAATGGAGAATAAGATGTTTTGTTATCAATGTCAAGAGGCAGCAAATTGTACCGGTTGTACCTTATCCGGTGTATGTGGTAAGACACCCAGCCTTGCTAAAATGCAGGATTTACTAATCTATGTAACAAAGGGGTTAAGTGCAGTTACTACCGCACTCAGAACACAGGGAGTAAAGATTGATGCGAGTGTTGATCATTATGTAACGATCAATTTATTTACTACAATTACAAACGCTAACTTTGATGACGAGATATTCTATCAAAGAGTATTAGAGACCTTGAAGATAAAGAACAGCCTATTGAGCCAGGTTGCAGATACTTCTAAGCTTCCCGCGGCAGCCCTTTGGAACGGTACCACCAGAGAAGAGTTAGAAGCAAAGAGCGGCAGTGTTGGCGTCCTTGCAACAGAGAATGAAGATGTAAGAAGCCTTCGTGAGCTGGTGATCTATGGCTTAAAGGGTCTTGCCGCATACATGAAGCATGCCAATGAATTACAGTATGATAACGCAGAGATCAGTACATTTATGCAGAAGGCACTTGCCGCAACCTTAGATGACACGCTCAGTGCAGATGCATTAGTAGCCCTTACCTTAGAGACCGGTAAGTTCGGCGTAGACGGTATGGCCTTACTTGACACCGCTAATACAAGCACTTATGGCAATCCTGAGATTACCAAGGTTAACATCGGTGTAGGAACCAAGCCCGGTATCCTGATCTCCGGCCATGATTTAAGAGATTTAGAGCAGTTATTAGAACAGACCCAGGGAACCGGAATTGACGTATATACTCACTCCGAGATGCTTCCTGCGCATTACTATCCTGCATTCAAGAAATATCCTAACTTCGTAGGTAACTACGGAAATGCATGGTGGAAGCAGAAGGAAGAGTTCGAAAGCTTCAATGGACCTATCCTAATGACGACCAACTGTGTTGTACCTCCTGCTGCTTCCTATAAGGGTAGATTATTCACCACTGGTGCTTCCGGCGTATCCGGCTGTACTCACATCGAAAGAGATGAGAACGGTCACAAGGACTTCTCTCAGATCATTGAGCTTGCTAAAACCTGCGCAGCTCCTACCGAGATCGAGCAGGGCTCCATCCTCGGCGGCTTCGCTCACAATCAGGTACTTGCTCTCGCAGATCAGGTGGTTGGCGCCGTTAAGTCCGGATCTATCAAGAAGTTCTTCGTAATGGCTGGCTGTGATGGTCGTCAGAAATCCAGAAGCTACTACACCGAATTTGCTCAGGCTCTGCCGAAGGATACTGTTATCTTAACTGCAGGCTGTGCAAAGTACAGATACAATAAGCTTGAACTAGGCGATATCAACGGTATCCCGAGAGTACTCGATGCAGGTCAGTGTAATGACTCCTACTCCTTAGCACTGATTGCACTTAAGCTAAAGGAAGTATTCGAGCTACAGGATATCAATGAGCTTCCCATCGCCTTCAATATCGCATGGTATGAGCAGAAAGCAGTTATCGTTCTCCTCGCTCTTCTCTACTTAGGCGTGAAGAACATTCACTTAGGACCCACATTGCCGGCCTTCTTATCCCCGAACGTTGCTAAGGTTCTTGTTGAGACCTTCGGGATCGCAGGAATTGGTACTGTAGAAGACGATATCAAGCTATTCACCGCATAAGATTAATAATTATGATTGGATGAATACGAGGCTGTTTCAAAGATATCGCTGATTGGCCGACAACATGTATTAATATAATGGTTAACCTACCGGATAGATAGCATCTTATTCGGTAGGTTTTACAAATACTTGATTGAAAGAAAGCCAGTTTTGCAGCCTTTTCTATCAATTAATATACGTTTCATAAAATATCAGCGAGGCTGATACTTTTGATTAGAACAACCGATTGCTACGTTTTTCAAGAAAGGATAAGTTATGAGCGCATTTTTAGGACCGATACATTATTGGTTATATAATAAGATCCTCCTTCAGCAGAATATAATCGATGAATTATACCGACTGGGTGAGGGCCACGGCCTTCCTCTGAAGGAAGATGCTGAGAGCCGTTTCACAGCAATAGAGAGCAAGCCTCTGGAGGAGATGATTGACCAGGGAAATATCCATGGGTGGCTACAGGAACGTGTCTCCCAGGTTGAATATAAATATGCTTTTGTTGTAACCGCACTGGCGAATCAGTTACCGGATGCCCTTCACACCTTAAAGAGCTGTCTATATTATGTTGGCAATCAACAGGCAAAAGCGATTCGTCAGGGTGAGGAGCGACCCACTGCAAATAAACTTTATAAGCTGATTAGCGATCAGCTTCTAGACGGGATGCCCTGCGATCATGCCAACCGCTTACTCTCTCAGAATGACGATGACATTACTTGGACCCGTAATCTCTGCGTTCATACACCGTACTGGCAAGAGCTAGGGGGCAATATCAGCGTATACTATGAATTGAGAGAGTCCTGGCTGATGGGTTTTATCAAGGAATTTGATTACTCCTTTGAGAAAATAAATGATACCACGTATCGTATCCACACATTATAATAGATTATACTGCCGCTCAAATTCGTGGGTTTGCAGTAGAATGGAGGTTGTTATGGAAAGCATTAAGCTGATGATGGAGGAGCACCAATATATCTTACGTATGCTTGCTGTAGTACGCAGAGCCTGTTACGGTATACTGCAAGGAAAAGAGATTGATTATGAAGACTTTAACAACATGATTGATTTTATCCGCAGTTATGCAGATGCCCACCACCACGGGAAGGAAGAAAAACTGCTGTTTAACGAGATGGTTACCCATCTTGGCGCTTTAGGTAACAAATTGATTACTCATGGAATGCTAGTAGAACATGATATGGGCCGATTATTTATTCAAGAATTAGTAGCAGCCCTTGACCGTGTGAAAGCCGGGGATGAGATGAGTAAGCTCGATGTCATTGCGAATTCGATCGGCTATACCCACCTTCTAAAACGCCACATCGACAAGGAGGATACTGTAGTTTATCCCTTCGCTGAGCGCCAATTATCCTCTGCGATTATGGATAAGGTCAATCAGGGGACTGCCGAGTTTGAACAGTCTGCGCTCGAAAAGGATACTAAGAATTATTATGAGCAGCTGGTAGCAACGCTGGAGGAGCGATATCAATAAGCCTCCCCCCCTGAATAGGTCCACAAGCAACTCAATTGCAACAGCTATATTAATTAGTAGTTGAAACGCATCAATAATTGACATTTATATATTAATTCATAAATTTTTTGCTTTGTAAGCTTCTTACGAAGCATGTATTACACCCTGTGTATAACAGTTGATCAATCTGTATGCACAGGGTTATTTATCTGTAATTCTATCAATTCTCGCTACAGTTCAGCCTGTCTGGTTATGATAAGACGGGAGAAGAAATGTTCCATGGATGAGCCGCTGACTGGGCTGAACAGTAACAATTTCCTTCCTCTTATCGAAAATTTGTTCATATATCTCTTTCCCCTCCCTCAAATCCATGGTATAATCGTCTAAGCAGCTTTATCTGTAAAACGTATTATAGACCTTTTTGGCATAAACAGGCTATTTTATTTAAGGAGTCATAAATTGAAACTTGAAAAAGAAAATCTAATCCGAGATATCGTAGATAAGCATATACGACAGTTTGTCGATGTAATGGAGGCCCGTTACCGGCTGGAGGTTGATGATCCCTTGGGAGTAATCAACGCGAAGAAGAATAACGCCTTCATGTCCCAGCTAGGCGAGGAATTTATGTTCTATTCTGCTTTTGTCCGCTCCTTTGACAGCTCCTTCGGTAAGGTTCTAGAAAATATGGGTAACGCCATTGCGAAGATTTCCTATACGGTAAGAGGCAGGATTGAATCCTATCTTCTTCCCCAACAGACCCAGCACATCGATTACCTGATGACCGCTTACGAGAAGCGGGATGCCCGACCTAAGACAGAGGATTACATGAACTTCAACTGCCTTATCCCCTCCAATCTAACCAGCTTCATCACCTCCCATGAGACAGATAATTATTTCTATGATGAGGAAAAGGGGTGTCATTATCTGATTGAGCTAAAGGCGGGTGGTGATCTGGATAACAAGAAGGCAAAATCAGAAAAGATCGCTCTGCTGAATGAATTCTTCATTCTTAAGAATTCGCTACAGAACAACGAAACCGTACGAATTTTCTTTGCCACAGCATATAATAAATTCGGTGAAGATGCTCCCTGGCGACAGGAACGTGTCCAGACCTTCTTCGCAGAGGAGGAGCTGCTGATCGGTAAAGCATATTGGAACTTCGTGTGCAACGATCCCGAGGGCTACCAGGTCATTTTTGACCAGTACCGCACCAGTTCCGAATATATGAAGGCTTCCCTGGAGCGCATCAAGCATCTGTATTTCCATGCATCAAGACCAATGGAGCATCAGATATCCTTGCAGGAATTTTTTACACAGGACATCCTATGACGCATGCCCGTAGTACAATTTGCTTCTGATAGATAACGAGAGGAGATTACCCCCTTATGATAGACATAAGTACCATAGATAAATACCTTCTAATGCATGGTGATTGTATGGAGAAGTTAAAGGAGATCCCGGATGGCAGCATAGACCTGATCCTCTGTGATCCGCCATATAACCTGGCAAAGTATTCTACCGGTAATATGAAATTTGACTGGAGAAGTGAGATTAATAATGATGTTGCAAAATGGGATCTAAAGGAGCTTTCCCCCATCGATTTTCTCGATGAGTTCAAGCGTGTACTTTCACCCACCGGCAATATCTTTGTTTTCACCAGTTATAACCTAATTGGTAAATGGCACGAGGTGTTTGACAGCGAATTTGATACATTTCAATTCATGGTATGGCATAAGACGAATCCCATCCCTAATATTCGCAAATCCTCTTTTCTAAATAGCTGTGAATTGATCGTATGTATGTGGAATAAGGGCCACACCTGGAATTTCTCCAAGCAGAACGAGATGCATAACTTCATCGAGAGTCCGATCTGTATGGGCAGTGAGCGTCTTAAGGAACCCAAGCATCCTACTCAGAAACCTCTCTCTGTACTGAAGAAGATCATTAATGTTGCCAGCAATGAGAATGATGTCGTCCTAGATATGTTCATGGGGGTGGCCTCTACCGGCGTAGCCGCCAGAGAATTGAACCGCCGTTTTATCGGTATCGAGATAGACGATGTCTATTATGAAGCCTGTGAGAAAAGAATGCTTAATTGTAAATAACCGAAGCTTTCTGTAAGTGTTTATACCGGATGAATTAGAAATCAACTTACTTGTCACATACAATAGAAAGTATGCTTCGCAAACTTTCTATTGTCATAAATAAAAGGACCTATGCTTCACACAATGTCTGAACTGCCTGACATCGTCTGATCACATGGGTCCTTCTTCTTATTCTTGATTTTTTATAGCCTCACTTTATGTCAATCATGGATGCCTCTTCTGGGTACCATTCTTGATCCGCTTTAGATTGTAAAGTTAGCAATCTCGGACTTCAGTCGTTCGGAGCTGTTACCGGAGGCTTCTACCTGTGCCGCTACCTCCGAGGACTTATCTGTAACATTAGCAATCTTCTCAGCAATATCCCCGGTTCCGATTGCACCCTCAGTAGCCGCATGAGCTACCTCATTTACAGCGGACATTATATTCTGGATGGAGGCTAAAAGCTCCTCTGAGGTTGCACTGAAATCGGTAATAATACCATCGATATACATCGCATCCTCCATATAGGCGCCTGCCACACCCACCAATCGGTTAAAGCTTTCTGTAATGTCTTTTGATACAAATTGAAGAAGAGAGGCCGCACTACCGGAAAGATTATCCACTGCTAGTGTAACTTCACCGGTTACTGCTTGAATTTTGCCAACTGCTTTCTTTGACTGCTCTGCCAATTGGCGAATCTCGTCAGCAACAACCGCAAAGCCTTTTCCGCTTTCTCCCGCTCTAGCTGCTTCAATAGAAGCATTTAAGGCCAGCAGGTTCGTCTGGGCTGTAATCTTCATAATAGAATCGGAGAGCAAATTAATCTCTGATACAATCTTCGCCTGCTCCAGAGCTTGCTGCAGCTTCCTCTCGATCTCAAACTGTATCTCCTGTGATTTCTTCTGAGTTGCCTCTACATCCTCTTTGGTATTTAAAGCACGCTTACTAATCTCAACAATCTGAAGAGCGGCTTCCTGCGACTTCTCTGCAATCGATCTGGAGGCGGTCTCAATCTCTGTGGAGGTAATGGTCATCTCCTGAGCAGATGCTGCTGTTTCCTCCATGCTTGCTGCCAACTCCTCAGTCGTCGCTGCCACATCCTCGATATTGGTGTTCAGCTCCCTTACATTCTCATTAATGTTGCCGACAATATCAATGATATTATCTGCCTCTAGCTTTGTGCTGCCAACCAACTTAGCAACCGAATTCTTCATTCCCTCCAGATCCCTCGCTAGAATACCGAAATCATCCTTACGAGCTTCATAGCCTTCCGGTAATCTGATCGTAAAGTCACCGGTGGAAAGAGTATTCAGATAGTTACCAAAGGTCTTAAAATCTCGATTTAGCATTCTGGAGAGGTATGATGTAACGAAAATCGCTATCAATAATGTACCTGAAATGTTAATAACAAATACCGTAGCGTCCTTTCGTAAGGCAGACTGCTTAGTCTCTTTCAAAGCATCTACCTCGAGATCGATAAAATCGGTATAATTACCGGTTCCAACCACCCACTGATAGGGCTCGAAGGCTAAGCTATATCCTCTCTTTGGTGATGCTTCCGTCTCTCCTGACTTTGGGAACCAATAATCGGTGAAGCCGCCTCCCTCTTTTCTACCATTCTCAATAATTGCCTTGATCAGATAAAAGCCGTTCACATCCTTGGATTCATAACGGTTTGTTCCCTCAGTCTCATTTCCTAACAGGACGACATTATCACCCTCATAGGTATCAATCCAGAAGTAGCCATTGTCACCGTATCTCAGCTCGCGGACCAGATCCGCTGCCAGCCTCTTCGCCTCTTCTTCTGTGTATTCTCCTGCCACCTGCTTTTTATAGATATTATTAATCAGGCTAACTGCATTCTCAACTTGATTTTTAATATTCAAATCATAGTTACTTCGAATACTATCCTCCAGTCCTATGGTATTCTCCCTACTATACCTAATCTGGTTCATTAATGATACAACTGCCATACAAACTGTCATCAGAAGTATAAAGGTAGCTAAAATAATAATTTTAGTTCTAACCTTAAGGTTCTTTAGTATATTTATATTTCCTTTCATCCTGTGTTATCCTCCTATAAGCTGATATTTCAAGTATACCTATTTGTATACTTACATCAATATCTTTATGTGATAATACTACAATATCCGATACAATTTATCAACTATTTTCCTTGCAGACTATCTATTTTTACATTCCTACCGAAAAATTCTATATATTCCAGTCATTTCCATGCAAATATATGATAATAACATTCAATTCAGACAATTCCTATCACAATGCTACCACAGCAAATCATCCTTCCCTCTCATTGACTAGGACCCATTGGTGTGTTTTGATATGATACTTGACATTAATCATCTGCAGACACTCTCCTAACAGTACATTGCAGCAAAACACCATCGTTGGTACTCCTGCAAAGTTCTCCTCCTTGCAGAAGATAATGCTTTCAATCTTATAGGTCTGCAGGGCATGGTTCTCATCCTCCAAGCGAATATAATTCGGTTTAATCTTCCCCTGCACATTAAAAGTTGCAATCACATCCACAGGCATATAATACATTACTTAATCCCTTCTCCGTTATTAGCATACTTCGGTTTCCGTTTTTCCGGCGGAATACCACCGGACATATGATATATGGGGTTATTCAGGAATATGGCTCTCTTAATCGAATCATCCCCGTATTTATCACGAACCTGATCTACCACATAATCCAACTTATGAAGTCTCTCATACCGGTTCATATCGAACAGATTCATCTGTCGTACCGAGTTCCCATTTACCACCTTGCTCGTATGAATTCCCAGGTTCCGAACCGGCAAGCCATCCCATAGCTCATCAAATAGGCGGCAGGCCGCCCGATGTATCTCACTTGTAATATTAGTAGCACTAAACAAGGTCATCTGATGGGATTCATGATGAAAATCGGTGTATACTATGCTAACTGCTACCACGGTCGCCATCACATGATCAGCACGAAGCCTTGTCGCCACAGTTTCTGATAGAGATAACAGAATCATCTTCGCCACATCCGGACGCTCTACATCGAAGGCAATGACCGAGGAGTTGCCATAGCCCTTATTCGCGGGAACCACATCCGATACCACAGAGATATCAATTCCGTTGGCAAAGGCATAGAGTACCTCTCCGTACTTCTTAAAGTGCGCCCGCAAGATATTCAGATCCGTTCTTGCCAGCTCACCAATCGTCAATATCCCCAGCGCGTGAAGCTTCCGCTTTGTTGCATGACCGACATAGAACAGCTCCTCTACCGGCAGCTTCCAGAGCTTCTTCTCCATCTCGTCAGGAAACAGGGTATGAACCAAATTCGGTTTCTTAAAGTCCGAAGCCATCTTCGCCAGTAGTTTATTTGAGGAAATTCCGACATTCACTGTAAACCCTAGCTCCTTGTAGATCCGGTCCTTCATCAGATTCGCAGCAACCACCGCCGAACCGTAGAGGCCCACAGTTCCTGTCATATCGCAATAGGCCTCATCCACCGAATACTGCTCCACACAGGGCGAGAATTCCCTCAGTATCTCCATAAAAGCTTTGGAGCAGGTATCATATAGATCATAGTGTGGTGACACCAACACCAGATCAGGGCAAAGGCGCCTCGCATCACTGATGGTGTCCCCGGTTCTCACACCACTCTTCTTCGCCGGCGTTGATTTTGCCAAAATTATTCCGTGTCTTTTCTTAACATCTCCTGCCACCGCCGAGGGAATCTCACGCAGGTCCGTCTTTTCTCCAAGGATGTGCAGTCGATAAACGGCTTCCCAACTAAGGAAAGCCGAATTGACATCAATATGAAAGATCAAATTATCCATACATATGTTCTCCTTTTGAG
>JAEZKA010000038.1 GCA_023436225.1 Bacillota bacterium
TTCTAACCGGCCCTACCACACCTATGTATATTTCACCGCCTGTCCTAGCCTGAATATCATTATAAACATCATACTGCCCTAACATGTGCCAACCCTCCTTATGGTTATAGTTAAGCATATGCAGGGGTATTTCATTCTATGAATATTAATGAAAGTTAAAAATACATGCTTTCATATCATTATTCTCGTCGCAGCAGTTTTGGATATAAACGGTCTATACAGATAGCACCAAAAGGCGCAGTAATTAAAATGGATAATACGGCAACTGTTAAGACCTGTTGACCACAGGCTAATCCCATGGAGAGGGGGATTGCCCCTATCGCTGCCTGTACCGTAGCTTTCGGTGTATATGCTACCATACAAAACAATCTTTCGTTTTTGGTTAATCTGGTTTTTAAAAGACATACATAAACACCAATCATACGAAATACTAATGCACCCAAAACGATCAAAATTGCATATACTCCTGCTTTTACTGCATAGTTTAGATCTACGGTAGCTCCGACCAGCACAAATAGTAATACTTCTGCAGCAACCCATAGCTTATTATATTTAACAGAAAGTCTTTTCGCTAGTATATTGTATTTTTGAAATATCGTAATTCCCATACTCATTATCGCAAGTAATCCTGATATCGGTAGTATCCCCTCTAATTGATTCTGGAGTTCAATCATAAGGCACGACAAGCTAAGGATAATAAGGATTTTTACAGAATCGCGCATATGGAATTTCTTGAAAAAGATACATAATCCGATACCGAATAAAGCACCAATTATAACACCCAATATAATGGAAATAGGAATTTGTAGAATGCTTGTTGCAGAAAAATTATCACCTGTCGCTAATGAAGTAAAGGCGGTGAATAGAACGATTACAAATACGTCATCTACGGAGGCTCCGGCTAAAATTAATTGGGGTATACTCCTTTCTTTTCCATAACTCTCTTCCATGATTTTAAGCATTCTTGGCACGACTACGGCAGGCGATACCGCTGCAATCACACTTCCCATAATAGCGGCTTCTATAACAGAGATACCGAATACTCTTGGTGCAATTAATATAACACCTGCAATTTCAAAACAGGCAGGTACAAAACACATCAGTATAGCAGGCCTACCGACTTTCTTAAGATCACTAATATCAAGAGACAATCCGGCTCTAGTCAAGATAATAATTAATGCCAACTGTCTTAAGTCGGCAGATATTCCCACAATAGATGGATCCAACAAATTCAGAGCATAGGGGCTTAAAATCATACCAGTAATAATCATACCCAATAAACTAGGCAATTTCATTTTGTTAAATATACCACCTAACATAAGTCCTAACAGAAAAATGAGTGCTAGACTTGTAAGCATAAAATCCTCCTTATAATTGCATAAACACTAGTAAGTACGCTTTGTGAATGTTCTATTGTAATGAAAAAAAGCTGACAACTTCTGCGTATTTTCCGCAGAAGTCATCAGCATAATAGCAGTTTAGGTAAATACCAAGGGAGAACTTCATTCCCAACGAAGTTAATAGTAGCATATCGTTTACCGTTTTTCAATATCAATTATATACTATATTATTTGATGTAAAGCATCTTCTATTTTGCTTTATTAGCAGTAAATATACAACCTATCGTGATCACATAACAAAATAAATTCATTAAATGGGGGCTTTTACATCAAAGAGATAACGATCACCGTATTGATCTCTGGCAAGTTGGGTATAAGTCTTTACGAATTCTTCTTTTGCATCCGTATAAGCATCCCGATTATGTTCATACTTATTCCTTAGCATCTCCTTTAAAACAGCGTATTCTCTAGCAATCTCCGGATGCTCGATCAGATAATCCCGAAAGTACAATTCGTTCCAATCATCAATGTAACGAAGATGTAGATGAAATACCTTTTCCTCAAAGCCATACTTTGTGTAGCCTTTATTATAGGATTGTTTGAAGTTTGGCATATCAACCGAATTCATCAAGATCCATCCCGATGCTTTAAGTCCGTCGGAAACATGCTTTATATCGCATTGTTTTGATACCTCCATCAGGATATCGATGATCGGCTTTGACAAAAGTCCAGGTACGGCGGTACTTCCGATATGACTGATTCTTACAATTACTCCATCTGCAAAATTCTTGACCAGCTTCTCTTTTTCAACTTCATACCAGCTTGGATAATCCATATTGTATTCCTTTAGTATAATGGGAAATAACTCCCACAATTCCTCCAGGGTCATTTCCGACAGTTCCTTCGCCATCTAAAGTACCTCCATTTCCATTGATTTGCTGGAGTAAACTGCTATAGCTTAAAGAATTCCTCGTAGGCGGTAGGTGTAGCTGCAACAACGCCGCAAACCTTTGTATAGTCAAGTTCGGAGCCGTTGATCGTAGAGACGAGGCCTCCGGCTTCGGTGATGATTAAGGAAGCTGCGGAGTAATCCCAGGGAGAAAGGACCGGTTCAAAGAATAATACAAAGCGACCGGCAGCTACATAACAGAGATCAAGTGCTGCTGAGCCGGTTCTACGGATATCAAGAGCCTGGTCGAATAGCTTACGGGTTAAGGCAAATACGTCATCTGCTTTATCCCGGTAATAGGGGCAGGTTCCGATAGAAACCAAGCCTTCCGCCAGGGGCAGATCAGTGACCTTAAGGGGCTTATCGTTAAGAAATGCGCCGGTTCCTCGTTCTGCATAGAACAGGTCGTTAAGATATGGGTTATATACCACACCGGCCACAATCTGTCCGTGATACATTAATGCGACGCTAATGGCACTGTGATGATAATCCATAATAAAGTTCGTGGTTCCGTCAATGGGATCGATGATAAAGCAGTATTCACCGGGAATAGACCGCTGGTCTTCCTCTTCTCCGATAAAGGTAGCTGTCGGATACAACTGCGCCAGCCTGGCAAAGAGAAATTGTTGCACTTCAACATCGTACTTGGTTACAAAATTAGCCCTGCCCTCCTTGCTTACTACCCCGCTCTGAATATTCCTCGCTGTCAACATAATCTGACCGGCTTCTCTCACTATTTCGATAATTTCATCGATCATATTAACCTCCCGTAAAAATGTCTATTTATCATATCAAACTCCAAAATTCAAATTAGTACTCTTTTAATAATGCTATTTTGACTTGGATAATAATACTGTCATTATAACGCTAATCGTTTTAATAAATCAATACGTTTTGTACTAATTCCTTGATCTTGGAAGCCTATAAAAGCAGGTGTGCTTTACTGAAATGAAAAATGCATAAAAGGCTGTTGTATCAATACTACAGCTTTTTATGCATTCAGATAGGATTTATGATTATTCGAAGCCCCTCTTTTTTGATAGGCGTCTGCTTAATGAATTTATTCCCACTCCAGGGATTTGTATTCTTTCCTTTTATCTCTTCCAAGGAGATCATAAAGCGCATCCTTGGAGGGCTTGCCTTCAAAGAGAACAAGGTTGATTTGTTCTACAATCGGCATCTCAACATCGTTTTTCTTAGCCAGAGCTAAGGCGGCACGTGCGGAATTGATACCCTCTACAACTTGTCCAACCTGTTGCATAGCCTCTTCCATGGACTTGCCCTGACCCATAAGGTATCCGGCATTCCAGTTACGGCTGTGCTTACTGTTACAGGTTACAAATAGATCACCGAAACCGGATAAACCGGCAAAGGTCTCCATCTTGCCACCCATCGTAATACCAAGGCGACTGATTTCAGCCATTCCTCTGGTCATTAATGCGGCCTTTGTATTATCACCATAGCCCAGACCATCTACACAACCGGCTGCCAGAGCGATGACATTCTTTAAGGAGCCACCAAGCTCAATACCGATGATGTCAGGACTGGTATAGACACGGAATAGATCTGTCATGAAGACATCCTGAATATATCTTGCTGTTTCTCTACTCTGAGCACCGACAACAATCGTAGTCGGTATACCGCGGCTAACCTCCTCCGCATGACTGGGACCGGATAATACAGCGACATCAGCCTGAGGAATTTCCTCACTGATTACCTCTGATAAAGTATAGAGGGTTTTATCCTCAATACCCTTTGATACATTAACAATAATCTGACCCTCTTTGATATAAGGGCTGGCAATATGAGAAGTAGAACGGATATAGGGAGAAGCAACAGCCATTACCAGCAGATCCTTATCCTTGCAGGCATCCTCCAAATCAAGTGTTATTTTCACTTGGTCTGGCATCTCAGCGCCGGGTAAGTTCTTCATGTTTTTACGATTCTCGTTCAACATCCGGGCCTCAGCATCTATCTTTGTCCAAATGGTTACTTCATGTCCATTGTTTGCAAGTAAAATTGCAAGGGCACATCCCCAGGTTCCTGCTCCTAACACACTTACTTTACTCATAAGCTCCTCCTTTACTAAGTAGACTTATTATGATTTTATTTTTCGAGCTTAACGCGTTGTCCTATCTTATTTTCTGTTCCATTCATGAGACGCTTGATATTCTCACGATGCTTAATAAATGCCAATGCCGTAAATAGTAATGCGACAATCAACATATGTATGTCTCCCGGATGTCTGATTGCTATCCAAATAGGAAACAATACAGCGACTACTAAAGAGCCCACCGATACATATTTGGTTATTAAGATTGACAGAACAAATAATGGTAGGCCAATCGGAATAATCAGCGGATCCAGACTAGCCATGACACCACCGGTTGCAGCCATTCCCTTTCCGCCTTTAAACTTAAGCCAGAAAGGATAGTTATGACCCATGACAACACCTAAACCGGTATAAATGGATAACAAATCAATATTTTCGTTACCAGGGAAGATAATAAATTTAATAAGGAGTATTGCTATCACAGCTTTTATTACATCACCAATCAAGGTTATGGCACCTGCCTTGGCACCTAGTGTCCTAAGCGCATTCGTGGTTCCCATATTACCGCTTCCATATTTACTAATGTCTACCTTGTTGATTTTACCTACAAAATATGCTGTTGAAAAGCATCCCATTAAATATCCAAAAATCAAACAAAAAATGATTTTAAGAATCATCTTATTCGTTCTCCTTTCGCTCCCTGATGATAAACTTCAATGGTGTTCCGCCAAAACCAAAGGCATCTCGGATCTTATTTTCAATATATCGTGTGTAAGAATAATGCATGAGTTCTTTATCATTTACAAAGATTACAAAGGTCGGAGGCTTCACCGAAACCTGAGTAATATAATAAAGCTTCAGGCGTTTTCCTTTGTCCGAAGGAGGCTGTTGAAGGGCAACTGCTTCCATCAGAATTTCATTCAGAACACCGGTAGCAATACGAAGATTCTGATTCTGGATAACCACCTCTATAACCTCGAACAGCTTGTGAAGTCTCTGTCCGGTCTCTGCGGAGATAAACAAAATCTCAGCATAAGGCATGAAGGATAGAATTTGTCTTATATCCTCAGTATATTCCTTTACGGTCTTGTTATTCTTCTCGATCAGATCCCATTTATTAACAGCAATAATCATACCCTTGCCACGATCATGGGCAATACCGGCAATCTTAGCATCCTGCTCCGTTACTCCCTCGTCCGCATCGATAACAAGAACGACCACATCTGCTCGTTCCACTGCTGTTACCGTACGAATGATACTAAAGCGCTCTAATTCCTCTTTGATTTTGCTCTTTCTGCGAAGGCCGGCAGTATCAATGAGCACATATTCCTTACCATTGCGACGGATCGGCGTATCAATGGCATCACGAGTGGTACCTGCGATGTCCGATACAATCACACGGGTCTCTCCGACTAATTTGTTTACAATGGACGATTTACCGACATTAGGCTTACCAACAATAGCAATTCTTGGTCGTTCGTCAACTATTTCCGTAGTATTGCCAGATGTAAAATGACTTGTAACCACGTCTAACATGTCTCCGAAACCAAGTTTACCGGAGGAGGAAATCGGGACCGGATCACCAATGCCAAGATTGTAGAATTCATATACATCCGGCATCAGCTTTTCAAAGCTGTCCACTTTATTAACTACTAATACTACCGGTTTAGCGGAACGGCGAAGCATATCCGCAACCTTAAAGTCAGAATCAACAAGACCCTGTCTTACATCGACCAGAAAGATGATTACATCAGCAGTATCGATTGCAATCTGAGCCTGCTGTCTCATATAGGACAGCATCTGATCCTTACTATCCGGTTCAATACCACCGGTATCTATCATTGTAAATTGTGTATTAAGCCATGTAACGTCAGCATAAATGCGGTCTCTTGTTACTCCGGGATAATCCTTGACGATGGAGATGCGATCTCCAGCCAAAGCATTAAACAGTGTTGATTTACCTACATTAGGCCTACCGACAATAGCTACGATTGGTCTACTCATATTTTACCTTTGCCTTTCAATTATTACCTTCTATTCATAAATTTAATTTTCCGTAAGTATGGAATCAATGAAGGACTTTCCATCTGATTGTACAATACGTATTTTGGTTTGTAAAGCATTTTCCATCTCTTCTACCGTTACATCATCCAGTAGAACGGTCTCTCCATTACGAAGCATAACGTCCGGAATCAGGAGTGCTTCTCCCAGCTTTTGCTCCTTTAGCTGCGCAGTGATATCTCCTCCGGTGATCAATCCGGCAACCGTAATTTCATTACCGAAGTAATTATTAATAATCGTATGAACCTCTACATTTATCTTTGGAAACTTAGTTGTTAGCTTCTGAACCAGCTGCTTAATATAAGGTGCAGCCAGAACACCGGTAGCAATAGATAATTCCCTAATTCGTTCATCTCCAGTAAGTTCATCGAAGTACTCGGTAAATTCATCCTGAAGGGACCTTATTAAGCCGACGCCATTCTCAATCTGAGGATAGCCTTCATAGGAATCAGCATCTGGAATCGGTAATCCCGCTGTAATATACCATTCATCGCTTGCATAGATAAAGCGTGTCCCGTAATGAGTCAGGAAGATGTTCTGCCAACGATGAATCGTATCCAGAACAACAAGAGCTTCTTCTTTATGAAAGCCCTCCAGCTTCTCCAGCCCTTCCCGGAACTTGGTCAGACCTACCGGAACGATAGATACACTCTGCATTTCCGGTAAATAGGCGGCTAGATCATGAATGGTCTTCTCCAGCTCCTCACCGTCATTCCAGCCCTTACAGAGAACGATCTGTCCGTTCATCGTGATACCACCTTCTTTTAAGCGTTTCAGTTTATCTAAGGCAGTTCCTGCAAAACGGTTATGGAGCATACGACAGCGAAGCTCTTCATTGGTAGTGTGTACCGAAATGTTAATCGGCGACAGCTTATAGAAAAGGATTCGGTCAATCTCCTCATCACTCATATTTGTTAAGGTGATATAATTCCCCTGAAGGAAGGATAAGCGAGCATCGTCATCCTTGAAATACAAGGTTTCTCTCATACCCGGTGGCATCTGATCAATAAAGCAAAAGATGCACTTATTGCGACAGGAGCGATATTCATCCATTAAGCCTTCTTCGAATACGATACCGAGATCTTCATCATAATCCTTCTCGATATCAAGCTCCCACTCCTCGCCGTCCGGTTTACGGATTAGAACTGTGAGCTCCTCATCCTTGATCAAATAATGATAATCAAGAACATCCTTTATGACAGTTCCATTGATGGAGATAAGTTCATCACCGGGAGCAAGCTCCAGCTCATTAGCAATACTTCCTATCTCTATTTCTTTAATAATGTGCGCTTTTTTCTTCATAACATACACCATTTCTTTCTAACATGATTCGTTGCTTCCTTCTGAACTGAATTAGAAGGCAACAAATCCTGAAATATCATCATTCTACTTATATAGAATAAATATTTAAACATATCATATCAGCTCAAAGTAAAACTATCCTTTTTATGGACATTTAATATTTTAAAACGAAGAATTCTGTGATTCCGTAATTGCAAGGAAGGCAGCAAGACTTCCTCGCTTGCCGGCTGATTTACGATGAGAAAATAAAATATCATCATTACAGCAGGTACAGACATCGCTTATATGAATATTCTCCTCACGAAGACCTGCTTTTATTAATACCTGACGGTTCGCTGCCCATAAATCACAAAGATATTTGTTGCTATCGCCAATCCTTTCAAGAATTTTGAATTCATAAGCCTTAGGAAATGCTTTTTCAAATTCGACCGCCACATCCTCACCAATCTCGAAACATTCCTTGCAGATGGAAGGTCCAATAACAGCGATAATATCCTCTGGTTCACTGCCATATTGCCGATGTATCTCCTCCACTGTACATTTTCCAATCTCAGCGACGGTTCCTCTCCAACCGGAATGGGTTAATCCGATGGCTCTTCTCTTCCTATCAACGAAATAGAGAGGAACACAATCCGCATACTTGGTAACAAGAGTAATACCCGGCTCGTTGGTAATCAATCCATCGATTTGTTCAAAATCTCGGGGAATAAATAAGCCCTTTCCACGGTCTTTGTATGTGACAACACGGATGTTGGTCTTATGTACCTGCTGCGATATTACAATACTATTAACATCGATTCCGATGCTTCTCGATATTCTTCGATAATTTTCAAGTACCTTCTCCTTCTCGTCCTTGACAGGGCCATTGCCTCTGCCTAGATTCATACTGGAGAACATTCCGTCACTAACCCCGCCGATACGGGTTGAAAAGCCATGCTTAATGAAGGGGATATTCGATAATGCAGGAAATGACAGATAGGGAACCTCTAAGCTAAAATCAATCTGTGCGTTCATTGTATTCTCAATCTTCATTGTAACCTCTCCATACTATATTAAGCTGTGTTATTAATAAATTATATGTTACATCATCAAATCGGTTTACATGCCATCAAAGGCATTCTTAATCAGAGAAATCTCATTCTCAAGAATTACTACAGCGTCAAAGCGACAGGGGGTGTCCACCGGAAGCTTATGAAGCAGCATATAATACTGAGCGGTTCGTGTGATTCTTCGAATTTTGTTCGGTGTAATTGCCTCTGCAGGAAAGCCCTTAGAAGAACTGGAACGATATTTGACCTCGATAAAGCAAAGATACCCATCGTTTCGCCCAATTAAATCGATCTCGCCTATTTTGCAGCGAAAGTTGCGCTCCAATATCCGATATCCGTTTTTCTCGAGATATCTGGAAGCCTTCCCCTCATATTCTGTTCCGACCTCTCTGTTATTCATGATCCAGACCAACCTTACTCTTAATTCGATCCATTCGGTCGACAAAGACTAGTACCTCTGCCACCACCTCATATAGCTCAGGAGGTATCATATCTCCGATTTCAAGCTTGGACAAGGTGCTTGCCAGCTTCTCGTCTTTATGAAGGGGAATATCAGCTTCCTTTGCCCTTTCAATCATCCTCTCAGCCAGATAACCTCTGCCCGAAGCGATTACCCTCGGTGCCTCCTGATCCGGATCATAAGAAATAGCGACAGCAGTCTTTTGTTTTGGAGTCATATTCTTATCTTCCATACATAATCCTCCTAATATTACTCGCTGCCAAAAAGCCATGATCTGAGCGGCAGCACTAATTCATGACAATAGATAGTTCGTGAAGCGTCTGTCTAATGTAAGCTTACTGATAAATCGATGATATTCAATCTAATCCTCTGTAATAAAATTCTTCACAAAGGATCTACGATGAATCGGCGTCAGACCATATTGCTTAATTGCTTCGATATGCTTTGCGGAGCCATAGCCCTTATTGCTTGCCAAATCATATTGTGGAAAGACCTTGTGATAAGCTCCCATCATCCGATCTCTGGTTACTTTTGCTACGATGCTGGCGGCGGCTATTGAAATACTTTTAGCATCTCCTTTGATAATTGGAATCTGTTTAATATCGACACCCGGGATCGTAACCGCATCATTTAATAGAAGATCGGGCTTTATCTTCAGGTTACCGATTGCCTTACGCATCGCTTCATAGGTTGCCTGAAGAATATTGATTTCATCAATCTGGTTTGGCGGTACACTACCGATACCGTAAGCAATAGCCTTTGAGATAATCTCATCATAAAGCTCCTCTCGCTTCTTCTCTGAGAGCTGCTTTGAATCATTGATATAAAGGATTTCACAATCCTTCGGCAGTATAACGGCAGCCGCAATAACCGGCCCAGCAAAGGGGCCCCTTCCTACCTCATCAATTCCGCAAATATATTCATAATCACTATATTTCTTCTCGTATTCCTTCATCTTCTCCAAGCGAATTAATTCCTTTTGAAGGGATAGAGTTTTATTACGATATTGATTACAGATGGTAATGACACCGCTGCGTTCATCGGTACTGTATTTCTCCAATAAAGCAGGGATATCATCATTTTCAGCTTGCATGAATTCGAGCTTGATCAGAGATATTTTCTTTGGTACTTCATTATTTGAATTAAGTTCTGCTGTCATAGGAGCCGCCTCCCCATTCCTAAGTGTATTAAATAATATATATTAATGCCAGAAAGCCTATTCATACGAACAAAACATGTCCATAATCATACGAAGGCTTTATGTCCATATTCCTACGAACGAAACATGGCTATTGTTTATCTTGTCCAAGTGTAGACGCCGTAGAGGGACTAAACCTCCGTCGATGTCTCTGACATTAAAGTTTCCTCGACGTTGTCCCCTTCTTTATTTCTCACAGGTGGAATCTCAAGAGTGATATTACCAAGCTTAGTACTTCTAAAATCATCCACCAAAAGTCCTGCAGCACGATCCAAATCGGGTTCGCCACCCTTAATAAGGCAGGAGCGCTTAAATGCGATTTGTTCCAACACCTTAGCCGCTCCCTTGATATCCAGTACCTCTTCTGAGGGATCTATACCATATCGATCTACTAATACCTCGGGATATAATTTCTGTAGTAATAAAATCAATTCGAGAGAAAGGTCCGTGGTATTGATAATGGTATCATTAATGGAGCCGATTAGGGCCAGCTTCAGTCCTACGGATTGATCCTCGAACTTAGGCCAAAGAATACCTGGCGTATCCAGAAGCTCTATGGTCTTGCTCAGTCTAATCCATTGCTTCCCCTTCGTAACACCTGGTTTATTCCCTGTCTTTGTCGAAGCCTTTCCAACAAAGCTATTAATAAAGGTGGATTTGCCTACATTAGGGATGCCGACAATCATGGCACGTACCGGACGATTAAGAATTCCTTTCCTTCGGTCTCGTTCGATTTTAGCCTGACAGGCTTTATTCACAATATCCTGAACCTGTTTTACACCTTGACCATTCTTGGAATTTACCAGAGTTGCAAAATAACCCTTCGACTCAAAGTATTCCTTCCATGCGTTGTTGTAACGCTGGTCTGCCATATCGGCTTTGTTGAGTAATATTACTCGTGATTTGTTTTTTGCTAACGTATCAATATCGGGATTCGTGCTGGAATATGGTATTCTGGCATCTACCAGTTCAATTACCACATCGATCAGCTTCATATCCTCCTGCATGGTACGTTTTGCCTTGGCCATATGACCTGGATACCATTGAAAATGCATAAAAATCTCCATTCTACCACAAAACCGTAAATTTAAGCTGTAACGCAAGGTTTATAAAGGACCTACTTGAGGTTACTCGCTTTCCTCTGATTTTGTTTCCTTAATCAAATTTAATTTATTTACAAAGTTAAAGGGGGATGTTCGAATAAAGGCTTCACCAACTATTTCTTCCCGTCGAATCATTCCAACGCTGGCAAAACGGCTGTCCTCGCTGTTATTACGATTATCTCCCAATACAAAATATTCATTCTCTTCTAAAAGGATCTCTTCAGCGGCGAGTCCGTAGTTTCCCATAGGCTCAACATTTACAATTTCATCAATGACTTCGCCGTTAATATATATAAGACCATCCTTTATCTGCAGCTTTTCACCAGGTAAAGCGATGATACGTTTAATATCATAATAGCTGTGCTCCTTACCGCTTTGCTCGTATACAATTACATCAAAACGCTCTGGTTCTGAAAATCGGTAGGAAAATTTATTGATAATGATCTGATCCTTGTCTGCCAATGTGGTTTCCATTGATATACCGACCATATTCGTGCGTTCTAAAGCATAATATACGATAAAATAAGCCAAAAATATCACAGCTGCAATCTGAGCAGCCCAAATTAATGTCTTGATGAATATTTTCATGACCAATGGCTTCTTGCTTTCTTTATCGAAATCATAATCCATACAGATACTCAGCCTTTCTTCGTGTTAAAAAAGGGACAATCACGTAAGTATTGTCCCTTTGTGGTACTATCTCATTAACTCTTTAACTTTAGCTCTCTTACCAACTCTATTACGTAAATAGAATAGCTTAGCCTGTCTAACTTTACCGCGTCTGATTACTTCAATTCGATCAATACTAGGACTGTGAACTGGCCAAGTCTTCTCTACACCAATACCATTGGATGTCTTTCTAACGGTGAAAGTCTCTCTAGAACCACCATTCTGTCTCTTTAATACAGTTCCTTCGAAAACCTGAAGTCTCTCACGGTTACCTTCCTTTACCTTTGCGTAAACCTGAACCGTGTCGCCTACGTTGAATTCTGCAACAGATGCTTTCAACTGCTCAGCTTCAATACTCTTAATAATATCGTTCATTTTGTGACCTCCTTCATATTTAGATGTTCTTGACACGAATCTGAGTCAGAGGACCATCCATTCTCACAACAACTTACTTTAACATAAACATCCAGCAATTGCAAGTACTTTTTCTTGAAATTGTATACTTAAATTACTGTCCAGACCCTAGCCATATTGATGATATGAGTTCGATCTAAGTACCGACGAATGCAAATACTCCTATTTGAAAATCATGGACCGAACTCATTCTGTACATTAATGCAGGGTCTGAATTATGATAGCCGCATGCGTTGAGTTATATCCAACAATTTCAAGTGATATTTTGGGCGCTAATTCATGCAGCAAAATTAGCTTTCATATACATCAAAATTCTTCTGAAAGATCAATTTCGTCAGGAACTCGCCCTCTTCCTCCGTTAAGTTTGCCTTCTCCAATAGGTCGGGTCGTCTTTCATAGGTTCGGAGAATGGATTGCTGCCTTCTCCAGGCATCGATATTCGCATGATGTCCGGTCAGCAAGACCTCGGGTACCTTCTTACCCATGAACACCTCCGGTCTTGTATACTGAGGATATTCCAGTAAGCTGTCCTGAAAGGATTCGAATTCGGAGGATATGTCGTTATTCAATACACCGGGAATCAATCTTGAAATCGCGTCAATCATAACCATCGCCGGTAATTCACCACCAGTGAGGACATAATCACCGATGGATACATAATCGGTCACCACCATATCAAGAACGCGCTCATCTATACCTTCATAATGGCCGCAAAGGAATATAAGATCCTCTTCCTCGGCAAACTCCTGAGCCATGCTCTGATTAAATATACTGCCCTGAGGGGTAACATAGATAACCTTGGGTTTACGATAGCTATGAGAAGCTTCTCTCTCCAGCTTGATATGATTCACCAGATACCCATAGGCTTTATAGATTGGCTCGGCCTGCATTACCATACCTGCGCCACCGCCGTATGGATAATCGTCCACTCTCTTATGTTTATCTTCACTGAAATCTCTGATATTAACTGCGTTTATAGAGATCAGTCCCTTATCAATTGCTCTCCCGGTGATGCTGGTATTCAATCCCTGCATTATCATATCCGGAAACAGCGTCAGTACATGAAAATTCATAAAAATACCCATGCCTTTCTATTAGCATTAAACGATTGTAAGCACGCTTTGCGAACTTTCTATTATCAAGATTTATAATAGTAAAGATCAGATCAGACCATCCAGAAGATGTACTATAATCTTCTTACTATCAATATCGATATCAAGAATGCAATCTTTAATAGATGGGATCAATATCTCTTTACCGGAAGGGGTCTTTACTACATAAACATCATTTGCAGCGGTTGTAAGAATTTCAGATAATACACCCAATTCCTTGCCATCTTCGGTGAACACAGAGGAATCAATTAAATCATAGATAAAATACTCGCCCTCTTCGAGTGCGACTGCATCCTCTCTTGGGATTAAAAGATCCTTCCCACGATACTTTTCAATGTCATTAATATTATCAATTCCTTTAAACTTAAGTATTACCAGCTGCTTAAAGAATTTTACACCCTCTATCTCCAAGGTAAGCATTTCTTTCCCAGTGTCTAGCAATACCTTTTGTAAATCCTTATAGCGGTTCGGATTATCAGTTGTTGGAAACACCTTGACTTCTCCGCGAACCCCGTGGGTGGTTGTAATAACTCCGACTCTAAGATAATTATCCATAATACCTCCATAGCTGCGACTCTATCTGCGCATTATTTCTTTTACGTTTCTTATTAGTATATATAAAAACTCATACAATTACTATTAATCAAGCTGCCCATAACCGCTAAAGCTAAATACATATGGAGCATATTGTACCAAAATAAGTAAGAGTTAAATAATCCGTAATAAACCTACTTTCAAACATATCATACCTTACAAAAAGCATACTATCAATCCATTTGAAAAGTGTGTATGATGACTGTTAGAAGGAATAAAAAAGAAGCTGTGCTACTATGTCCCTTATGAAAATGACATTTCATATGACATAACAGACAGCTTCTGTCTTTCAGTACAGGAAAAACTGCAATTGAATTTACTGCTATTGCAGAATCTCAACTACTACCTTTTTGTCATCCTTTGTTGCGGCTGCTTTTACTACGGTACGAATGGACTTAGCGATACGGCCTTGTTTGCCGATTACCTTACCCATATCTTCAGAAGCGACTTTTAATTCCACAACAATTGCCTTATCGGTTTCTTTTTCCGTAACTACAACCTCATCGGGATGATCTACGAGTGATTTAGCAATTACTTCTACTAATTCCTTCATCATATAAATCTCCATTCTGCGGAATCACCGCGAACAAACTACACCGATGATAATTAAAGTATACCTGCATTCTTTAAGATTTTACCTACTGTATCGGTAGGCTGTGCACCGTTTGCTAACCACTTCTTAGCTGCTTCTTCATCTACCTTGAAAGTGCTAGGATTCTGAGTAGGATCATAGGTACCGATTTCCTCGATGAATCTACCATCTCTAGGTGTTCTGGAATCAGAAACAACGATTCTATAGAAAGGAGCTTTCTTCTGTCCCATTCTCTTTAATCTAATCTTTACTGCCATTTATTTCACCTCCTTAAAAGTTTTAAATCTATTGTAAAGGTCCACATTAAATCAAAATGATTTCAGGGACTAAATACAACTCTAAAAACCAAAGGGCATTTTAAAGCCGCCACGTTTTTTGCCTTTTCCCATCATACCGGAAAACTGCTTCATCATCTTCTTGGACTGTTCAAATTGCTTTACCAGGGCATTCACTTCACTGATGTCCACACCAGCTCCGGCTGCAATTCTTCTCTTACGGGAAGGATTGAGTAAATCCGGATTAGAACGTTCTGCCTTCGTCATGGAATAGATAATTGCTTCCGTAGAGGAAAGTGCGTTGTCATCAATTTCTACACCCTTAAGCTGTTTTCCCATTCCAGGGATCATACCGAGAAGATCTGCCATACCACCCATCTTCTTCATTTGTTGCATCTGTTCCAGGAAATCATTGAAATCAAGCTCTGCTTTCTTGATTTTCTTCTCTAATTCCCTTGCTTTATCTGCATCATAATCCGCCTGAGCTTTATCGATTAATGTAAGAATATCTCCCATCCCAAGGATACGGGAGGCCATACGATCCGGGTAGAATTGCTCCAAATCCGATAGCTTCTCACCCATACCAACATAAAGAATCGGTCTTCCAGTAACAGCCCTGATGGAAAGCGCTGCACCACCTCTGGTATCACCGTCCAGTTTCGTAAGAATAACGCCGTCTATGGATAGCTTTTCATTAAACATCTCGGATACATTTACCGCATCCTGACCCGTCATAGCATCCACAACTAATATAGTCTGATGCACTGTAATATTAGCTTTAATCTCCTGCAGCTCCTCCATCATAGCTTCATCAATATGAAGACGACCTGCAGTATCTAACATAACTACGTTATAACCATTCTTCGTTGCATGCTCCATTGCTGCTTTTGCAATATTCAGAGGCTTATGCTTATCTCCCATGGAGAACACTTCAACGCCCTGCTTGTTACCATTAATCTGTAGCTGATCAATCGCCGCAGGACGGTAAATATCACAAGCAACCAGTAAGGGTTTACGGCCCTTGGACTTCAACTTTCCGGCTAACTTTGCGACGGTAGTCGTCTTACCGGCACCCTGCAGACCACACATCATGATTACGGTAATATCACTTGCCGGTTTCATCTGTATCTCAACGGTCTGTTCGCCTAGCAACTTAACCATCTCATCATTCACAATCTTGATTACCATCTGTCCGGGAGTTAGGCTGTTTAATACATCCTGTCCGACGGCACGCTCGGTAACAGTATTGACGAAATTTTTAACAACCTTAAAGTTAACATCAGCCTCAAGTAAAGCCATCTTCACTTCTTTCAAAGCATTTTTAACATCTGCTTCAGAAAGACGACCTTTTCCTTTGAGGTTTTTAAATATGTTCTGCAATTTATCTGATAGGTTTTCAAATGCCATATGAATTACAGCTCCTTTAAAATATCATCTGCCAATGTTGTTATTGTGTTAATATTAGTGATATCCTTTGTGGCTTCAGCCGTCTGAATAATATTCTTAATATCGGTAAGCTTATCTTTAATTGATTGGAATCGGCTAACTAAGGATAGTTTTGTTTCGTATTCTTTTAATTCCTGTGTACAGCGTTTTACAATATCGTATACACCTTGCCTGCTGATACCCTGTTCTGCAGCAATTTCGCTTAAGGATAAGTCATTCAGGATATAATCCTCAAATATCTGCTTTTTATGAACACTTAATAACTCACCATAAAAATCATAGAGGATGGATAAGGTAACGATTTCATCCAATTTATCAATCTGTGTTTCATTCTGCTTCATAAAAAACACCACCTGTAAAGGAATTTTCTTTACAGATGGTAGTATAACGTTTTTAAGATGAGTTGTCAAGTATTTTTCTTAACACCATCAATTTATTTTTCTGAACACCATCAATATAATATGTAAATAATTCTTAATTGCCTATTACCATTTAGAAATTCTCCTTTAAGATAGAAATGATAATATCATATTCCTGACCCAGGCTTATGAAGTCATGATTGAACAAGTTAAAATCAAGATTCTCCAACTCATTCAATAAATTGTTGCATAAAGCGTGAAGATAAATAAAACCAAGATTAGCAGCAACCCCCTTCAAGGTATGGATGCATTTTCCGGCCTCAGTAAAATCCCCCTTTTTTATAGCTTCCCGGGCAGACGAATAGCTGTTATCGTTAATGAATTTTTTACATATCGTAAGATATATATTCTCTTTACCGCCTAGTCGAGCAATGACACCATCGGTATCGATCCTGTGTTCCTTCAGTTTCAATGTTAACTGCTCCATAGAATCCCTTCAATTTATAAAATTCATAATGCTTTCAATAAACAATGAGTCAACCATCTTAATGCCAAATAGAATTAACGATTGAATATAATTTGTTTAGATCAATTGGTTTTGATATATGATAATTGATACCGGATTGTATATAAGAAAAATCATTAATAAAGTTATCTGCTGTCATCGCAATAATTGTGATTTGATCTGCATCAGGATGATGGGAGGAACGTATCAAGCTGCTTGCTTCATAGCCACTGAGGTCAGGCAAATGAATATCCATTAGGATCATGTTATAATACCCTTCTTCCGATGCTTGGAAAAGCTCAACCGCAGTATTACCATTCGCAGCGGTTTCAACCTGTATATTCATACTTTTTAAATCTTCTGTTACAATCTCCAGATTGATTTCATTATCCTCTACAACCAGAACACGCATACCGGCAAAGTCATACTCTGCTTTTGGAGAACTCTCTTCTGTATCGGATACAGGAGAATCAGCTGCGATAAGAAGTAGATCAATAGTAATCTCTGTCCCTTCTCCAACCTTACTGTTAACCAGTATCGTTCCACCCATCAGATCCACAAGTGTCTTAGTGATTGACATTCCCAAACCGCTTCCACCGAATTTAGTACCGATCATATAATTCTCCTGATCAAAAGGTTCAAAAATTCGATTGATATAATCTTCCTCCATTCCTCTCCCGTTATCGGTGATCTGGAATCGAAAGAGGCTCCCCTTTGATGTATACTCCAATTCCCGTACTTCTAGTGTTACCATACCACCGGAGGGAGTGAATTTAATGGAATTCGAAAGGCAGTTTCCAAGAATTTGGGTAATCCTAAGACTGTCACCCACCAGGTAATCATGAGCAGAAGGATGAATGATCAGCTTATATTCAACATTTTTGATTTCTGCCAAAGAAGATATGACAAAGGAGAACTCATTAATGACTTTTTTCAGATAAAAAGGTTCATTAATTAAAATAAGTTTATTGCTATCTACTTTAGCCATATCAAGAATGTTATTTATTAATGAAAGTAAACTATTCGATGAAAAATGAAGCTTTTTTAAACAGTTCATTACTTTATTGGTATCCGATATGGAATTCATAGCAATCTCGGTTATTCCGATTATATTATGAATCGGTGTTTTTAGCTCATGACTGATATGTGACAAATACTCCTTCTTGGCTTCATTTGCTTTTTGGGATGTTTCAAGAGCTTCTAATATTGAGGTATGTGTATTATATTCTTCTGTTTTATCTTTAATACAGGTGATATAGCGGGTAACTTTATGATTCCTCATAACAGGGTAGAGCCGAATGACTAGCCATTGCAACTGATGGTTGGCAGGATGGTTGTACTCGAACTCTAATTCCTTAAAATTAGTCAGTTTAGAGGAGGTAAAGAGTTCTATGTATTCATCTCTTTTCTCCGGTGATACATAATCAAATATTGTATTTTTATTCACGTGCAGTGTTATACTATTGAATCCCAAGATATTTTCAAAGTTTGGTGAGATGTATTCAAATTGATGTTCCTCTGAATTATATATAATAACGACATCATCTATACTAGAACAAAAAGTATGTAAAAGATCATCTCGATCCTCTAAATTATTATTCATAAGTTTGTATTTTATCACTTTATACTTAACAAGAATAACAATACTAAAGCTTATTAATAACAATACTACTATGCTAATAAAAAGCCCCGATTTAATGAAATCAATTGCCCATCGTAAGTTATTCAAAATAACATCCCTTTTCTACTGTTAATAACAATAAGAAATATTTGTATAATTTAGTATAAATATAACAGATAAGAGATTTGATGTCAATGATTTTTAAGCTTGTGGAAAACGATGCTCGTTTAAATAATGTGTATAATTATACAAAAGGAACATGTCATGAATAACGATATCGTCTTTCATGACATGTTCCTTTTGATCATATATTAAAGTGAAATTTACTCGTTTGATTATACTGGATAAGCTTTATTTGCTTTATCTGCAGCCGCTACGTCAACACCGGTTTTCTGAGCCTGACGGTATTTGAAAAAGTCCATAGCAACCTGAGGGAACAATGCATAGGATAATACATCCTCATCCTGCTCCTTCCAGTCTGCAATCTCAGCTTCAATCTTGTGAAGCTCAGGCTTAATCAAATCAGCCGGACGGCAGGTAATCGGTTTTTTATCTCCGATTACTTTCTTCTGTACCTCAGCATTGAAGGGCTTTACGGTCTGTCCGTATTCGCCAGCCAACAAAGCCTTAGTCTCCTTGGTAACCATCTTGTATCGTTCGCCAGCAAGTACATTCAGTACAGCCTGGGTACCAACAATCTGGCTGGAAGGAGTAACAAGCGGGGGCTCACCAAAGTCCTTACGAACTCTCGGAACCTCTTGTAATACATCATAATATTTATCTTCCTGATTCTGCTCCTTCAGCTGAGACACCAGGTTAGAAAGCATACCGCCGGGAACCTGATATAACAGGGTCTTGATATCAACACCCATAACCTTAGGATTCAACAAACCGGTATCTAACGCCTTATCACGAAGCGGACGGAAATAATCAGCTATCTTTGCTAAAATCTGCTGATCATAGCCGGTATCGTAAGGTGTTCCCTTAAAGGTCTCAACCATAACCTCAGTTGCTGGTTGGCTGGTTCCCATAGCAAAAGGAGACATTGCTGTATCAATGATATCGCAGCCAGCTTCTACTGCCTTAAGGTAAGTCATACCACCAACACCACTGGTATAGTGGGTATGCAGATCAATCGGTATGCTGACAGCTTCCTTTAATGCTCCTACCAGAACAGTTGCTTCATATGGAACGAGTAAGCCGGCCATATCCTTGATACAGATTGAGGAAGCACCCAACTCTTCAATTCTCTTTGCCATCTTTACATAATATTCTGTTGTATATGCATCTCCTAAGGTATAGGAAATAGCAATTTGGGCATGTCCCTTTTCCTTATTAGTAGCATTTACGGCACATTCCAGGTTACGAATATCATTCAAAGCATCAAAGATACGAATAATATCGATACCGTTAGCGATTGATTTCTGAACAAAATACGCTACTACATCGTCTGCATAATGACGATAGCCTAATATATTCTGTCCACGGAATAACATCTGTAGCTTTGTATTCTTAAAACCAGATCTGATCTTGCGAAGTCTTTCCCAAGGATCTTCCTTTAAGAAGCGTAAGGATGCGTCAAAGGTTGCACCACCCCAACACTCTACTGCATGATAGCCTACCTTATCCATTGTTTCAAGAATAGGAAGCATCTCTTCCGTTGCCATTCTTGTAGCAATCAGGGACTGGTGAGCATCTCTTAATATGGTCTCGACTATTTTAACTGGTTTCTTAACTTGTTCTGCCATTACTCTACCTCCTGTTAATGTTATTTCATCTGTGATTTACATAACATACCTACACTTTGTGTTTGTTTGTGCCGTGTGTTATTGCTTAACTTCAAAAGCACAACCTTTTAACACTAGTTTAAAGTAGCAAGTAAGTTTCCGGCTTCTACGGTCTGACCGGCAGAAACATTAATACTTGCAACGGTTCCGTCCTGAGGACATACGATTTCATTCTCCATCTTCATAGCTTCGAGAATAAGAAGAACATCACCCTTCTTTACTGCCTGGCCTGCAGCAGCTTTTACAGAAACAATCTTTCCGGGCATCGGGGAACTTACCTTAATACTACCGGTGCTTCCGCTTGGTGCAGCAGATGCAGCAGGTGCAGGAGTCTCAGCAGCCTTCGGTGCGGGTGCAGGTGCAGGCGCAGCAGCGGGTTTTGCAACGGGAGCTGCTACTGGTGCGGCAGATTGAACAGTTCTAGCACCTTCTTCAACAGTTACATCATAGGTATTACCGTTTACGGTTATTGTATAATATTTCATAATGAAATCCTCCTTGTTCATTGACACCGTAGTGTGTCATGCTATCTACATCGCATTATAGTATCTAAGCATTCTTCCATTTGCTCGCATTCGATTTACGAATGGAACGGACAACTAACCCTCCTGCCGGTACAGCATCACCCATAGAAGCATATATTGCGGCTGTAATTACGGCTACCAACTCACAATCGGAAATCAGTTCGTCCTCCTCATTGCTGACAATTTGTGAGATTTCATTGTCAACTGAACATATTTTAACCATCTGAGAAGATGTGGATTGGTTATTCAGTTTAGGTTTAATATTTACGAAATATGTGATTAGCATTATTAACATAATCACTGCTAAAACAATTACTGCACCAAACAATGTATTTAAACTGATATAGTCACTCAGTGATGCATCACTGAGAACCATTGCCTGGCTGATTACTTTGTACATTGCCGTACCCATAATCTCACCTCATTCTATTTGGTACCATGCTTTTTAGCAGGGCGATTCTCTCTCTTGGTAAAGAGCATTTCAAAGGAATAGATTGCATGCTGGCGAATTGCCTCCGGCTCAATAATACTGTCTACATAGCCACGCTTTGCAGCAGCTTCCGCACTGGATTGAAGCTTTTCATACTCAGCTGCCTTTTCTTTCACTACCTCTGCAGCTTCTCCATCATAGATAATCTGAGCTGCAAGACCTGCCTCCATCATACCGATTTCAGCGGTTGGTAACGCATATACCATATCGGCACCGATATGCTTCGAGTTCATGGTGATATATGCTGTACCATAGGCTTTTCCAATAATTACATTTACCTTTGGAACAGTTGCATTTGCAAAAGCATAGGTCAATTTCGCGGATGCCTTTGCAATGGTCTTCTCTTCTTCTACGGTTGCTTTATAACCATTAACCTGAGTTAAGGTTAAAACCGGAATATTGAAGGCATCACAGAATCTTACGAAAGCACTGGCTTTCTCACAGCCGGCTGTCGTAAGTCCTCCATCAAATTTTTCGATTGCTTTACCGGAAGCATCGGTAATCTCAGTGCGGTTTGCTACTGCACCGATCGTCATACCGTTCAAACGGATGAATCCGGTAACCATTTCCTTTGCATAGCTTGCCCTTGCTTCAAAGAAATAATTATCATCGGAAAGATCCCTCAGTGCCTTAGCAGTATCTGTCAATTCTGAAGCAATCTGAGTTAACTGACGGTTCAAATCGTCATTGCATTCATCATAAGAGGCATCATCCTCATTGTTGGAAGGCAGAATAGAGATGAGATCGCGGATTTTATTAAGGATATCCGCTTCTGCTCCAACAAAATCCACCAATCCGTTCTTTGCCTGATAGTCAGCCTGTGCGGTATCACATTTCTCCTTGTAATTTGTGGCTAAGGAGTTGGGGGAGTTTACAAATAACTTGGCATTTTTCCCCTCCATAAAAGAAAAATCACTTAAAGAAGCCATCACAGCCAGGCCACCACCACAATTACCAAAAATTGCGGTAATCTGAGGAATCAAACCGGAAGCAAGCGTCTGCTTCAGATAGATTTCACCAAAGCCGTTCAGCGCATCGGTTGCTTCCTGTAATCTAAGTCCCGTTGAATCAATTAAACCAATCACAGGAGCACCCACCTTAAGTGCTAAATCGTAAATATGAACTATTTTCTTTGCATGCATTTCACCGATGGAACCACCCATGGAATTAGCATCTTGGCTATAAACATAAACAAGATTCCCATCAATCACACCATATCCGGTAATAACGCCGTCAGCAGGAGCTTCCTTCTGCTGTAAATTAAAGTCTGTACTTCTTTTTGTAACGAAAGCGCCGACTTCAACAAAACTATTGTCGTCAAGCAAAGATGTAATTCTTTCTCTTGCTGACAGTTGTGCTGTACTGCTCATTTTCAGCCCTCCATTTTTTCTATTGTTAATTTATAATCAATTCTCTGCCGATTTTAATTGTATTATATTTACCTGGAAAAGGCAAGACAAATTCGAAAAAACCGGTGTGTTAAACCATAAATATGGGAATTTTCCTTTTATGTTGGTTTATACCAGCTGTGTATTTCATACTCAGTGACGTAGGCACCTACGATAAGGATTAATTGTATTTCACGTTTCATAACTTTCAATGCTATGTTTTATTTTACTAAGGTCATAGCCCTTGCGGTAAAGAGATGCAATCAGCTTTTGTTTTTCTTCTGCCGATAATCCCTGTGGGTTTTTAGTCTTTTTTTCAATAGCTTTACGAATTGCAATCATTTCGGCATCCTCAGAAGCTTCTGCTTCATATTCTGTATCGAACACAGTCTGAATAAGATCCTTATTGATCCCTTTTTGTTGTAGTTCGTTTCTAATCATCATTTTACTTTTTCTGTTTTTACGAGACCTAACATAGGCTGTAGCGAAACGTTCATCATTCAGATAACCGTAGTGTTTGACGTATTCGATTACCCGATCGATGATCTCATCGCGGTATTCCTCTCGGGACAGCCTCATGCGTAGCTCCTGTTCGCAGCGATCCATAAACTTAAGGATTAAAAGTGCCTTATCAATCGCTTTTGGATAGATTAGAAGCTCAATCAGCTTTTCGTATTGTTCTGGAAGGATGGATTGACCTTCTTCCAGAGAAAGCTTCTCCAGCTCTTTCTCGGTTAATATAAATGCAAATTTCTCATCAATATAGATACGGACCTTGGATTTTTCTGCTTTTTCAAGCTTAGTAATTATCATAGTTAGTCTCCCTGATGGCGTTTTGTGCCATCTCAAACAATACCTGAAAGAAATCTTATAGGTATATCCAAGTATTATGATGCTTTTCTCAACACTTGTGGATAGTAAGATGATGCTTTTTCTTCGCACTTTATCCTACCTCTCTGCTAAGAGATAATAAGATCGTAATAAATTGATATAGATCCATAAGATAAGGCTCTTCCCGAGTAGCGAGAAAGAATGGCTTCGAAAGCTTTATAACCCATCTTTAACTCTATCGAGAACAGCCTCAAAATGTATCTATTATAGCCGTAAATAATACTTATTCAAGAACCTCATTATAATTCTTGGCAGGTAGAAGCATATATTTTTCTCTTACCTTTGCCTCAACTTCTTCACAAATGGAAGGATTATCTAGCAGAAATTGCTTTGCATTCTCACGTCCTTGACCGATCTTGGCATCATTATAAGAAAACCATGCGCCGCTTTTAATGATAATACTAGCTTCTGCCGCCAGGTCAAGTATGTCACCTTCCCTGGAGATTCCCTTGCCGAACATGATATCAAATTCTGCTTCCTTAAAGGGAGGAGCTATCTTATTCTTAACGACCTTGATACGGGTCCTGTTGCCGACAACCTCGCCGCCTTGCTTTAAGGATTCTATCCTTCTGACATCCAGACGGATGGAGGAATAGAACTTAAGGGCACGTCCACCAGTGGTAGTCTCTGGACTACCGAACATTACACCAACCTTCTCACGGAGCTGATTAATAAATACTACGATACAATTGGACTTACTGATTACTGCAGTAAGCTTTCTGAGTGCCTGTGACATAAGTCTTGCCTGAAGACCCACATGAGAATCACCCATCTCACCGTCAATCTCAGCTTTAGGAACCAATGCTGCTACGGAGTCAACGATAATAATATCGACTGCCCCGGAACGTACCATGGTTTCCGTAATTTCCAGAGCTTGTTCTCCGTTATCCGGCTGTGAAATATATAAATTATCAATATCTACACCAATATTCTTTGCATATACAGGGTCTAGAGCATGCTCGGCATCAATGAAGCCTGCAATGCCGCCTCTCTTCTGTACTTCAGCAACCATATGAAGTGCTACTGTTGTCTTACCACTGGACTCGGGACCATAGATCTCCAGAATTCTTCCCTTTGGAACACCGCCTAAGCCTAATGCAATATCTAAACTGATGGAACCGGTAGGAATCGTCTCGATATTCATATTTGCATTCGTATCACCAAGCTTCATGATAGAGCCTTTGCCGTATTGCTTTTCAATCTGAGCGAGAGCAGATTCCAATGCTCTTATTTTATCATCCTTTGCCATATCTAATCTCCCTTTTAATGAAGGCCACGCCCTCAAAATACGAACTAATGTTCTTGTATTCATATTATCTTATTTCCTATGCAATGTCAATACTAAATCAAGAAACATAATTTGAATTCAATATTAGGAATATTGCTTAGAATAATGATAGTTTAACACACCCTTTGGACAAAGAATGACCTTCTACAGCAATAAATTGCAAATCAATCGGAAAATTTACAATATTAATTGGGTATCCGGGTGCTTACATGATTACAAGAGGGTTACAATGTACCTAATGATTAACAGAATATAAAGTTACTCGTATTAGATCATGAACATAAAACATGTTCATGATCTTTCACTCCGATCGCATACCCACAAGCGAGCTTGCGATATGCTCACTACGTTTCCATTATATCATGAACATAAAACATGTTCATGATCTTTCACTCCGATCGCATATTCACAAGCGAGCTTGCAATATGCTCACTACGTTTCCATTATATCAATGTTGGCAGTATTTGTAAACCTTTGCTATATCGGTAAAATAGACGAACTTTTTAATGTTTTCTATGTAAAACAACGATACCCTAGTATAATTTATTTGGCTGGCAGATCTTAGGATTATAACCATGATCGATGAGAGCTTGTACTATCTCCTGCTTATGCTCCTGACCGAAGGTCTCCATAGTAATGGTGAGTTCCACAGCGGCATTCCGGTTAATGCTTACGAACTGGTTGTGGTCAAGTCGGATAACATTACCCTGAGCCTTGGCAATGATGCTTGCCACATTCACAAGCTCACCGGGACGGTCTGGAAGCAATACGGATACGGTAAACACTCTGCCTCTCTGTATGAGACCGTGTTGTACAATAGAAGCCACTGTAATGATATCCATATTTCCGCCACTAAGGATGGAAACCACCTTCTTATCCTTGCAATTTAGATGCTTTAATGCTGCCACGGTAAGAAGGCCGGAATTTTCAACTACCATTTTATGATTCTCAATAATATCTAAGAAGTTAACAATCAGCTCCTGATCCTCAACGGTTATTATATCATCCACATATTTCTGAATGTATGGAAATACTACATCTCCAGGAGTCTTCACGGCAGTACCATCAGCGATGGTATCTATATGAGGAAGCGTTACAACATGCCCGGCCTTTAAGGATTCCTTCATGCAGGCTGCACCTGCAGGCTCTACACCGATTACCTTGACATTGGGATTAAGCATTTTAGCCAGAGTAGCGACACCGGCCAATAGACCGCCGCCACCAACTGGAGCCAGAATAATATCTACGGTCGGAAGATCTTTAAATATCTCCATAGCAATGGTTCCCTGACCAGTTGCTACGCCCTCATCATTAAAGGGATGAATAAAGGTATAACCCTTTTCCTGGGATAGCTGAAGTGCATATTGACATGCTTCATCATAGACATTTCCATATAAAATAACTTCTGCACCATAGCTCTTGGTACGATTCACCTTAATTAATGGTGTAGTGGATGGCATAACAATAATTGCTTTCGCTTGATAGAGTTTTGCTGCATAAGCGACTCCCTGAGCATGATTACCGGCAGAAGCAGTAATAAGACCTCGTTCTCTCTCTTCCTTGGTCAGGGTACTAATCTTATAATAAGCACCACGAACCTTATAAGCACCGGTAAATTGCATGTTTTCAGGCTTAAGATATACCTTATTGCCGGTGGTATTGGAGAAATAGTCGCTGTAAACCAGCTCCGTACGCAGTATTACCTTCTTAACGGCTTCTGTTGCTTCTTCAAACTTATCTAATGTCATCATTGTTTAACCCTCCATCTACGTGTGGTCACACGTTAAAATTTATAGGATGGGAGCTTGTAAATGTGCAGTTACAAAACTCTCTTCTTATCATTGTCTGCAAATATACAATAGAAAGACCATATCACGATCTTTCGTTTGTCATGAATTAAAGGTATCGCAAAACGAGATTACGCTTCATTCTTTTGGAACAATGCATTGATAAAATCCTCTGCATTGAATTTCTGGAGATCATCAATTTTTTCACCGATACCGATGTACTTTACCGGAATACCTAGCTCGGATTGGATTGCGATGGCAATACCACCCTTTGCAGTACCATCCAGCTTGGTAAGGACGATACCTGTAATTTCAGCTACTTCATTGAATTCCTTAGCCTGAGCAAGTGCATTCTGACCAGTGGTACCATCCAAAACAACTAAGGTCTCACGATAGGCCTCGGGATATTCACGTTCAATAACACGGTCAATTTTCTTCAATTCCTCCATAAGGTTTTTCTTATTATGAAGACGTCCTGCGGTGTCGCACAATAATACATCCGTATTTCGTGATTTTGCTGCGGTTACGGCATCATAAATTACTGCAGCGGGATCGGAGCCTTCCCTCTGTGCGATAATATCAACATTGGCTCTGTGAGCCCATTCCGTCAGCTGCTCTATGGCCGCGGCACGGAAAGTATCGGCTGCAGCAACCATAACTTTTTTACCCATATCCTTCATTTGACCGGCAAGCTTACCAACGGAGGTAGTCTTACCAACACCATTCACACCGATTAATAACACAACTGATTTTCTGTTTTCAAATTCATAAGCATTATCAGCAAGCTGCATCTGCTCTTTCATACTGTTAATTAATAGTTGCCGACATTCGGATGGATCCTTGATCTTATTCTCCTTCACCTTTTGACGAAGATTTTCTATAATAGCCGTGGTAGTATTGATACCAAGATCTGCCATGATAAGGATTTCTTCCAGCTCTTCATAAAAATCATCATCAATGCTGGAGAAGCCGCTAAAAATTGCGTCTATTCCATGAGCTATACTATTGCGTGTCTTAGACAGACCCTGTACTAATTTACTGAAAAAACCTGATTTATTCTCTCCCATTTCCTATAACCATACCTTTCACATTATATATCCTTGATGCTATAGTGGCATTTTGACAAGCAAATAACTATTCACATTTTGTATAATTATAACATTCCGATTTTATTAAAATTCATAATATCATTTCAAAGACCTACAAGCAAGAGCATTTTTCATTTTTATTAAAAACTGTATGTTGAGTCCGGTACTATATGCTGTCTGCCTCTAAAATGATAGAAAGTATACTTTGCGAAATTATCATATGAATGATAAGATCCACCGCCTTAAGCAGGCGGGGATCCTATGTATGATGATTACTATTAATTTATTCTATAATCATTATTTAATGAAGCTTATTTATCCAACTGGCCTTCGATCAGGTTGACGGATACTAAGGTAGATACCCCCTTCTCTTGCATTGTGATACCGTATAATATATCAGCAGCTGCCATGGTACCTCGACGATGGGTAATGATAATGAACTGAGTGTCCTTGGTCAGCTTATGCAAATATTTCGCAAAACGTCCAACATTGGAATCGTCCAAAGCGGCTTCAATCTCATCCAATAGACAGAAAGGAGAAGGCTTTAAATTCTGAATCGCAAATAATAAAGAGATTGCTGTTAGAGCCTTCTCACCACCGGATAGTTGCATCATGTTCTGAAGCTTCTTACCAGGTGGCTGTGCATTGATTCGGATACCCGCTTCCAGAATATCTTCACTTTCTGTAAGCTCCAGATCTGCTTGTCCACCACCGAATAATTCCTTAAATACGACATTGAACTCATCGTTAATGGCTTTAAACTTCTCTTCAAATTGTATTCGCATCTCGGTATCCAGCTCATTGATAATCTGTAATAATGCTTCCTCCGCCTTAATCAGGTCTTCACGTTGAGTATGCAGGAATTCATATCGCTCTGAAAGATTACGGAAATCTTCAATTGCGTTAACATTCACATCACCGAGTTCTTTGATTTTGGTCTTAATCTCCCCAATCATTTTTTTCACCTGGGTCAGACTGATTTCTTCATCAATCGGATACTCGGCTGCCGTCGAGTAGGTCAACTCATATTCCTCCCACATGTAGCTCATTTGTAGGTCGGTCTGTTCAATGATTTTATCACGTTGGCTGGTCAGTCGGAAGCATTCCTTATCCAGCTCCGTCATTCGGTTGGATAACTCTTCTCTCTTGGTAAAGAAATTCTTATGAATACCGGTAATTTGTTCCCGCCTAGCAGATTGATTTCGTATCTTCTCCTCTAATTCGGTGATTTGGATGTTAAAGGACACAATCTGTTCTTCTGCCTGACCAATCATTCGATTCTTTTCCTCTATAACCAAGGAAGCACGCTTTATATCAGAGATGAGAGTGGTCTCTTCCTCAAACAGCTTTTCAATCTCTCTTTTTACACGTCGAATATTCTCAAGGATAAACTGATTGCTCTGCTCTAAGGCTGACATCTCAAGCTTTAGCGCGGATGCCTTCTCATTCGCTTCCTGCTCTAAGCTGCGCTCCTTCTCTAGTTTTTTGTTCAGTTGTTCTATCAGAGCTTCTTTTTCCTTGTTCTGCTGAGTGTTCTGAGATAAGGAATCATTTAACTTAGCCAGATTATCCTTCAAATCTCTTGCCTGAAGTTCAATCTCCTGTAACTCCTTAACATATTCCTGATAAATTGCTTCGGAATCAGCCTTCTTAGAAAGTTCTTGATCCAGATTCATCTTGGCAGTATTTTGCTCCAGGAATTTCTCCTGTAGGGATTGCTTCAATGTTTCTAGCTCTGCACGTAGTTTGGTTCGGTTATTCCTAGCTTCTTCTCTTCTGAACACCAGATCCTTGGTCTGCTTTTCCAAGGCTTTTACAGCATCCTCCATCTCCTCGATTTCACGACGTCGACCAAGAAGATTACTGGAGTTTTTATAAGCACCGCCGGAGATAGAACCACCGGGTGTCAATAGCTCACCCTCCAGTGTAACAATACGAAGACTGTAATTGTATTTTTTTGCAATTGCAGTTGCATGATCGATATCATCAACTACAATAATTCTTCCAAGAAGATAATCAATTAATGCATTAAATCTGGAATCAGCCTCTACCAGACTGCTTGCAATACCAAGAACTCCGGCTTCCTGCAACACCCTATCTTGATTTACTCCATTACCCGCAGACATATTGGTTAATGGCAGAAAGGTAGCCCTTCCGAATTTATTCTGTTTCAAATATTGAATTAGCCCCTTGGCAGTTGCTTCATTATCGGTAACAATATTCTGAATAGTCCCGCCGAGAGCAGTCTCTATAGCGGTTTCATAGGCCTTGTCTACCTTAATAATATCAGCTACGACACCGATGATCCCGGGCATCTGAGCTTTCCGCTCCATGACTTTTTTAATACTAATACCGTAGCCCTCATAACGCTCTGTGAGGTTCATAAGAGAATCAAGACGTGATTTCTCTCCTAAATATCTGGCTTGAAACTCATTATATTCATTATTAATCGTATCGATGTTAGTCTGGATATCATTGATGGATTGTTCCACCTGAGCACTTCTTGAGGTTTGTTCTATGATTTCTTCCGATAGCTGTCTTAGATTTTCCTTAAAAACTACTATCGTCTCGTCATATAGGCATTCTTCGCTCTTATTCTTTAAAATTCTCTGATTAAGATCCGCTTTACGAAGAGTATTTTGTTCTAGCATTGTCTCATAACGTTGCATATTACTCTTAATGCCGGAATTGATATTCAGATGCTCAAAAATACCATTGTTACATTCCTCAATTTCCTTTGAATACTTCTGAATATTATCCTTGATTCTATTTAATTCCTTTAATGCAGAAGTAAGAATATCATCCATGCCGGCAATTTTATCATCGATTAAGGCTTTTTCTGAAAGATAATCGCTCTCTTCTGATTTCTTAGTATTGACTGCTATCTTCGTATTTTCTATTCTGTTCTGAATATAGACATCATTTTGCTGCAGACTGCTGATCTGTTCCTTCAGAACCTTAATATCGCCTTCTGCCTTTTCTTTTCGAAGCTTCAGCTCGTTAAAGATATTCTTATCTTCTTCGATGACCTGGTCACATTCTTCCAATTGTTGCTCCAGACGGACATATTCTTCCTTTGTATTCTCATATTCCAGCTTAGTGCCTTCAAAATCCGATGTAGCAATATTTAGTTTCTCTTCAAGCTGATCCTTAGAGCTACGTAGCTTATCAAACTCTCTCAGAAATTGATTTACTTCCAGACTCTTCAATTCTTCTTTTAATTTAAGATATACTCTGGCAACTCCAGACTGTTTCTCCAAAGGAGCCAGCTGCTTTTCAATTTCTTTGATGATATCGGTAATACGGGAGAGATTAAGCTTCTCTTCCTCCAGATTTTTCTCGGCTGTATGTTTTCTTCTTTTAAATTTAACGATACCAGCTGCTTCATCAAAGAGCTCTCGGCGATCCTCCGGCTTTCCGCTCAGAATCTTATCGATCTGACCTTGTCCTATGATGGAATAACCTTCCTTACCAATACCGGTGTCCATGAATAATTCATGGACATCCTTAAGACGACAGGAGGTTCCGTTAATCAGGTATTCACTCTCACCAGAACGGTAAACGCGTCTTGCAACCGTTACTTCTTCATATTCAATTGGAAGCTTGTGCTCGGAGTTATCGAGAGTAATGGCAACATAAGCGTAGCCTAAGGGCTTACGTGTTTGTGTTCCGGAGAAAATAACATCCTCCATCTTAGCGCCACGAAGTTGTTTTGCACTCTGTTCCCCTAAAACCCAGCGCACTGCATCGGCCACATTACTCTTACCACTACCGTTTGGTCCAACGATACCGGTAATACCATCATGAAATTCAAGTACAATTTTATTAGCAAATGATTTAAAACCGTGAACTTCAATACTTTTTAAATACATTCATAGTCTCCCATCTATATCCTAGAGTACTTTCTTTTTATTGCATAAATCAATCTGCTTTTTCACGTAGTGTTTGAATTGCTTGATACGCAGATTCCTGTTCTGCAGCCTTCTTGGTCCGACCGGTACCGACGCCGATTTCCTCATTCCCGACATAGACAGCTACGGTAAAGGTCTTGTTATGATCCGGACCATCCTCTGATATTAGTTTGTATCTAAGTTTTTGCCCATTATTATTGTTTTGGACAATTTCCTGTAAGATAGTCTTGCTATCGAAAAAGAGATCTTTGTTTTTTAAATCAGCTAACAGGAAGTTTCTGATAAACTCTTTTGCATTAGTAAAACCACCGTCGAGATAAATGGCTCCGATCACTGCCTCCAGCGCATCGGATAGTATGGAATCCCGTTCCCTTCCACCGGATATATCTTCACCCTTACCTAAAAACAAGTAATTCCCAAGCTCAAGATCTCTGGCACATGCAGATAAGGTTTGCTCGCATACAATACTCGCCCTAAACTTTGTTAGATCCCCCTCGGAAAGATTAGAATACTCCTTGTAGGCATATTCACTTGTGACCAATTCAAGCACCGCATCTCCTAAAAACTCAAGACGTTCGTTGCTCTTCTCCTTATTCATCCTCATCTCATTGGCATAGGAGCTATGTGTTAGCGCATGGGTAAGAATTGCCGGCTCAGCAAAATGATACTTTATTTTACTTTCCAATGCCATCTGGGATGAGTCTGATTTTTTGCGTAACTTCATAGGACTATTTAAAACCTCCTTTTCAACTCATATATAGATGGAAAAGCCCTAAGATAAGGCGGAACCTTATACACAGGGCTTTTCCATACCACTGATAATTCGAAGGAAAGAGTCTTCCTTACATAACAAAACTAATTATTCATTAACGAAAGTCTGCAGGTCAGAGCTCGTTAATTTATGACAATAGAATATTTACAAATAATACTTCTATTGCACTATTTCGATTAATGATAGTCTGTACAGCTAACTCTCATTAATTCAAAGCATTTTTTATCTGTTCAATCGCATCGGCTACAGTTACGATATTCTCTGCTTCCTCATTAGCGATTTCAATATCGAACTCTTCTTCAATTCCCATGATGATCTGGAATACATCAAGAGAATCAGCACCAAGGTCGTCCACGAAGGTGGTCTCCATAGTAATCTCGTCAGCGTCTACATTTAATACTTCACTAATTATTTTTTGCAATTTTTCAAATTCCATAACATTCACCCTTCTTTTATGATTTATTCATTTTTGTTGAGATTATCTCTGATTTTGTCATTAATATTTTGTTCGGTAAAGGTTACGCATTGGAGGATTGAATTATATACCTCATTGCTCTTCGCATTACCGTGTGTTTTCACAACCAGACCGTTTAAACCAAGCAACGGAGCACCGCCATATTTTGTGGCATCAAAGTCTTTTAAGGTTTCCTTCAAAGCAGGCTTACATAAGAGGGCACCTATTTTACTTTTGGTCGTACTCATAAGACCTGTTTTAATTTTCTTAACCAGAGCAGTGCCTAGACCTTCATAAAGCTTTAAAATAACATTTCCCACGAAAGCCTCACATACAATAACATCTGCGCCTCCATTCGGGATTTCTCTCGCTTCGATACTGCCAATAAAGTTAATATCATTACAGTTCTTCAATAAAGGGAAGGTTTCTTTTACTAAAAGATTTCCTTTTTCCTCTTCTGCACCGATGTTTACAATTGCAACTCTGGGTTTCTTAATTCCTAAGATATTCTCCATGTAAATGGATCCCATTTTCGCAAATTGCACCAGGTGGGACGATCTTGCATCAACATTTGCGCCGCAGTCAATCAATAATGAAACTCCGTTCATCGTAGGAATGAGCGGTGCCAACGGGGGACGTTCTACTCCACCTATACGACCGACAATTAGCTGACCTCCAGCAAGAACAGCGCCTGTACTACCGGCAGAAACAAAGGCATCTGCTTCTTTGTTCTTAACCATTTGAAGTGCGACTACAATTGAGGAATTTTTTTTACGACGAATTGCTAAAACCGGTGCTTCACAATTTGTGATGATTTCCGGCGCATGTACCACTTGTAGGCGTTCCTTATCATAGTCATAGGCACCAAGTTCCTTACGAATGACATCTTCATCACCTGTTAATGCAACTTTGATATCTTTCCTCTCCTGAACTGCGAGTACTGCTCCTTTTATGATCTCTCCGGGTGCATTATCACCACCCATTGCATCGACCGCAACCGTAATCAATTTCTGCATTATTCCTCCCATTCATCATTATTAAGAATTATTACCAATCCAATAGGCAGATGGGTATGAATTATATTCATTCATAATTCAGTAAACTCACATTCCTATCCTTGGATTAAGTTTTACCAAGGGTGCCACGCATACTTGGATGATGCTAAACTTTGAATGTGAATTATGCTTTATAATTCACAATATTAAGCTACCTAGCAAAATATTCTTTATAATGTGCTGTTAGTCTTATCATCTTACTATACTTAGTGTTTCCTATGTAGTAGTAAGCTAATCTATAAAACAATATACTCGATATTATACTAAAAATCAACCATATTTTATAGAAATATCAGCATTAACTATTCCATACGTTATCGGAGATCAAATACCGTAAATCTTCGGACAAAATACTAATTATATGTATAATAAAGCCCTGCTGTAAAGCTACTCCTTAAGAGCCAAAAGAACTCCTGCATTTCTTACTGACAGGAGTTCTTTTGATTCATTGCAATAGAATGTTCACGAAGCAAGCTTTCTATTGCAATGTATGTATCTTATATTATGCTTTTTTGTAGAAGAAGGATTTGTAATTTTGGAAGCCAATTTGTTGAGCTTGTATAATTTGTTCTGTACTGCCGACAAATAAAAGCCCATCCTTCTTTAATGCTTTATTAAAATCGGAATAGATTTTATTCTTAGCTTCATCTGTAAAATAGATTAATACATTACGACAAACAATCAGGTCGCAATTCGACGGATATGTTTCTCTTAGTAAATCATGCTGTTTAAATTCAACACAGGCTTTAATCTGATCAGAGATTTGATAAGTTCGATCATTGATCATGACAAAGTATTTACTTAAGAATTCCTCTGGTAATGCCTTTAGGCTCTTCACATGATATAATCCCATCTGAGCTTTAGCCATAACCGTCTTATCAATATCCGTTGCAATAATTTTAATCTTATTGAGAGGAAGGAATTTGGATAGCAGCATGACCAAAGAATAAGGCTCATCGCCTGTAGAACAGGCGGCACTCCAGATCTTTAAATCCTTACCGAAATGCTCAATCAGATATGGTAACACTTCCTTCTCAAGCAATGTCCATTGCTCCGGATTTCGATAGAATTCGGATACATTAATGGTGATATAATTAATGAATTCGTCAAATGCTACCTTATCCGACTTTAGTCTGGCAACATAATCCACGAAGGAGGTAATCCCATGCTTCGTAATCAGGGCTTCAATACGCCGTCTCATCTGGCGTTCTTTATAGGAGTTCAGATCAATCTTTGTCATTTCATAAATGGACTGTTTAAAAGTTTCATAGCTACCCAGCAAGACGTATTCTCCTTATCATTTGTTAATCATATTTAAAAATACTGAGAGATATATAATATACCTCTCAGTTATAAAATCTAAAAAAATATGGGTATTATTCTACAGCTAAGCTTATATAGATAGAACCTATTCAACAGGAGCTTCTTCGACTGCCTCTGCTTCCTTCTCAGGAGCTTCTAAAGCCTTAACACTTAAGCTGATCTTCTTCTCATCCTTATTGAACTCTACAACCTTGGCTGTAATTTCCTGTCCAATCTTTAATGCATCGGAGGGCTTCTCAACATGTTCCTTGGAGATCTGGGATACATGCAATAATGCATCAATACCAGGCTCTAATTCAACGAAAGCACCGAAATCAGTCATACGAGCTACCGTACCGTTAACTACATTACCAACCGCATACTTAATCTCTGCATCGATCCAAGGATTAGCACCTTCGAACTTTAATGAGAGAGCAATCTTCTCGCCCTGGATATCCTTAATAAATGCCTTAACGGTGTCACCAACCTTATATACCTTCTTAGGGTTCTCAACTCTTCCCCAACTCATCTCAGAGATATGAAGAAGGCCATCTGCTCCACCAAGATCGATGAAAGCACCGAAATCAGTAATGTTCTTTACAGAACCCTCTACTGTATCACCTACTTTAATCTTTTCAAATAAATCCTTCTTTAAGGTTTCTTTCTTAGCAACGATTAACTGTTTGCGATCGCCTATGATTCTTCTCTTCTTCGGGTTGAATTCTGTAATTACAAACTCAATCGTCTCACCTGCATATTTTGCAAGGTCCTTCTCATAAGAGTCGGAAATCAAACTTGCAGGAATAAATACTCTTGCTTCATCAACAATTACACTTAAGCCGCCATTCAGAACAGCTGCAACCTTTGCAGTTAAAACCTCGTGCTTCTCAAAGGCTTCTTCTAATCTCTTGTTGCCCTTCTCTGCAGCCAGTCTCTTGTAGGTTAAGGCAACTTGTCCTTCACCGTCATTCACTTTAAGAATCTTAGCCTGCATAACATCGCCAACATTCACAACGGTTCTTAAATCTAGGTTAGGTGTATTGGTGTATTCGTTTCTTGTAATGATACCTTCGGACTTGTAGCCTATATTTAAGATGATTTCATCTTCTTTCACACCCAAGACAATTCCTTCTACAACATCACCGTTGTTTATTTTTACTACCTTTTCTTCTTCTAATAATTGTTCAAAACTCTTCTCAGACATAGCGGTATGAACCTCCTTGATAATATTGTTTGGGGTCGAAGCCCCTGCTGTAATACCTACGTTTCGATAAGATTTAATCAGATTTAAATCCAGGTCATCAAGTTTCTGTATATAGTAAGTATTTTCACATTCTTTTTTACTGATTTCATATAGCTTTCTTGTATTCGAGCTATGCTTTCCACCGATCACTATCATTGCATCAGACTGCTTGGCTAACTGATAGGTTTCGGTCTGCCTTTCTTCTGTGGCATTGCAAATCGTGTTTAAAACAAATATATCATAACCCTTTTTTAATATAATTTCAACTAAATCTTGAAATTTCTTGTAATTAAATGTCGTCTGCGATACAATACACAGCTTAGTAGCCTTCGGTAAATCGAAAGCTTTGGCTTCTTCTTCGTTCTCAATTACCGTATAGGCATTCGGATTTGGCATGGTTAAATTACTTCTGCACCAGCCTGTAATACCCTCAACTTCCGGATGACTTTTGTTGCCGATAATGATGATATGTTGGTTATCATTACTCTTTTCTCTTACAGCCTTATGAATTTTTTTTACATAAGGACAGGTTGCATCAACAATTTTATGTCCATAAGAAGCTAATTCGTTCTGTAGCGCTTCCGACACTCCATGAGAACGTATCACTATTGTTCCCTTAGGTAATGTTTTTAATTCTTCCGGTGTCTCAATCACCTTAACACCCTTATTACTTAAGTCTGCAACGACTTCTTCATTGTGAATAATAGGTCCGAAGGTATAGACATTCGATCCGGCTTCTACTTCTTTATAGACTAAATCGACTGCCCTTTTTACTCCGAAGCAAAATCCAGCACTTTTTGCGGTTGTTATCTTCAAATTGTCAGCTTCCTTCTATTCTATTCCTTATGATACATTATATTTATAATTTCATTCATAAAAAAAGTACTTAATTCAAAAATTTACTCATTTATTTTAAAACACGGAGCAAGGATAAATCAATTGAACTTGGAAGTTTTATTCTCTTTCTGTTCGAACCTTCTCATATAAAGAGAGGATTTCCTTCACAACTTCATCAATCGACAGATTGGAGGAATCTAAATAAACAGCATCCTCTGCCTGTCTAAGTGGAGCAAACTCTCTTGTCATATCCCTATGATCACGTTCAATAATATCCTGCTCTATGGACTCAAGATCAGCATCCATTCCTTTGCTCTTTAACTCTGCCCATCTTCTTCTGGCACGTTCTTTTGAACTTGCTGTCAGGTAGATCTTTAAATCTGCCTGTGGAAGTACATAGGTTCCGATATCTCTGCCGTCCATAACAACGTTTTCTTTCTTCGCTAAATTCTGTTGAAGTTCAACGAGCTTTTGTCGGACAGTTTTATTCACGGAAGATGCAC
>JAEZKA010000040.1 GCA_023436225.1 Bacillota bacterium
CGGCAACCGAGTGGGAACGTGTCTCTGTTGGATTGATAGTCACGCGCTATTTTTGTAAATCTAAATATGTGATAAACATCACTAACGTAAAAGGGGCGCCGCACATTTAGTGCGACAGCCCCGTTTAATTCTTATTAACCCTCCCACTCAATAATCATTGGTTTAAGTTTTATATTTCCTGTTACATAAGGAGGCACTTCATAAATCGGACCAAATTCCTTACCATTAATCGTAATCGTCCATCCATTAAAATAAGGATCGTCAACTACCGGAAGCTTCGTTTTCTTTCCTGATGTATATTTTTTAGCTGAATTGGAGGGTATCTTCATCCCCTTTGATAAAGTATAGCTGATCTTATAAACTTTGTTTTGTACCCATACAGCGTAAAGAGTCACATTACCTTCTGAAGCAGATAGATAGGATCCAGGTGTTCCAACCTCATAGAAATTGCTTTGATCCGGTGTCTTCTTTACCGTACTCCAGCCCACAAACTTGTAACCTGATTTTGTAAATTTATTCTTAGGCAGTTTATAGTCCTCGCTTATGACACCATCTTTCATCTTACCCTTACCGCCATTGGCATTAAATACGATTCCGGATCCCCAATATGCGGTTAATTCTATACTGGGACCCATACCCGGCTGAAACTTGGTATATTTCGAACCATTGCTGTGGAACCAGCCCAGGAAGGTATATCCTTTTTTTGTCGGTACGGGTAACTTAAACTCTTTGGTGGAGGCATCGATCTTCTTGGATTCTACCTCACTTCCGCCGTCTGAATTAAAAGTAATGAAATATTCCTTTGTTGAATCGAATACTGCTATTCCATATGTAGCCTTGGCACCTTTATATTGTAACTCTACTGATTTCCACCCCTCCTGCGAGAAGGGTCTTCCCTCTGTCAGCTCTACTCCGGAAAATGAAGTGATTTGTGAATTGTCTACCGTTTCCTTTTTTCCATCCGTCATCGTAGCCTCTACTACCATTCCCTTGGTCGAATAGCCATCACCTACATTGTAAGCACATTTATCCGGTTTGGTTTTGATCTCGATGGATTTAACCTTCGTTTCTGCATTTACTACTTTCGCATCAATACCTCCTAACAATGTTAAGACGAATAATGCACACAATACTGCCATTACTTTTTTCATCTTTTTCCTATCCTCTCTTATTTATTTTACCTGGCGTCAGCTTAACTTCTGATTCGCCAAAGTAATCCACTGATTGAAGCTATCATACTTACCCGCTCTTATCGGTATCTCTCCTTTTGGGCAGGACGAAAGCCCATTATTAAGCCAGGGATACGATTTATCGGTTTCTTTAACAGGGCATTATAGTCTTTTTCCACTTCACGATAAACCATATATTTATTATCTAAAATATTTTGTGCTGCTGCGTCATTTTCACTACCACGTTCCTGCATATACAATCTACGGTGCATCTGTACCTGCTCGTGGATGTTGTTAAGACTCTTCCGCTTTGCGGATAGTTCTTTAAAACACACCGTAAACCACAGTGTAACAAATGCAATCACACAAACTCCTGCAATAAGCCAACCTAGCGTACCTGCTGTCATAGAATGTCTTCCTTTCCTAGTAAAATCGTTATCAGTTATACAAATAATACCATAATTTTTTCCAAATAACCGTTCACCGCACGAAACGTGTTTCCTACCGCACGAATTGTATTCCATTTCTTGAAGCAATTTTTGTTATATGATATAATGTGGTAATAATTACAAAATTTTCATTATGCTATTCTGGTTCGTTATACGCATATAAAGGAGACAACATGTACAGGCTAGCTAACCGATTACGAAGGGGATTTGAAATCAGACCTCTATTTTTATTTGAGAACTATCTGTTGCTACCGAGAGAGAGGAGGAATACACCATGATATTTAACGTTTTTCTTATACTTCGCTCCTGTATCGTTTTGATGTTCGGTATGGCAGTTGCCCTCCTTTTTGCAGGTGTGCAAAGTACACGAGCAGGTAAACTGGCGAATGTCATTTATTATGTAATAACACTTTTCGTTCAGATCATTTTCTGGCTAATGTTTGGTCTGCAAACTACGATGCAAATATACCCATTCATTACGCATTTACCGTCGATTGTATTCCTCGCCCTTTATTTCAAGCGTCCGTGGCTTATTTCAATCAGCAGCGTGTTAGCATCCTACCTCTGCTGCCAGATACCACGCTGGTTTGGATCGTTGGTAGCGTCATTGTCAGGTATCCGTCTCGCCGACCATATCGGTTACTTTGTTACCATGTGTTTTGTGTACTATTTTCTCAAAAGATATATTGCCAGCTCAGTTAGCCAATTTATGGAGCGGTCAACCCGCTCCTGTCTGCTTTTTGGTACCGTACCTCTTTTGTATTATTTGTTTGACTATTCCACATCCTTTTATACCGATCTGCTATACTCCGGCTCTCCTTTGGTGGTACAATTCACTCCTTCTATGATTTGTACCTTTTACTTAGTATTCGTTCTCTTATATTACAATGAATCCCAAAATCAGGCCAAAGCCAAGAGAGAGCGGGACATCTTGGCTTCCCAGCTCCAGCAAGCTCAGTTAGAGCTTGATACGATGCGCCAGATGCAAAATAACACCGTGATCTATCGCCACGATATGCGTCATCACCTGTCGCTGATTGATCGCTTTGCAGTCGAGGGTAATCTCCAGAAAATCAACGAATATCTTGCCCTTACAGAAGCCGATATAGATGCATTGACTCCGGTGCATTACTGTGAAAATGAAACAGTCAATCTAATTTTATCTAACTTTGAAACACGTGCAAAAAAGGAGCATGTTGTTCTACAAACAGACGTCATTCTACCGGAAGAGCTTGCTATGAACGACACCGAGCTTTGTGCCCTGCTGTCCAATGCGCTGGAAAATGCGATAACCGCCGCCGCTCAGGTAGAGGATGAAAAGCTTCGCAAGGTCTATATCCGTGCTGCTATTAATAATGGGAGGCTGATTATTTCCACAAAAAATGCTTATGTGGGAACAATTGATATAGAGGGTGAATTGTCCAAATCAAAGACTAAAGAAGTTGGACATGGTTTCGGAATTAAGAGTATGATCTCCATAGTGGAACGTCATGGGGGAATCTATTCCTTTGAAACTGAGGGTGGTGTGTTCATCCTTCAGCTTTTATTGCCGCTGGCTACGGTGAATTTATGTCCTTTATCGACTGAAGTAGGTTAGGACAGTACTTGTTTCCATATGATTAAAGTAAATTTAGTTTTGCTAAATTATACCAAGCTTAATAAACAAAAATGGAGGAGACGAATATGCATATTGCGGTCTGTGATGATAATCTCGATGAACTTTCCCGTATTTTGGCTCTGTTGGAGGATTATAGAAGGGAACGGGATGGTTCTATTACATATGAAGCTTTTCACAGTGCCACAGAGATTTTGGAGACTTTGAGTGCACGACGGTTTGACTTGTTGCTTTTAGATATCCTTATGCCCGGTGTGACCGGAATGGAGGCCGCAAAAGAGATACGCTGTTCAGATCATGATATACCAATTATTTTTCTCACCTCCTCCCGTGAGTTTGCTGTTGAAAGCTACCGCGTAAGCGCAGAGGACTACATAATGAAGCCTGCGAGAAAAGACGAGATATTTCCTTCACTTGATAAGCAACTGGCAAAGTATATGCATGAGGAAGCGTATCTAACTTTAAAAACAGGAAACGGCATACTAAAATTATCCTTTTCGCAAATTGTTTATGTGGAAGTCATCAACCGCACGATACAATTTATTCTTGTAAACGGAGAGGTTCGTGAAGCTTACGGCTATCTGACCGATTATGAAGGAGATTTGCTGTCAGCCCCTAATTTTTATAAGCCACACCGTTCTTATATTGTGAATCTTCTTTATGTGACCGAACTCGATAGAAAAGGTCTTGCGACCATAGTAGGTAAGACCGTTCCGGTAGCAAGAGAGGCTTTTTCGAAAGTGAAAGCTGCATATATGAAATATCTGCTGTCACCAAGCGAAGGGGGGAATTAACGTGATCCTTATTGCTATTAGCGCACTTCGCTATGGCTTACTTTTGGTGTTCGGTGTAGCAGTCTCCTTTCTATTTGCAGATATACAACATACACGAGCGAATAAACAGGCGATTGCTGTTTTTTATACGTTAACATTTATCATTCAAATTTTCTGCTTGAATACGCTTGGCTTTGAAGCCACTACGCACTTGTACCCCTTAATTACACATTTGCCATTGATTTTATTTCTGGTCTTTTATTTTAAGCGTCCCTGGCTGATATCGATCAGCAGCGTACTAACCGCCTATCTTTGTTGTCAGATACCAAGCTGGATTAGCGGGGTGACAAAGACGGTTACCGGTGAACCCCTAGCCGATCATATTGCTTATATTGTGACAATGGGTGTAGTATACTATTTCCTTAAAAGATATATCGCTGCCTCCGTTCGGCAGCTAATAGAACGCTCAACACTCGCCTGTCTACTATTTAGTGCTGTACCTCTTTTGTACTATTTGTTTGACTACATTACTACCGTCTATACGGATCTGTTATTCTCAGGCTCCCGCGCAGTAGTACAATTTGCTCCCTCGCTGATAAGTACCATATATTTTGCGTTTGTTCTCTCCTACAATACGGAAGCCCAAAAACAGATCGCTGCCCAGAGAGAGGCGGACATCTTTGCTTCCCAGTTTAAGCAAGCTAAGCTAGAACTGAATACGTTGCGCCAAATGCATAACAACACTTTAATCTATCAACACGATATGAGTCATCACCTATCTCTACTTCGTAGCTATGCAGCTGATGGCGATCTACGGAAAATCAAAGAATACCTTTCCAATACACAAGCTGATATTGATTCTCTGACGCCGGTGCGTTACTGTGTAAATGAAACCGTCAACCTGATTTTATCTAACTTTGATTCACGAGCAAAAAAGGTGGGCGTAGTTCTTCAAGCAAATATAAAGCTACCGGAAGTACTTGGGTTAAACGACAACGAGCTCTGTGCCTTATTGTCCAATGCTCTGGAGAATGCCATTAAAGCCGCCGCACAGGTAGAGGACGAGAAGCTTCGCAAGGTCTTTATCCGTGCTGTTATTAATAGCAACAAGTTAGTTGTTTCTACAGAAAATGCCTATGCGGGAAAGATTGATATGAATGGCGAATTACCTAAATCAAATAGTAAAGAAGCCGGGCACGGCTTCGGAGTCAAGAGTATTGTCTCTATAGTGGAGCGTCACGGCGGATTATATTCCATCGAAATCGAGGGCGGGATATTCGTTCTGCAGCTCATGCTACCCTTAAATCAGTAAATTCTAGTGTTTCTCTTTCAAAATAATTAGCTTCGCAAACTTTCTATGAATCAAAAGTAAGATGAATTGATTTGCTTGTCATAAATCACAAAAATGTCGACTAAATTTTCATCTAGTCGACATTTTTATTCTTCATCTTCCCTCATGAATAAAGTTAAGAATACGATAATAAAATGTTATAAACCGCTTGAGGTATCTCTTATGCTGAAAAGAATAATCTTCTTAATAATATGTATTTTCATTCCCCTGGCTGTCGGAGGCCTATCTGCTTATCTCACAAAGGATGCTATGAATTACAACCAGATTTTGAAACCGGAGTTTGCCCCTCCACCTAATTTATTCCCCATCGTTTGGACATTACTATATGTATTGATGGGAGTATCATCCTATATTATTTGTTCATCGGATAGTGTTTTGAAGCAATCTGCCCTTAATTGGTATGCAATACAATTACTTTTTAATTTTTTATGGTCCTTAATCTTTTTTAACCTTCAAAATTATTTATTTGCATTCGTATGGCTTATCTGCTTAATCGTTTGTATCTGTATTATGATTAAAATTTTCTATACAATAAGTCCAATTGCAGGCTATCTGCAAATACCCTACTTATTGTGGTGTTTATTTGCTGCCTTTTTGAATTTCAACATTTATTTACTTAATAAAAAATAGAGATTATATCTACTTAGGCTCAACTACTCCTGCACTTCGGGCAATATCGTGAGCAGTTTCCGCCGTTACCCAAATGTCCTTGAAATACCATCTCCGCTTTCCCCGATTTTCACCGGTTTACCCTTGGCTTATTCCGTTATTTGGTTATCCTTACACCGTTTTCATCCACTTCGAACCCGTCAATCTTGGTTCTTCTGGCAAGAATACCGTCGGTGTTAAAGTAATACCACTTGTCATCGATACTTTGCCACTTATCGGAGACCATGTTGCCGTTGGTGTCAAAGAAATATTTCACACCATCTATGGTCTGCCAGCCGGTAACAATGTTACTGTTCTTGTAATACATATACTGTCCATCATCGTTTTGCGCCCAACCCTGAGCCGTTGTCGGATCAATGGTCAGCTTGACGAACCTGTGAAGCATGGCACTGACCTCTGCGCGTGTAACAATAGCTTTTGGATTAAACTTATTATTTGACTCTCCCATCATAATAGCCGCTTGTTGCATCGATTTCACTGCATCTGCGTAGATGCTACCAATACTGGAAGCATCCGTATAAATAATTGCACTACGGGAAGCAGGTAGTTGGTATCTCATTGTCTTGGAGTAATTTTCCAGAATAACTGCCATTTCCTCACGAGTGATACCACGGTTAGGCTCAAACCGGCTGCTACTGATACCCTCCATGATGTCCATACTGTTTGCCCATTCGATATAAGGTCGGAAGGAGCTTTTGGCTTTCACATCCTTAAAGCTGTTCGTAGTGTAAGCCTTAGTGTCTACTCCCGCCAGTATTACATGTAAAACAAATACTACTGTATTTTATACCTTAACGAAATGACATTGGTTACAATATATCTACAGCATCTCTATGATTTTTATCCCCCTTTGAGCAGACAGATCTATAAAGGAGCCATTTACCCTTACCACCGGACTTGAAATATTATGTGGCGGTACATATACAATTTCACCAAATTTACCCGTACTCATCCTAACCCTTGACCCTACATAATATTGTGAAATGTTATGTATAAATTTAAGAAGGATACCGGGATCATAATAGCCCTCACCAATACCTATCCTTTCAAAATCTCTGAACGTATCAAACGGAGTTTGCCTCTTCTTGTAAACACGTTCTGAAGTTAGTGCATCAAAGGCATCCGCAATGGATATTATTTTTGCGAAGCTACTGATGCTTCCGCTTTTAATACCGAAAGGATAGCCTGTTCCGTTTTCCTTTTCATGGTGCATCAGTACCGCTTCCTTCACTTTCGTATTTATGCCAGTGACATCTTTTATTATCTCAAACCCGAGTAACGGATGAGTCTTGATAACTTCAAACTCCTCTTGGGTTAAAGGTCCCTTTTTATTCAATATATCGATTGGTATCTTTGACTTTCCCACATCATGTAAAATACCTGCGATCATTAGAAGCTTGATCTCGTTTTCTGGAAGCTCAAGCCACTTTCCGATCAACATTGAATATAGTGAAACATTGATACAATGGGAGTAGGTATATTCATCAACTAATTTTATTTTATTCAGACATTCTGTTACAGCAATATTGCTGTACATATTTTCATAGAGCGAATCGGATATCTCGTAAATCTTTTCATTATCAAGTCCTCTGCCTGCAGCAAGATCATTAATAATTGCCTTTACAGAATTCACGCTATTCTGGTATTTTGTTTTAAAGGCTATTATATCCGCTTTTGGGTTATTAACGGTATTAATCATATTCATTCGTGGGCATACCGCGATCCTGTCCACCTTGAAAGCAACAAGCCTTTGTCTTATGGTTTCATTTACAATCGTGTCTTTTGTAATAATCAAACTGCCACTACTGTTAAGTACATCCTCAGCAATCTCATAGCCATCGGGGCATTCCAATGTGCTTAAAATTAGCTTTTCCATACAGTCTGTTCCTCCATAACATGTAATCTTTTTCTTGTTCCTGAAGTGCCTGTTGCTTTTTGTTTTCTTCTCAGATAGTTGAGCGAATATTCATTCCCTAGCATTAGAGAAGCTCAACTACTTCAATATCTCTTTCTACCGACAAGTCATGATATTCATTTTCGCAAAGAACTAATGGTTTTGCTATCTCTATTGGGTTTATATAAACGATATTACCAACTTTTTCGTTACTTAACCGAATTGCTCTACCATTATAGTAGTCAATAATATTATTCACAAAAATCTGACAAATAAATGAGTCCAGATGATTGAAGCTGTTTGCTTGTATTTCCTCAACCGCTGTTAAAGGGGAACTCTTTTTGCTATATGTCTTGGAAGCAGTGATTGCATCAAATGTATCAGCTATTGCTATTATTCTACTAAACAAATTGATTTTCTCTCCCTTTAGCCCCAGGGGATAACCTGTACCATCCATTCTTTCATGATGGAATAAAACGCCTTTTAACACTTCCTTATCGAATTCGTTGATGTTATCTAATATTTTATAGCCTATGACTGGATGAGATTTCATTTTTTCCATTTCCTCTATGGTTAATCTATCCGTCTTATTTAATAAACTATCTTTAATCTTTGCTTTCCCTATATCATGTAAAAGCCCTGCGCGAACCAGGTTTACCATATCTTTGCATTCCAGATTCAGCCATTTGCCAATGACTAATGATATGAAAGCTACATTAACCGGATGAGAATACATATAAGGGTTTTTATCCTGGACACTGTTTAGTAAAGTTAATATATCCGTATCAAAATCTAGATATTTACATATTTGAATGGAACATATTTTTACAGGATATAAGTATAAATCCCTGCCAAACCTGATATCTTCCACTATATTACGTGAAATCTTGATTGCTTGATCATAAGTCTCTTCTAAACTAAACATAATTCCCTCCTTTACTTTATTAACACTCCGATCTCTATGTAACTGTATTTTCTCTTTTAACAATGTAACAAATGCTACCAAACCAAATCCTTTGATACATCAGTCCACTCCATTTTCTTGTACAAATTCAATCTCTTTTTGTATCCTCGCCATAATTATACCAAATTCCACCTTTAAAAACCTTTTACAGCACGAATCGTGTCTCCTACCGCATGAATCGTATTACTCGAATCTTATTTTCGGGCGCACAACAGAAAAGGGGCTGTTTCAAAACTAATTGATTAATTAGTGGAGGAGCAGCTCCTTTTTGTACTGAAAATCAAAAATGCGGATTCCGAAGAACCCGCAAAAATGGTATAATTAGGTCATGCGAATAACACAATTACACAAGAAGAATTATACCGAATTTAATGATGGATATCAACTGGTTTTACCATTAAGTTTGGAAGGTTTAATACCTGAAGATGATTCTGTCCGACTGCTCAGCCACATATTGGAGGGATTAGAGTACACGAAGTTGTACAAGGCTTACTCTTCTACAGGAAGAAATCCAGCAGTGGAACCAAAGACCATGTTCAAGATTATGACCTATGCCTATTCACAGAACATTTATTCAACTAGAAAAATTGAAACAGCATGCCGCAGGGATATTAACTTTCGATGGCTACTGGCTGGGCAGGCTGCTCCTGACCATGTGACTATCAGTCGTTTTCGGAATCATTATTTATCAGATGAAGTTGTGGATGATCTGTTTTATCAGCAGGTGATGTATCTCTACAACTCAAGAGAAATCCGCTTTGAGAATGCATTTATCGATGGAACAAAAATTGAAGCGAATGCCAACAAGTATACCTTTGTCTGGAAGAAGGCAGTACTAAAAAACGAGTCAAAGATGCTAGAAAAGGCTGAAAAACTTATCAAGGAGATAAACCTAACTATGGTCAAAGATTTTTACTTCAATAGAGAAACTGCGATCAAAGATATTGAAGCTGTTCTTTCATGGCTGATTTCGGAAAAAGAAACAAGGTGCATAGAATTCGTACACGGTATCGGAAAGAGGAAATCCGATGTCCAGAAATGGACTGAACAGCTGGCGGAATTCATAGAACGTAAAAAAGCCTATGATACCAGCAAGGAACGGATGAAAGACCGTAACAGCTATTCAAAGACGGATCCGGATGCGACATTCATGCACATGAAGGAAGACCATATGAGGAACTCCCAGCTAAAACCGGGCTATAACGTTCAAATCGCCGTGGAAAGTGAGTATGTGACAGGTGTCGGTATCTTTCAGGATAGGACAGATATCGGTACACTGATACCTATGCTTAACAGAATGTTTGAGAAACTGGGACGGAAATACACAAATGTAATTGCAGACTCAGGATATGAAAGTGAAGAAAACTACCTGTACCTTGAAAGAGAAGGGATTAATCCATATATCAAGCCACAGAGCTATGAGATATGGAAGAAAAAGAGCTTCAAGGATGATATAAGTCGTCATGAAAACATGATTTACATAGAGGAAGCAGATGCGTATGTCTGTTCAAACAGTCGAATCCTTTGGCCTAGGGGAATACATCACAAGAAATCTGCGTCAGGATATCGTTCAGAGCTTACTGTATATGAATGCGAGGATTGTAGCGGATGCCCCAATAAAGCTAAATGTACGAAGGCCCAGGGAAACAGACGGATGAAGCTGTCAAAGACATTTATAGAAAAACGAGGAAATTCCTATAAGAACATAACTACCGATAAAGGAATCCATCTGAGAATTAATCGGTCGATTCAGGTAGAAGGAGCCTTTGGTGTCCTGAAAAGCGATTATGAATTCAACCGATTTTTAACACGTGGTAAAAACAACGTTAAAACTGAATTTATTCTGCTATGTCTAGGGTATAACGTCAATAAGCTCCATTCGAAAATACAAAAAGAGCGGCTTGGGCAACATTTACATCAGGTAAAAAAGGCAGTATAAAAAACCCGAAATATATGAAGGCTTATTTAAGTACGCTTAAAATCCATGAAAATCCAACTGATCAGAGGGACACATCCCAGAGTGTCCTATTTTTGTGCCAAAAAAGAAAGGACGTATTTCATCCTAACTATAAATGTTAGTTTTGAAACACGCCCTTTCTTTTTATAGGGGCTATAGGATTTGATAAAAGCCTCGTTAGCAAGGTTACCTTCTTCCCATATATTCTAAATTCTTTTTAATAAAATCACAACGTTGTTGTACACATTCAACCGAACGAAGAGGATCGGAAGGCGTATTGAATACATAATCTACCAATTGTTGAACGGTGGTTGTAGCTACATGCAATCTTGTATCGGAGGATGCATAATAGATATACACTTCTCCATTCTCTTTTGCAATTGCTCCATTGGTGAATACCACATTCGATACATCTCCCACTCTTTCTTTTCCAAGCGGAGAAAGGAAAAGTCCCGAAGGCTCTGCTATCACTTTTGCGGGATCCTCTAAGGAGGTAGCAAAGGCATATAGCACATAACGTAAGCCTGCTGCTGTATTACGTACTCCATGTGCAATATGGATCCAGCCCTTCTCCGTCTTAATTGGTACTGCACCGGCTCCATTCTTTGCTTCGGTAATGGTATGGTATTTTCTTTGGCTGGTCAGAATCTCCTCATCGATGACTGCATGCTCAATATCCTCACATAGACCGAACCCAATACCACCACCGGAACCGGTATTAATAAAGTCATCCATCGGTCTGGTATAAAAAGCATACTTATTATTGATGAATTCCGGATGTAATACTACATTTCTTTGCTGGGGAGAACGCAAGGTTTTTAAATTCTCTAAGCGTTCCCAGGTCTTTAAATCCTTGGTACGCACGATACCTGCAGCAGCTACCGCGGCAGAAAGATCGTTTACTGAGGTATCCTTACTTTCCGAGCAGAAAACACCATAAATATATCCGTCCTCATGTTTCGTCAGACGCATGTCATATACATTCGTCTCTTCCTTGCAGGTATCGGGTAGTAAAATGGGATAATCCCAGAACCGGAAGCCATCAACGCCATTGTCACTTTCAGCGACACCAAAGAAGGATTTTCTATCATTGCCTTCTATTCTGGCTATTAAATAATATTTACCGTTTAATTCAATGGCGCCAGAGTTCATCACTGCGTTTACACCAAGGCGTTCCATAAATAGCGGATTTGTCTCCTTGTTCATATCGTATTTCCAAAAATACGGAATATGGTCTCTCGTTAATACCGGATTTACCCAACGATCATAAATTCCATTGTAAAATGAGGTATCCTTACTGTTCTTTTTTGTTATGAATTCTTCATAACGGTTTATAATTCTATCTCGATTACTTTCAAACATGCTTCATCCTCCTAATTATTTCAAAACACATACGACCGTTGTGATAAGGACATTTCCAGGGTTCGGTGATTGGCTTTTGACTGCTGGGCCTGTTATGCTCATCCAAATCCCAAAACCACTCAGATCCAGGTCTTTGATCGATAAAGTAGGTCTTTATGTAATTCCAAATGCGTTTTGACGCCTCCAGATAAGCCTCCTGCCCGGTCTTCTCATATGCATTGTAAAATCCGACAACAGCCTCAGCTTGTACCCACCATACCCTTGTTTTATCAACTTCTCCTAAGAAGCACTCGTTGAGAACCGCATCCCCCTCCATGGCACATTTAAGGATCCTTCCTGCAATTACATTGGTATATTCCTTGGTGGCCTCAGTGATGTCTCTCTCACCGACTACCTGACAAGCCTCATCAAGGAGCCAGGATGCTTCGATATCGTGACCATAAGAGTGAAGGTCAGTGATGCTTTCCATTGTTTCGTTGAAGAATACCTCAAGACGCACCTTCTTTGAATCGTATACCTGTGTTCGAAATAATTCTAAAATATGTATCAGCTTTTCCTTTACCTTGACGTCCTTTGATACTTTATATAATAAGGTATAAGCTTCCAAAACATGCAATAAGGTATTCATCGTCTTATCTGCTAACAGCCCATTTTCCGATAGCTTTTCATTATCAATGATAATCCAATCCCTTGTGAATGCTTCCAGATATCCATGAGCATCTGTACATTTCTCTTCTATGAGGTGAAATAATTCAAGTGCAACGTCTAATGCCTTTTCTTCCTTGGTTGCTTCATAATATGCACTTAATGCATAGATTGCAAATGCCTGATTATAGGTATGCTTGATATCTTCCTTTACCTTACCATCATAAGCCATCATCCAGTAGACACCGCCATATTCCTGATCCAGGCAATGCAAGGTTAAGAACTCATAAGCATGCTTTGCATAGGGAAGCAGATTTTCCTCTCTTGAGCTTAAGTAGGCATTTGAGAAAAACCACAATATCCTGCTATTAAGAATTACACCCTTATCTGCTTGTTCTTCGACCTTCAAATCATAATCAACAAATCCATAATAGCCACCCATTTTTCGATCAATTAACCCTTTCCAGTAGGGTAGGATGACATGATCAAGTTGTTGTTGCATTTCGAATTTCAATAGTCTACCTCCATATTTATCCCATTGATCTCAACATCTCTCAATGTTATATTCCTAGCGATATTCCTCGGCATCTCCAGGTAATAAAAATGAATTGTTTTTTATATGATTGACTAACTCGTCCACGGTTGTATAAGCGATACCAAGACAGGTATCTGCTGCTCCATAGTAAATTGCAATTCTTCCGGTTGCAGCATCACATAGAGCAGAGCATGGGAAGGTTACATTAGGTACAAACCCCGTCACTTCATAATCCATCTCCGGTGTCATGATATAATCTTTGGTTCGATATAATACTTTTGATGGATTCTCCTTGTCCAGTATAGCAGCACCTATGCTGTATACGAAACCGTTACAGGTTCCATTCACACCATGATAAAAGAGCAGCCATCCCTCTGAGGTCTCAATCGGTACCGCACCGGCTCCAATTTTTGTTCCCTGCCACCATGTATGACCGCTGGTCATCACCCTACGATGCTTACCCCAGAACACAAGATCAGGGCTATAGCTTAAAAATATATCGCCAAAGGGTGTATGTCCACTATCACTCGGTCTGCTAAGCATAGCATAATTACCGTTTATCTTTTTAGGGAATAGGACACCGTTTCGATTAAATGGAATAAAGGAATTCTCCAAGCGTACAAAGGACTTAAAATCCTTCGTAACTCCTAATCCTATGGTCGGACCACCAAAATCCGTACACCAAACAATATAATAACTACCATCTATCTCCACTAAACGGGGATCGTAAGCATATCCGGTTTTATATTCCTTATTATCCTCATCCACCCATTTGATTTCTTCATCCTCGATGTTCCACTTGATACCATCCTCACTATATCCTACATGTAGCTGGGGGATACCATCCTTATGATCCGCACGAAATATTCCAACAAATTTACCCTGGTAAGGTAAAATAGCACTATTATATATTCTGGCAGACTTAGGGGTTTCGTTCCTTCCCATAATTGGATTTCCAATATGTCTCCACATTACATCGGTACAGCCTTCGGGTTTCTCTTGCCACGGAATATTTGTTAGTTCATCTCCAATTATTTTAACTTTATTCATATAACATCCTCCTGATAGTAATATCAAATACTAAATACATTATATCATGTTAGCATAATAATGTTTTAACTTTAATTGCCATAGTTTGTATTTATATACAATTTTTTAGAAACAAAGAGTCTTCACACAATAACTACGGTTTTGTATGAAGACTCCATATCGTTTACTCTTTTGCTGATCTTCGATTGTTAAATCGTAAATATCTCAATTGCCGCTTTCAGTGTATTGGAATCGGCTTCCATTTGCTTTGTTGCATTATTGAGTTGATCAGCTAATTTCAATTGATTTTGGGCAGTTGAACTCACCTCTCCGGTTAAAGCTGAAGCTTCCTCAATGATAGACGAAATACTCTCAATAGAGCTTAAGGTATTTGTTTTCACTTCTTCTACTGTTACAACTCCTTCCGATATCTTTTGAAGGAATTGAACCAAATTATCTACATGATCATCAATTCGATTAAAAATACGAACTGTATCTGATAGCGCCTGCTCTTGAGTTTCTACAACGACTACCGTTTTCTTCGAGATTTCTACCATGTTATTTGTTCTGGAATTAATTCTGTTAATGTTCTCATCTACCTTACTTGCTGCATTGATTGATTGATCAGCTAATTTTCTTATTTCTTCTGCGACTACAGCAAAGCCTCTGCCTGATTGACCCGCTCTTGCTGCTTCAATCGATGCATTTAAAGATAATAAATTAGTTTGATCAGCAATATTATTAATCATCTGAATGATCTCACCAATTGAACTAACATCCTTTTTCATAGATGCGATTTCATCCGTTAATAACTTCGACATGTTAGAGGTATCCGTAATTCTATCCTCCAGAACCCCAATCGTATCCATACCGGTGCTGACAATCGTTTTTGTATTACTTGCTATAAGGTCTATTTCTTTCGTATTATGATATACGTCACTTATTTTTGCTGATAAATCATCCATCATGGAAAGACAATTTTCAGCGTCGGACGCTTGCTGATAGGAGCCTTGTTCAATATCTCCAAGAGATGCTGCAATTTCCTTCGATGATTTAATGAAGCTTTCGGAAGTGTCCCCCACAATATATGCAGAATTTTTAACTGCTAAGGATACTTGGACCGTCTTTTCAATGAGTGCTTTCATGTTGAAAATCATATCTGACAAGCTATTAATAAGTAGTTCAAATTCATCCTTACGCTTGGTCTCAAAGGTTACTGTCAGATCGCCAACCGCGGCTTTCTTAACACTGGAAATGATATTCTTAATGGTTGAACTGAGACCGGTAGAGATCATGGTACAGACAACTAAGGCAATAATCACTGCTAAAATAACAAATCCAACTGTAATATTTTTAATATTCGTTACCTGGTCAAGAATAGTTGATTCCGGTATCAAACTATATAGAATAGAACCGCTTTCACCAATCCTCGTATAAACAAATAAGTATTTTTCGTTATTATAGGTAATGTCTCTGGATCCGCTTTCATCCTCACCAAGCTTACTCTCTTGAAAAAATGCTTCCTGATAAATATCCATTACCATGGAAGCACTCTTTTCCGTTACCGTTTCCTTAGTATGAATTCTTCCATCCCCAGAGGCAAAGGCAACACCGCTATCATCACCAAAATTAATACCATTTAATAGATTTTGGATACTTTCTAAATCGATATCCATAATTACATATCCAAGTAACTTATTACTCTTTGTTCGAAGCAATTGTCTTGTTAAGGACATCGCATATTTATCTTTCGATACCTTTAGAGTATCATCCAGAAAATTATGATACCCGGACCAAATCATCTTTTTACCCGTCTTAGAAAATTGAAGGGCCTCTTCGGAGTTAATATATTCCATATACTCCTTAGAAGTAAAATTGGCATAGGTAGAGATCGGTTCATTCTCTGTAGATATTATATTAATGGAAAAGATGAATTTATCTGCTGCTACCATTGCAAGTAAATCATTTTGAGTTCCATTGTATGCTTCGTATTCCTCTTTACTGTTTTTCGTAAAGCCACCGCCATAATATTTCGTGATATTCCCATTGCTGACAATTTGATTGGATTTCGCCTCCAGATTATCAAATACCAATTCCAGATAATTACCGTTAGCCTCTATCGTTTGTGTCGCTGAAATTTTATAATTATTGATAATCACACCGGAAGCTTTTGAATAGGTGATTATCCCCAGCATAATTATTAAGATAATCGGTATGCAAAAGGATAGGATTAGTTTTAACTTAATCGATTTAATTTTAATGGATTTCAATTTATCAATTATTGTACTTGGTTTATTATTTTTCTGACTACGGAATGTTTCTAATTGTTTTTTCTCATTCGTTAGCATCGGTATCATATACCTTTCAATATTGCGGTGCTTATTTAACTGCACCATCTGTTACACCACTAATAATATAATTTTGTAAAAAGATATAAATGAAAATCGTTGGGATTGCAATCAAAATAATAGCGGCCGACATTAAAGGCCAATCCGCCATTCGATCACCCGCAAAAGTATTAAGGGAGGTGGCAGCAGTCTTAATCTTTGGCATATACATATATGGTGTAAAGAAGTCGTTATAAATTCCCAATAATTTTAGAATAACGGTCGTGGCTATTGCCGGCTTTAACTGGGGCAGAATAATACTATAATAAATCTTTAGTCTGGATGCTCCATCAATGCGAGCACTTTCGTCCAGAGCAACCGGAATTTGACTAATAAATTGTAGGAAAATATAAATCTGCATGATGTCAGTTCCTATGTACAATATAATTCCTGCTAAAAATGAATTATATAACCCCAAGCTTTTAATCAATGTGAAGGTAGCAATGGTCACTGTCATGGTTGGTACAAAGGTTGGAAACAGGAACGCTGCAAAAAGTAACTTTTTTAGCTTAAAATCAAATCTTCCCAATGCATAGGCAACCATAGTACCAAAAACAATGGCGATTGGTACGCTAAAAGCAACTAATAAAAACGTATTCAAAAAGCCCTCACCAAAACCGCCTTGCTTAAATGCATTGATAAAATTGCTTAAGTTAAAAATGTTCTCCGGGAGCGAATATACTCCTTTTGCCATGTATTCTGCATTATCCTTTAAGGAAATGTTAAGTACAATTGCCAGCGGAGCTAAAATCAGAAGTAGCATAAAAGCGATAAAGAAATAGCACAAAAATCTTCCTATTGGATTAGATATTGTGAAGGTACTTGTATTCTCTGAAGAATCTGAATTTTTGTTTTTTCTATTGGGAATTATCTTCATTTTCATCATTAATCACTCTCCTTCAACAATGTTCTTTGGACTACGACTATCAATAGAATAATAAATAATAATACAACACCCAGCGCTGCTGCTTTTCCATACTTATTATATTGGAATGCCAACTCCAAGGATTTTACGATAACCGTAGCAGTTCTTCCATTAGGTCCACCCTTAGTGATTACGAAGGGCTCCAAATAAGCCTGCAGCGATCCATTGATACTTAAGAGGACGGAAATTTGGAACATGTTTTTGATATTCGGAAAAGTAATATGGCGTATTAATCGAAAGAAACCTGCTCCATCCACTCTCGCTGCTTCATAAATTTCTTTGGAAATAGATTGTAAGGCAGCAAGAAAGATTACCATGGTAAATCCGACATATTTCCAAAAGCCGATAAAGGCTAACGAAAAGTTTGAGCCATAATCCATGCTAATGAAGCGTATCATGTGCTCTTCGAGTCCTATTGCCTTTAAAAGCATATTAATCGGAGAATTCGTAAAATCGTACATATAATTGAACATAAAAGCAACTGCAACGCCATTGATAATATAAGGCATAAAAATAATTGCTCTAAATGTCTTTTTCAACTTCAAATTACTATCCAACAGTATCGCTAAAAATAATCCTACAAATTGTTGTATAATGGCTATTATTACATAAGCCATATTGTTCCAAATAGTAGATAGGTATTCTTTTCCACTTAAAACATCTTTAAAATTCTTAAATCCTATTATCTTAATATCAGGAGATAATCCGTTCCAATCAGATAAACTGATCTGAAACAATTTATATAATGGATAATAGGAAAACATGATCAATAGTATTACTGGTATCAGGAGAAATCCTGTTACTGTGATTTTGTCTTTCACCTTGCTCTTCATGGATAGTCCTCGTTCCCTTAAAGATTTTCTGCTGCATTTTTTGAAAATGCAGCAGAAAAGTTTGTTATAGTTGATTAATGAAACATGTAAGCTATCATTAATATCAATATCGTTTATTTTACTATTTCAGCACGAGCTGCAGCCCACTTAGCATTCCATTCATCAATAAGAGCCTTTGCCTTAGCATCATCTTGTTCTAATACATAGGATAATAAGAAGCCTTGATCATCTAACTCAATCTCATTCTTGATATCCATAAATGCTGTTAAAGTAATATCACTATTTCCAGCAGGTACACCGTAGGACATTAATTCTGCAGCAAATACATCATCGATTTGAGCGGTAGTATCAGCAGGGATTGTTGCAACTGCTATCGCATGCTTTCCACCTTCAATCATATACTTCAAATAAGCTTTCGCTAATTCAGGATTTTCACAATCCTTGGAAACACCGTAGGACTTGCCAGCTGTGGAATAAACATATTTTGCTTCAGGGAACGGGAACATACCAACGTCTTCTTTGTTCGCACCAGCATCAACAACCTGCTGAGGGAACCAGGTCTCTATGTAGTACATACCAGCCTTAGCCTGCGCCAAATCTAATTTTAACTGATCCCAGTTAGCGGACACAATGTCAGCTTCAAGATAACCTTTTTTATTCATTTCTCTAATGATGTTCATGTAGGTTAAGACAGTCTCATCATAGATTTCATCTTTATCGATATAAAGATTCTTTCCTTTGCTATCACCATTAATTGCTAACTGTGCAATATTCCAATCAGTCCAAGGATAGATAGGCCATACATCTTTAAAAGCGGTTACCATAGGAGTGATTCCTGCTGCCTTTAATTTTTCACAAGCAATCCAGAACTCTTCCATAGTTGTTGGAACGCTTTCAATACCTGCAGTTCTAAATGCAGCTTTATTATAAACGATACCGGTATAGCCAACGCTATCAGCGATGGTATAGATCTTTCCGTCGCTACCTGTGTTATTTCTTGAGAATAAAATATCATCCCACTTAATATCCAAATCATCTAAAGGAAGAAAATAATCTGCTAATGTATTTGGTGTCATACCATCAATTTGCATGAAAATGTCAGGAGCTTCTCCACCGGAGATACGAGTTGCTACAACGCTCTCATAGTCTTTGATTGCTTCATAAACAATTTCTGTACCTGGATTAGCATCCATAAAGCCTTGTGCTAAATCTTTTAATGTTGTATCTACTACATTTGTCATGTTTGTAGCAATAACGATTTTACCTGATAAAGCAGAAGCTTCTGTATTCTCTGTTGTCTCTTCAGCTGTGTCAGCAGTTTTTTCAGCTGTAGTAGCTTCCGGAGTTTTTGTTTCCTTATTTTCTTTACCACAAGCCGTAAATGAAGCTATAGCAAGAGTAATAACTAATAAAGTAGCTATAATTCTTTTCATTTGCACATCTCCCATTTAATTATTAATAGTATCTTGATATCGAGTTGCAACTCATAACTGTATGATACATGAATTTTAGAGTGTTTAAAACAACCGTTTTTTGTATTTCTGTACATATCTTTGGATGAATTTCATCGTTATAAAGGGTTACATCATCAGATATAACATGTTAGCTTTCCGAACTTCTTATAAAGCAGGTATTTAATAGAAGAGCCATTGTATAGAATCATACATTGGCTCTTCAATGATTTTACCAGTTCATGAGTTTCACAATTACATATCTATCTACCGATAGTATCTGTCCGGTTGTGCTAAAATATAAATTCTTCTTTAATTCTCAGTTTGATTGCCTTTTGAATCGAAAGTACGGATATAATCCACAATTTCATCAAAATAAGCCCAGGCGATTCCCACCTTTTGATCTGCTGCCCCATAAGACATAATCAATTCATCATCCTTTACAATTCCACCTGTTGTAAAAATACAGGGACATGCAAATTTGTCCGGCAATTCCCAATCCTGTTTCGCATAAATTAATCTTGCAGAGCATCGATGTATGATTTTAGGAAAATCATTCTCCTGCTCTTTTAAAATCATAAAGGATTGTGTATACCCAAACTCAGGTAATCTCTTACCATGATAGGACACAAGCCACTCTCCATTGTTTAATGGAATGGGAGGAAAACTGGCACCAATACGTTCCTCCTCCCAGTCAAAAATACCAACTGCCAATAATTCGTGCGTTGCCTTATCGGTTACAAAATCTCTGATATCATCTGCTGCGGCTAAGAACATGGAGGGTTTATGAATTCCTTTACCTGCTTCAAATACATCCGGCTCATCCGGTCTATGAAGCATTACATACTGTAGCCTTCCATTAATCATCATTTTTTCCGGGAAGAAAAACACATCTCTATTATCTGTGAGATTCCCATCCGTTAAGGTACAAACATATTGAAACGCATGATCATAGTCTTTATCTTTTAACTTATCGAGATCTAATTTAAACAATACAGTTGTAGTATCATTTTTATAGGCTGCTGTACCAAAGGGATTATCTTCTTTCATCGCCCAATCGGGTAGATTGTCCCTTCTCTTATCTCCCTCCCAGTAAGGACCCGGTGGAAACATACGACATGCAGTAGTTAAATAATACTCTCCCTCCACAGTAAAAATTCTGGGATCTTCGATGCAACCATTGGCATGATTAACAACTCTATTGCCCAGGTCATCGGTTATATATAGTTTATCCATCTCATATTCCAATGCCGGTGCTAATGCAGGTCTGCTAAAATCCACATCCCAGGTCTCTCCATTATCCTCGCTTTTTGCATATCCCAAAAAAATAGGATATGGATCGGATAATCCTCTTAAATTTTTCTGTGGCCAAGGTCCTGTTGCCCTGAATAACATATGAATTATATTAGACTCCGGATCCTTTACAATTGCCGGATTTAACACCATAGTATCTGCCCAGCTACAACCTAGTTGAGGTACAATAACAGGCTCCTTTGAATATCGAATTACTGGCTTTTTCATTCCAACTCTCCTTTTATAGATATTTCCTGTATGATATCATAATCAGACATCAAAATTAATTGCACTACTTTGTATTTATATACAATTTTTTGGTTCTGAAAAAACCGCCAACCATTTGTTATGATTGACGGTAACATACTGTTCGCAATGATTCTTTTTGCAGTTTTTAATAAACCGTATTTCGGTACTCCTTTGGCGACATACTCACCTTCTTCTTAAATGCCCTTCCAAAAGATACTGCATCCTCATAACCAACCATACGTCCAACCTCATATACTTTTATAGTAGGATCCCGTAATAATTTTCTTGCCTCCTGCATACGGACCTCCAATAAATAATCCGAAAAATTAGTTCCCACTTCAGACTTAAATAGATTACTAAAGTAAGAGGCATTCAATTCCACATGATCAGCAACATCATTTAAGGTTATGTTTTCTTTATAATTCTCTGAAATATATTTCTTTGCAAGCTCTATTCTAATTTTGCTTCTCTTTTCTCTTTCATTTTTAATAAATTCAATCGCGTCCTTGACGATGTGATTCATATAGGCTTTAAGCTCATTATAGGTATTGATATTATCCAGAAAGAATACATAATCATGAGCGCAACAATGCAACGCCTCTTGAAAATCCTTTACCTGAAGTATTAGAAGCTCAATCATATCCTTCATATATCTTCGAAACTTAGACAGATCAATATAGCATAAGTCAATAAATATTTGGTCCACAATCCTTTTTGATCCGATATAATCATAAAGAACAATATATTGAACGATTTTATTGATACTTGGCTCTAGGTTATAGTTAAAATCAATTATTTTTTTCTCAATCTCCTTGTATTCAATACGATGACTTTTCCCCAGGTAGAACCGAGCATCCGCTGCCTTCTGAGCTTCCTGATAAGCTTTCTTTGTATTTTGAAGCCCATAATGCACATTACCGACACCAAGAGTATAGGTCGTATCTTCTAATCCTACGCTACAAATTTCAGTATATATTTGCTCCGATATTGAGCTATCATTTAAGTCCTTTTCGGAATAAATCAAAAAAACAATTTCTGTATTATTAATATATTGTAACATCAAAAAGGAATCGTTTGTCTCTGCCTTACCTTCGATTTTCGAACAAATGGTATCTAAGGCTCCTTCGTATTCCATACGTTCCATCTTTTGTTTATAAAATTGATCAATCCGGCATATCATCACAAAATAATATCTCTTGTCCAGATTTAACCCAATCTTACTAAGCGTTTTTTCTTCTTCCTCTTTATTCTGGATTGGTGTATGAAATATCTGCTTTAACGTATTGGCAACTAATAGCTGATGGCTTTCCTTACGGTAATTTTCCTTCTTGGCATCCTGTTCTAGGTCATCTTGAGTCTTCTTAATCACTTCGATCAGCTGATTTTTATTGATTGGTTTCAGGATATAATCCAGGGCGCCATCCACAAATGCATTACGAATATATTTAAACTCGTCATAACCGCTTAATACAATCACCTTCGTTAGTAAGTAACGTTCTTTGACTCTCTTAATCAGCTCCAAGCCATCCATGATTGGCATACGAATATCTGTGATTAGTAAATCAACTTTATCACATACCTCCATGGATTGGAGTGCTAATTCTCCATCAGAAGCTTCGCCGACAACAGTACAATTAAGTTTACTTTTTTCAATAATACTTCGTAATCCTCTTCTAATTATCTCATCATCATCTGCTATAAAAATATTCATATCTTCCTCCACGCTTCCTGCTTCGAGTCACTGGTTCCTTGAGAGATATTAATTATAATAGATAACACTTGTCTTTACAACTTCTTTTTCGTACAATAGTAACAAATGACACCCTATATAACTTACTATTGATATACTTCAATTCTTGCAAATGAGAGGATTCATCTATTAATGATTAAAAAGCTATTATCTATTTACAATAATAAATCCATATTTTTCCGTCTGTCCTTCATCATTATTTCTCTGTTTATCGTGATGATGGCCATACCAATCTCCAATTTTATGACCTTTTCTACCGAAAAGAAAAATTCAATCTATAGTTCGGTTGATCAGACGAATCATCAGGCAATGAGTAAAATTGATGATTATCTGACCGATATTGCAAATATTACAAAAATTCCTCTTACCTATAAGCAAAAGGATAAATCCTTTCTTCGAAAGCTTGAGCAATTCAATAAAACCGGTAGTATTACCCGGGATTTTCAAGTAATGAGCGAGCAAATGTTCGAAGAAGTATTTGCATATAAGCGCAATGTAGAAGCATGCTATGTCTACAATTTATCAGGTATCGGTGATTATAAAGTTCGTACACCCGTATATAAAATTCTGAACCCGGTCAATCAACCCTGGTTTCAAGAAAGTATCGATTTATTTGGAAAACCAGTCATTCTCGATACCTATGAGCTTCCCTATGTATCCCATGAAAAGAATCCTGTTTACGTATTCGGCGTTTCAAGAGGTATTGTTAGTTTTATAAACAGTAAAGTTGAAGGTATTCTTGTAGTTGTCACCCGAACGGATTATTTTAGAGAAGTTTGTGAAAATATGAAAATAAGCCAAAACCACCGCATTATCATATTACATGATGATTACGTTATCTATGATACACAAGAGGAGAATATTGCCTCGGTTGCTTCCAAGGACATATTGAAAATTGACTGGAATACACCAGATAATGAAAAAACGATTCAGATAAACGACCAGAAATATATGTCGTCCTCTCTGTTATCGGATTACAGCGGCTGGAGAATGATCAGCTTAATCCCTCATGAGGAGATGTTTCATGATTTAAAAAGCAAGAAAAATACTACATTATTTGTGATCACTTTATTGATTGCAGTCTCTTTATTGTTAGTATTTCTTGTTTCTTCACAGATTGTTCGTCCACTGAAAAAGCTTGCGTCCTTAATGAAGTATGCAGAAAATGGTGACTTCAATATTAAGATTAATGTTAGCAGCAAGGACGAAATCGGTACCTTAGCACAGTCCTTCAATTCGATGACGAGTAAAATAAACAGTCTCATTCATGAGGTTTATGTAGAACAAATTAGGCAAAGTGAGTTGGAACTCCAAATGCTACAATCTCAGATTAATCCTCATTTCATTTACAATACCTTAGAGTCTATCAGCATGATGGCAACCATACATGACGATGATACCACCTCCGACATGGCGGCGAATCTAGGAAGCATACTACGTTATGGAATCAATAAAACCAAAGAAGAAGTAACGGTGAAAGAAGAACTGGACAACCTTGAAAAATATATCTATTTGCAGGATATCCGTTTCCATACGGTATATACGATTACCCTTCATGTAGATCCCGAACTGTATTCCATTCACATTATTAAGCTAATCTTACAGCCAGTTGTGGAAAACGCGATCTATCACGGAATGAAGGATATCCGTTCCGGAGGAAGAATTATAATCACCGGCTATAAGCGAGACACGAACCTGCTTATCTTTGAAATTGAAGATAACGGCAAAGGAATGACGGGTCAGTTACTGCAAGATTTAAATGATTACATCAATGATAAAAACAATTCATTTAGTAGTATTGGCCTTAGAAATGTAAATAAAAGAATCAAGATAAAATATGGAGATGAATTTGGACTTGAGATACAAAGTGAACCTAATTCAGGTACAAAAGTAATCGTGAGACTGCCGATTGAACAGAATTAATGAGACCTATATCTTTGAGGATATAGGCATGTCTCTTTATCGATCAAATGTTTTTCGAGAAGATGCAATGACTGAAACATGGTTTCAGTCATTAAGTCAAGAACAAAAAGACGATGAATTAAAGTATCTATATTTTGAGTCCGTTTCTATATTCAGCAGGGGATACTATGATCCTATAAAATCCTTCTTGCTGAACTAACTTCAGAATCATCTCTTGCCCAGATCTGCAGTCATTTTAGGTATTTTTCTTTGACAATAATTTATCCAGATATATGGATTTAAACTGTTTACTCGCCATCATCTGCTTTAAAGGTGGTAATCTAAGAATAACTCCAAGTACTGCCGCCATCGCACGATGATTGGCAAATGCCTGGTTATCAAATATGAGACGAACTGGTAACAGTGCGACCCACTTGGCTTCCCTTTCGGTATATAAAACCTGCAAAATTTTATATAAGCTGTCCGATGGAGGAGTCCATCTACTCTCAATCTCATATATTATGCATATTTGACATCCATTATATCCCATATTGTAAATAACTTCATAATGATTTTCTTTTTTATTTAGCTTTTATGCCCTATCTTCAAGCACCTAAAAAGGGCACTCCCCTATGCAGGATCCTGCGTGTAATCAGGAACATAATTAAATTATATTAATTTCTTTTGCAATCTTATCTTCTTCAACGCCCAGTCATAATGACTAGCGGTAGCAGAAACACAATAACTGCCCAGAGTAGTGGTTCCTGTCCAGGAGAAATGATTTTTTACAAACAGTTCTTCATTAGTGAATGTATCAATCATCTTCATTACGTCAGCATGACTTTTCTTGAGAATTTCCTTTGAACTGCTATAAGGCGTATTTTGATGTTTCTCCCAAAAGTTCACATTCATTTGACCATATGTCTTCCAGTTATATGGTACCGGTAAAAATGCTTTTGCTTCGCCGTTTTGGTTTGATTTAACCCAAACTAACAAAAGCTGATGCCATTCATATAAGTGGACAAATACATCACGAAGGTTTTTATCTCGTGCCCAGTGCGCTTCTTTCTTGTTGAAATCATCACTAAATCTGAAAGTAGCATTCTGCTGTTCCTCAGACATGGAATCAATTAGTTTCCACATATTATCGAACTTCTCATTGGCGGACGCGATTAAATCCTGCTTTGTTGACGCTCTGGACATGGTTAAACCCTCCTTTTTATTTTTCGTCTAAGCTGGATTAAGCATTTCACGTCATCAAGTATTTTTTCACTTGTGACGTGGATCATAAGCCACCGGCCGCCCATCAGAGTAGCAGCACTATTATACATTGTTTGAATGCTATCGTCGTAGGTCGGTAAAGCAAGCATGGCTTCTACTTCCTCTCTTGCCCCGATAACCACAAGTGCAATGAAAAATCCTTGCATCGGGTACAGTGTACAGAGTGAACGCCCTGCTTTCTGGTATTTCACGTTCCACCCAGGCTGCCCAGAGCATGTGCTGTAGCTATAGCTCGGTTCTACTTCATAATTACTTCTTAGAAACTCATTCAAATCATCCCATAGAGGACTTGCTATATAATCCGCGATTTCCTCCTCTGTCGGCTGCTTGTCTGCTTTGTAAAGATCAACCCAATACATCGAAATCACTCCTTTTTAACACAATTATATACTTCATAAGATGACAACGGCATGTCATATTATTCTCAATATTTGCATAAAATTCAACCTATATCTTATCCATATTATTATCTCATAAATACCGTATCAAAGCTATTTACCTTTGCATTTATCTTCTCCACGCTTTACAATGCAAAAAAGTCCTGAAACCATTAATTTTCAAGACTTTCTAACGCGTCCTTTAGGACGTTAATCAATCCATTTACCACACCGTCTATTTCACAATCAAATTACGGTCTCTGCAATATCAATAAAATTTTCAGGAATAGTAATTTTATATTTCCTTGCTTGCATGTAAACATGCAGGCAATATAAATTCTGGAATCATAAGATTTAAAAAGTAACTCTTATCCTTAGCAAAGTCAACGTGTGAATATGCAACAAGAACAATATTTAGCTCAGGAAAGATTAATAATTTTTGACCACCCGCACCAGCAGCAGAATATGTAATATATTTATTTCCGGTCGCTTCATCAGTCTCATCCTTAATATACCATAGATAACCATAATGAAACCCGTAATCCCAATAATAATATTTCCCCAGCGATTCACTGATCCACTTCTCTGATACTATCTCTTTTCCTTTCCAACTACCGTTACGAATTAATAAAAACCCTATTTTGGCTAAGTCCTCAGGTTTTAGGAATAAATTTCCTCCACCAAAGCTATTCCCCTTCGAATCGTTATCCCATATAAACTGATTGATTCCCAAGGGATCAAATAAATACTTTTTGGCAAACATAGCAGCATTCATTCCAGTCGTCTTTGTTATGATGGCTGATAAAATGTGTGTATTTGCCGAATTATAATCAAAATTAGTTCCTGGTAAACTTTGCAACGGCCTCTTTAAAATATGATCTACCCAGTCCTTGCTTTTAATCAATTTTATTGGTTCTATTCCCTTTTCAACTGAACTTAATCCTGATTTCATAGTAAGCAATTGTTTAATAGTAATGCTCTTTTTATGATCATCCGAACTAATACTAGGATGATCACAAAAAAATAATCCTAAACTATCTTCAATGCTATTAATAAATCCTTCTTTTATTGCAATGCCAATTAAAATAGATATAATACTTTTCGTGGCTGATCTAATATTCCATTTATCAGATTTTTCTTCCACGAGGGTCCCATTTGGTGATCGGAATAACAGAGCAGACATTGATTTCCTTATTACTTTTGAAAGGATCGTTTCATAAGGCTTCTTATTAATATTTTCAAAGACCAAAGTTTCACTCTGATATACAGATATACTTCTGTACGACGGAAAGTTCGTTTTCAGGTAATCAATTACAGCATGAAGTTTTTCAATATCTAGCCTTTTACCTTCCAGATTACAGGTGGCTTTGTCATCAAATACTGAGATTTCACTTGTCGGCTTTAAATCTTCATTATTCATGTAATTACTCCTTCGTACTTTAATAACTCCATAATACCACATAATTCCATATGTATACAGTATAAAGTCATAAGAATAAGGCGTGCTAAAGGTAGTTAAATACACATACAAAAAAAACCCTGAAACCATTGATTTTCAAGATTTTTGATAACAGGGGCATGTAGGAATCGCACTGCTACACAGCTCTTTACAGCCTACTTCGTGGGTTCAAGTCAACTGTCACTAGGTTAATAAAAAAAGGTCCACACTTTTTGAACCGACCCCCAAAAGTTACATATCACAACATCTAACGATTGGGAGGTCAGTTCATTTTGTGTGAACCATTTTTATTGACAGGGGCGTTAGGATTTGAAACATCTGCCCTGCATTCAGTACGATGATGCGGTGGCACTCTTTGATGATAGAAAGCCTGTGGTCGATAACGATTCGGGTGCATTTGGGCTTTGACAACGAGTCTACAACGGTTTTCTGTGTCAGGTTGTCCTAGGATTATCACAAGGCTCATTTAAGTTATCATTTCCGATCGTGAATCGTGTTATTTTACTGAGAACACAACATAGGTGCCGCCATTTGTACCTTTCCCTGCCGGATATTTTTTGGGGGTTCCTACGGATTTAGCGGCGGTCTTGGCATCTACAAAGAAGACCTGTATGCTCCAATAATTACCCTTTCGATAACCGGGGATTGGTTTTCCATCTGCGTATGATACGTTATATAATGCTTTGTTTGTAATGGAAGTGGTGCCCTGTTTAAACGGAAGATAGTCCGCATCATCGTAGTCAGCGGCATAATCACGATCCGGATATATTGGTTTCGGTACTAATGAATCTGTAAACCCAATAGTATTCAAAGGCCAATACAAGATCTCGCCGTTACTACTTTTTTTACTAGAATCTGTAATCTTTATCGTGCCAGGGGCAGCCGCGACAATAAAATACATATGCATAAGATAGCCACCCATATCCTGCTTGCCGGGTACATTTAGATTCGCCCCCATCGAATACACATTCGATATTTTTAAGGTCATATTTCCTACGGTTAATGATTTCGTGTTACCGCCGGATCCGGGTGAGGGTGCCTTGTACCAGTCTGCAGAAGCTGGGTCACTCACAGGAATAAATGCAAATCCGGCATTTTTGGGGGTGGTTTTCGGAGACGACCGCATAAAGATTTTGCTTCCGTCTATGATTTTATATTCATTACTCAAGAAATCACCTTTCGCCATAAACAAAGTGGCTGCAGCTACGAAATCTTTGTTTTTGGATGGGCGTAGTCCGGTGTAGGATATATTTGAATTCCCTTCTCTTCCCGGAACTTTGCAGAAGTTTACATTCCAAAGATATGGGGTATCCACTTTCTTTATCTGTACGCCGTCATTTATGCTGCCGTCTATTCCTAAATACTTACCGTCCGTTGTCCTCAGCGTTATTTGTCCGCTGCCCTTATTTTTTAGATAGAATTTCTGGCTGTCCGTTCGGGTACTTCCATCGTCAATTCCTATTATACCCCTGTCGCGCATTTCTGCATATCCCTGAGTGTCAAAATCAACGTACCCGTCCATGTCATTTAAGGCATCCCCACTCATTTTAAGCCTGTACCAGCCGTCGGCAAGCTTGGTCGGCGTGCCTGATGGGGCAGCCGTAGTTGCAAGCAGAGGGATTGAAGGTCCGTCCGGTGCGTCCTCCGGTGTGAAAAATGTTACCTTTCCGTGTTCAGGCGCGGAGCCTTTCTTTGTCCAAAAAATTACGTTCGTGCCGTTATTGCTACTCGCACCGCTAGCAGTGACCAACAACGCCTGGTTGGTGTAGTCCCTTATGGTGCAGAAACCGGAATAAACACTGATTTTCAAATTGGGCGCATACCCGGATTGTAGCTGCATTCCATTAACTGACTGCGCCGCGATACTTTTCCCGTCATAGGTGATGGAATACTTCGGCCCGCGGTCTTTATCGTAGCTTACCCGGCTAACCGTAAACGGTTTATCGGGTTTTCTGTCCGAAAGCACGATCCAAACAGCGTTTGTTACCACTGGGTAAACCCACTTGCCGAGGAGTTGCAAATAGTAATCACCGTCCGCTAAAACCTCAACGCCCTCAACATCTACAGTTGGGGGTTTATAAGTAGACGAAGTCGCGGAAGCAGACAAAGGGGCGACCACCGGTGACAGTGCCATACAAAGGGTGAGCAGGATGCTCATCAATCGTTTTTTCATAATCATGTTCCTCCTTTATTTTTAGTTGAACGAAATATCGTTTATTCGTATTTAGTCTATCAGAAATTCCTCTTACAAAACCATCTGCTGCATGAAACATGATATATTCGACATGAAATATGGTTTAGACACACGTCACTTTTGGCTTACAAATTTTGTACTCCGAAATTCACGTCTGCTGGTATCTTATAGGCATCTTTACTTGTAATATGTCCCATGGATTCACCTTTCGAATAGTTACTTACATCGACTTAGCTAACCGCTGCATTTCTTGTAACGAATAAGCTCTATTCAATATCCCCATCTACTTTCAATCTCATATATTTGCATATTTGATATCCATTATATCCCATATTGTAAATAACTTCAAAATGATTTACTTTTTTATTCCAAATATCAGCTTGGCAGATGTTTTATGAATCACGTATCAAAAATGCACTCATTTTTTAATTACAAAATGAGTGCATTCCATGTTCCCTTATTCCTTTTTTTCTTCAATTAATATCAAACAGCATTTCAATTATTGTCTTCAATTATTCTAATGCTGGCTCCCGAAGGTAGCGCACCCATAACGGCATTTTCCCAAGGGGCTCCTGTTACGGCATCTAATATCACGATTTCCCCTTTGTCATCCTGTGTTCTAATTAATCTCCCACATCCTTGTTTCAATTTTAATCCCATTTCAGGATAATCTACTGTGGTGACTGGATCTAATCCTTGTTCCCTTGCCTCTTTACGTTGTACTTCAATGAGAGGATCTAGAGACGGAAAAGGTAGTTGCCAAACCACAAGCAAAGTTAGTGCATCTCCAGGAACATCGATTCCTTCCCAAAAGTTTGCTCCAATCAATACTGAAGCCTCTTCCTCTCGAAACTTTTGGACAAGATATCCTCGTTCCCCTTCATCTTCAAACAAAACATCAAAAGGTAACTGGTACCCCTTCAATTTCCTTTTGATTTTTCTTACTTGATTCAGTGAATTTGTTAGTACAAGAGCTCGACCTCTATTTTTAATGAATAAAGATACTAATAATTCAATTCCCTGGTTAAACCGATCTTCAATCGGATTTGAGTACTTGGTCAAATAGACAATCACTTGTTTATCTAAATCAAAAGGACTTCCCACGGTAGACTTGGATGGCATTTTTAACCCAAGTGTACGTATAAAATAGCTAAAGTCTCCTTGATTACTTAAGGTTGCAGAGGTAAACATCACCGGCAATCCCTTTTGGAATAATTTCTGGTCCAACATTTCATTTATATTCCTAGGAACAACCCAGAAGCTGCCATCCCGCCCATCAACCCAGGTGATTGTATCAGTACTCTTATTTCTGCAGAATCTATCTAATGCACTTATGGCTCTTTCAATTTGTCCTTCATATCCTTGAATTTCACTTACTGATAAAGACTCAAAATATAATTCTTGCTCAATTTGCATCTCCAAAAGTATATGGTCTAATGCTTTACGAAAGGCATTTGCTGCTTTTAGTAAGGTATCATTTATTTGAAGGGATTGTCGTTGTGAACATTCATCGGTTATGACATAGCTTTCTAGATATGCAAAAAAATCACCAGAGGCTTGTTCCAATACCATGGTAGCTAAACTCAATGCCTCTCTAGCCCCTTGTATTTCTTCCAGTGAAAGAATGATATTATCTATTTCCTCCTTATTAATATGATGTCCTGCCTGCATAGCTGCGGGAAGCAATATCTTATGTCCCTCATCAAAAATAACTGCTGAATAACTTGGTAGTATAGGCAATTTTCCATTTGCAATCCTATCCTCCCGTGTCCATAAGTCCTGAAAAAAGATATCATGATCCACAATTATTAAATCTCTTGTAAGTCGATATTGTTCTCTTGCCTTAACTAGTTTGCAAAAGCCACGGTTTGGGCAAATATCACAACTCATTGACTCATTCCAGCCAATCAGCTTCCAGATACGGTCAGGTATGTTCGGCATTTCTGAACGCTCCCCCGTATTTGTCTTAGTTAACCATTGGTTAATCTCATTGGACATTATGTAAAAATCTTCATTGTTTTCATTTACTCGTACGTCACAAATATACTGACGTGGGTCCTTTGCCATTCGAGCATCTATCTCTAACCCGAGAATCCTGGAAAGCTTCATAATGTCTCCCTCGGATCCAGTAAGCTGTTCTTGAAGTGCTGTGGTAGCACAAGCAATCACTACAGGTTTCCCAGTAAAATGAGAATAGGCAATTGCTGATAGTAAGTAAGCCATTGTTTTGCCTGTTCCAAGCCCAGCTTCCGCTAAGTGGACTTTTTTTATTACAAATGGCATCTGCAATTTGAAAAGCCGTATATATTTGTTCCTCCCTAACTTCATATCCATGTTCCGGAAGGATATCATATAAAACATCACCTATCCAATCACCTAATTTTACTTGAAATTCTTCTTTACTATTATAATCAAAAGGTTTTTTCAGCCTTGCACACATATTCATTCTCCAACCCTGCTTTATATATTTTATCTAAAATTTATAGTATATTACATTTAATAAGACTTAACAATAGCAAAAAGTTAGTGCTAGAGGAAGGCCAACTTTAAGTGAATGTTTCCATAGAGGCACATTCCACTCATGCCAATCGTCTTATCAAAATAGTATTTGATATCTTACCTTCTTAGCATATATGACCAGTAGGATAGTTATTTACATTATCCTCCATGTGCATCTTACTATTCTTCATGATATAATGGCACACGAAGGAGATGAGGAATTGAGAAATAAAAAGATAACAGGTATTTTATTATTAGCTATAATGGTGTTGACTTTCTTTGCTTGTACACAGGAGAACACTACTTATTCTAAGCCAAATAGCAATGCTGTAACTGTAACAGAAGTACCGACAAATACTAAGTCACCGATAACAGAAGCACCAGAGGATATAACTCCAACAGTTGCACCTACGAAGAAACCCACTAAGGAGCCAACCAAAAAGCCAGTTAAAAGCGACAGCAACCCCAAGACAACCTTTGAATATAATGGAAATACATATAAGGTCATCAAGGTTGACGGTGGAGATTTATCAGGCAATAGACAACCTAATGTTGCTGTAGATATTGGTTTTGGAGATAGAGAGTATTGGGCATTAACTAACAAACACGGTCAGCTTGTTTATGTAATAGCAGATGAAATTATACTTCAGGATGATAATACTGAGCCGGTCAATTCCAATGGAAGATATTACAATGATGAAGCAAAAGTACCAGGAGTTGAACATCCGGATTTAGACGAGGGTCATGTTATTGCGGATGCTCTTGGCGGGGTGTCTAATGCTTATAACATTACTCCACAAAATAGTACATTGAACCGATATGGCGATCAGGCTTACATGGAAAAGATTATACGAGATGCCGGAGGATGTAAGGATTTTATAGCAACAATTACTTATCCGCATACCAAAACTCAGATACCTTCTAAGTATAGATATGAATATGTGCTTAAGGGTAATAAGATAGTTGATGAATTTGAGAATGTTAACCCAGATGAAGTGAATGCTTTCCTGACAGAAGCTCCGACGAGGGCACCCAGTAAAGATGAGAAAAATAATGCTTTCAAAGAAGAGAACGATCTCTCGAAAGTTGATACAAATGGAAATGGCAAGGTGACGATCGCTGAAGCTAAAGCTGCCGGATATAAAATGCCAATCCACTCGGATCATTGGCTATACCAATACATGGACGACCGTGACGGTGATGGCATGGTGGGAGAATAGTAATTCATATAAGTTAAAATACAAGTTACCCCTGAGCAACAAGCCCAGGGGTTTTATTGTGATCTCGTATTTTCTATTTTTAGGCGGTTTTGGTTTATGCGACCAATTTACCGCCCTTTATGTTTTAGCTAAATTTTTCGACGAAGCGCAGCTTCAAGAAAAGCTGCAGTTTGGTGATGACTACAAAATTGTTGTTTTGAAAAAGTAACTGTTGACGGACGGGATCATATCCAATATGTTTCCGGTGACAGAATATGTGCAGGTTGAGATTGAATATTATAAGGCAAAGTTTATGAGAAATGCAGTGTATGTTTAAGCTCATATTCTATACGCAATCATTGAATATATTTTGATGCAATTACATTATGAATAAAGTCAGCAATTTCCTTTGTTGATTGCATTCCATGTATTTGCTCAATAATCCTTTTTTGTTCATCCTCTGATAAGGAATTAAAATAATCCATTGCATTATTTTGTTCCAGTGCCAATCCAAGGCCAACCGGCATCTGTGCACCCATTTCAAATTTACCCATTTTCCTCTCTCCTTTCCTATCAAATCGATAATTATTCTGGTTTCACCGAAGCAATCATTACACTTCCATGCTTTTCCTATATTTATGCTATATATCTGCATTGTTTTGAAGTCATCTCAATATGATCATTATTGTTAATATTATTTTACTATTTGGCAGAATTATTCACATCATCTCCATTTATAAAACACACTGACTTACTTTGCGTCTCAATATACTCCATAGAATAAAAAATCCCTATAACTGCTAAGCTATAAGGATTTTCCATTACTAGGAGGACAGAATATGATTGTTGAACACCGCCTCGTAACGTGGCGTCCCAACCTGCTCCGCAGGTCGTGGGCACGTATCAACTGCCACGGGGCATGTATGAATTCGCTGCAATATAGACTAAGCAGCTGTTTAATAGCAAAATTTCAAAGCATGTTCAATTCAACAAAATTCGTCACATTATACTCCCTTATATTGTTGTTACTATAAATACCAGCTACACATGAAAAAGGACATAAGTAGATTTAAATTAATACAAATCTGCTTATGTTCCTATACTATATATTTAAAAAATCAAGTGCAAATTGTACATGTAATGCTGTGCCATATTTCATATAGTCTTCATCAATCTTAAATTTCTCATGGTGCGGAGGATATATGCATTCCTTAGTCTCATTTCTGTATCCTATAAATGCATAAACTCCTTTTGTCTTTTGGAAATAGTAAGGCATATCCTCTGATGCCATTTGTTTCGCTATAGGTAAATTATGTCCTTCTCCAAAGACTTTGGTTGCAGACTTATCAGCCAGTGCTGCTAAATATTCATCATTGTAAAGACTAGGTGCACTTTCTTCTATTATTACATCCACTTTAATTTCATAGGCATCTGCAATAGCCTTTGTATGTCTTATAATTGCTTCATGAACTGTTTTCCTAACCTTTGTATCAAAGTATCTCATTGAAATTTCAATGTCCGTATATTTAGAAATTATATTTGCCTTGGTACCTCCAATAAACTTCCCTACAGAAAGTACTACCGGTTCCTGTGGATCAACATTTTTAGTTATTATTCCCTGAATATCTGTAACCAAAATACATGCAGGATGAATTGTGTCCTTTGCAAGTTGTGGAGCTGAACTATGTCCTGATACTCCTTCAAGTTTAATATAAATAGTGTCACAACCTGATAACCTATATCCTGGAAGTATATTTACATTTCCTACTTCTAGTGCTGGCATTCCATGCATACCAAAACAAGCATCAACTCCATCCATTCCGCCAGCTTCAATTATTTTTTTTGCACCAGAGAATGTTTCTTCCCCTTCCTGAAAGAAAAGCCGAACTTCACCATTAATTTCATCCTTCATTTCAGACAAGATTCTTGCTGCACCAACAAGCATAGCAGCATGCGCATCGTGTCCACATCCATGCATCACCCCTGGATTTTTCGATGCGAATTCCACCCCCGATTCCTCTTTTATTGGAAGAGCATCTATGTCTCCTCTTAAAGCTACCGTTTTTCCATCTTTTCCACCTTTTAATGTAGCCACTAAAGAGGTGCTTCCTACTTTCTTATACGGTATTTGTAATAGATCTAATTCTTTCATAATCTTTTCTTGGGTTTGAAATTCATGTCCGCTAAGCTCTGGATATTCGTGTAAATTCCTTCTGAATTTTATAATATATTCTTCAATTGATTTAGCCTTATCTAATATATCTGACATTGAAAAAACCCCCTTCTATTTTTATAGATAGATTCCATCAAAACCTAAGCCTATTCCAATGATAGTAAAGCCGATTGCAGCAATTCATGTATTGATTAGCTAGCACAAAAGTAAATGATGTCATAAAAATACCCGTTCCTGTAATGATACAGCCTAGGATCATTGGTTTACGGGCACCCCACTTTTGTAATAGTTTCTCTCCAACTCTGATTGTCATCAAAATAGCAATCAAATACCATAAGAATGTAAATCCAGAATATATAACGCCAACCAATAGTCGATGCGACAATTCCTCCGAAAAGTGAGCAAATACCAGATCCACCCTGCACGAGCTAATGGTGCATTGTCGGGTTCGCCTCCAAGAATGGTAAAGTTTAATTGTGGTTATATAGTACAATGATATTTCAAATTAAAATATATAATAATGTTTAAGCGCTTGTCTAATTTTCAAAAATAAGCTTATACATTACAACAATTCTACTTCTCCATTAATTGGCATAATAATAAAGTAGACCAGCTAGTTAAAGTCAATGCTTTTTTGTAAAAATATCTAACTATATATTTTTAAGACATACCTCAAAAAAGGGTGCACATAATCTGTTTCTATGTTGTTCAGGAGAACGTAATTTAAAGGCTGAATATTCCGTAGAACAGCAAGGATTATATATGAAACCTTATGCATGATAGCTCCAATAGCCACAATCTTAGGTTTGGATTCTTTCTTTTTGTCGTAGTACTGATAAAGATAAGGATTTAATGCTTCGCCATTACGTTTTGTATGGATACTGGCTAATGCAATGGCAAAGATTGCACGGCGAACTTAGATATAGATTTTTATAAGACTTAGCATAGCTTTTTGCTATGACTTTATTATACCAGGAGGTAGACATGATTATGCATAATGATTT
>JAEZKA010000079.1 GCA_023436225.1 Bacillota bacterium
AGCTACATCAGTATGCGGCATAGTGCCGGTACCCGAACCGGGAGTCGGAGCCACACCAGTACGAGGCATAGTGCCGATATCAGAGCCGGGAGTCGGAGTTGCACCAGTACGAGGCATAGTGCCGATACCCGAACCGGGAGTCGGAGGTACATCAGTACGCGGCATAGTCCCGGTACCAGAACCGGGAGTCGGAGTTACATCAGTACGTGGCATAGTCCCGATACCAGAACCGGGAGTCGGAGTTGCACCAGTACGCGGCATAGTACCGGTACCAGAACCGGGAGCCGGAGTTACATCAGTACGCGGCATAGTGCTGGTACCAGAACCGGGAGTCGGAGTTGCATCCATACCCGACCTTGGCTGGGTAGCACCTGGACTAAGAACTCTTCCTGTGCTAGGATTATTCCTCGTTCCAGTGTTGGGCGTTGTTCTTGAAGGTGTCCCTGTACCGGAAGTCGTGGAAGGGGAAGTTGTACCTCTTCCTGGCATTGTAGAAGTATTTGGGGTGGTTCCTCTTGTCGGAGAAGAATTAGTCGGGTTCATTTGATTTGGCATGCCTGTAGGGGGAGGAACAGAGCCGGGAGTCGTGGGAGAGGGGCCTCCGGGGCTTGAAATAGTCTGGTTAGTTACAGTATAATTGGGCACGCGGTATTTACGATCGTTACCGCTGCTTCTACCAATTGTATATGACATATAAGTACTCCTAAGCTTTTTTATTACCAATATATGCATCTAATGTATTGTTGTGAGGCTAGCAGTGGAACAATATTAAGATAAAATTTATAATAATTTGGTTGTACTATCTTAGAAAAGACATTAAAATAGATTAGGATGAATTTTTACCATAGTTTCCTGAAATAAGGGAAGAATATAAGGAATGGAAATGTAAGATGGATATAGCGATCACCAAGGCTTTTGAGGATACCATAGATATAGATCTGGTTCAGGCAATTATAAGTAATTCTTCAGATAAGAATAGGATTATCAAAGTTAAGCTTCGCCCGGTAATGGTTAAAAAGGAGCTTTTATTTCAGGCATCCGAGTATATCGGACAGCAAATATTTCACAGTAATTATAATAAGAAGGAGCTTATGGCTAAGCTCCCGGAATGGTTTGATGGATTGTTACATCAGGCAGAGATAATAACCAAACAGGGAAAGGTAACAATTCTGATAAGTAAGAAGGGCAAAGCCACTGTAAATTACAAGCTGACTAACAATAACCTGTATAGTGACAATGCAAAGAATATAACCGACTCAGATACTTACGAAGAATTATATCATAATAAAAAGAAGAATTATATTTTGCGGGAGGGTACACCTCTTCCATTTTTAATAGACCTTGGTGTTATGACTAAGGAAGGTACGGTTGTAAAGGCCAAGATGGACAAGTTTCGCCAGATCAATCGTTTTCTTGAATACATTGAGGACGTTTTGCCGTTTTTAAGTCAGGAGAGAGAGCTTACGATATTAGACTTTGGATGTGGCAAATCATATCTTACATTTGCTTTATATTATTATCTTAAGATAATGAAGGGCTACCGGATTAATGTAATAGGACTTGACTTGAAATCAGAGGTAATTAAGAAGTGCAATCAGCTTAGTGAAAAATATGGATACGACAAGCTGCGATTTCTGGAAGGAGATATCGCTTCCTATAGTGGCAGCAATAATGTTGATATGGTGGTTACCCTGCATGCTTGTGACACAGCAACGGATCATGCACTATACAAAGCGGTGAGCTGGGGCGCGCAGGTGATTTTGTCTGTTCCTTGCTGCCAGCATGAACTTAATAAGCAGATTGACAATGATATTTTAAAACCGATTCTAAAATATGGTATTGTAAAGGAAAGAATGGCTGCGCTTATAACAGATGCCTTAAGAGCTGAGTTATTAGAGGCTAAGGGATATAAGGTACAGCTTTTGGAATTCATTGATATGGAGCATACCCCGAAAAACATCCTGATACGAGCAGTCAAGCGCACTAAGACAGGTAAGGAATCGGATGATATTCCGGAAAAATTATCTGAGTGTATGGGTTTTTTAAAGGTAGAACCTTGTTTACTGCGATTATTTAAAGAATAAATGGTTTTATAGACAAGTATCCTTGATAAGCTAGATTTGTTATGGAGGTCAGAGTGTTAAAATATATTTATCGAGTGATCATATTAATAGCGGTTTTTATAGGTGCGCTATATTATTTCAGTGGTGACATTAAGGTGGTTGTATTTGATGTTAACAACACCACTGAGATGGAGAATGCGACGTTTCCTTTGGTTACAATAAAATCAGGAGTTAATAATATTAATTTGCTTCACGGCTATAGTACGAATCTGGCTGCCAATAAGTTAAGAGAATCAGTAATCCCCCTTGGTATGGATAAATCTTTTGAGGTTGTAATTAACGAAGAGAATTATGATATTAAGAAGCTGAATTATGAGGTCAGAGAATTTGTGGGAAATACTTTGATAGAGACAGATTCAGTTAGCGTATTCGAGGAGGATGGAAAGAAGAAGAAGGCTAAGGTTAAGCTAAAAGCAGCTTTGCTTCCTGAGAAAGAATATGCTGTAAAAATAACTCTGATTACAAGTAAAAGTGAAAAGCTATATTATTATCAGAGGATAAAAATATATGAGAAGGCCTTTCTGGAAGAAAAGCTTAAATTTATTTTGGATTTTCATGATTCTATTATGGATAAGACAAAAGCAGAGAGTATCGCAAAGTATTTAGAGCCTTCCAGTAGTGCGGATAATACCACTCTTGCTTATGTAAATATTAATTCAGGGTTTGAGCTGATTACCTGGGGGGATTTAAAGCCTGTTATACTGACTGAGATTGTCCCTTCCATCCGTGAAATATATACAGACACTGCCTCCGTCGAATTGGAATATTATATGGAGGCTGAGGTTGCCGGAGTATTGGAACAATATCATGTAACTGAGTTTTATCGGGTACGCTATTCTTCGGAAAGAATGTTTTTACTTAATTATGAGCGTTGTATGGAATCCTTATTTAATGTAAATCTGGCAAGTGTTACACAAAGTGAATTCAAGCTTGGAATTACCTCGGATAAGGAGATATCTTCTTTGACCTCTATGGATAAGATGAAGTTTGCCTTTGTAAGAAATAACGAGCTGTGGTTTTATGATTTGGAGAATAATATCATAACCAAGGTGTTTTCCTTCCGTCAGGATGGTACAGATTATCTTAGAGGCTTGTATGATCAGCATAAGATCCGCATCCTAAATATGGATGCAGAAGGTAATCTCGACTTTATAGTATATGGCTATATGAACCGTGGACAATATGAGGGAAGAGTTGCAATCATTCTATATCGGTTTGTTCGTACCGAAAACAGGATTGAAGAATTAGTATATATTCCGATTGAGGAGCCTTATCAGACCTTGAAGGAGAACTTAGGCGAACTGACCTATGTTAATTCTAAGGAAGTATTCTATTTTCATATTTATAATAATATTTATGCATATAATCTGATTACAAGAGAACTAAAGGAGATAGCAAATAACATTACGTCGAATCAGGTAGTACTTCTTAAGTCGATAAATTATGCTGCTTGGCAGGAGAATTCTGACCCTAAGTTAAATAAAAGTATACGAATTATGAATCTTGAAACAGGTGCCGAAGAGGCTATAGAAGCGAAACCAGGATATACCATTCGACTTATGGATGTAATAAATACAAATCTTATTTATGGCTATGTATTGGAGGAAGATATATCTCAGGTGATGGATGGTAGTATTATGGCACCGTTAAGCACGATTGAGATCGCCTCAGTTGACAAACAGATTTTAAAAAGCTATAGTAAATTAGGCTATTATATTTCGGGACTAAAAGTAAAGGATAATATAGTAGAGCTTCGAAGAGTACAAAAGATCAATGAAAATGGGCGCTTAGCTTATGTTTATACTGATCAGGACTATATAATGAATCAAGTTAAGACAGAAGAGAAGTTAATCGGCGTTACCCCCCGAGTGACTGATCAGGCGTTAACAGAGTATTATATGTCTCTTCCGGAAGGATTTGTAATGAATCAGCTTCCGAAGGTTATGGGTACTGATAACACAATTATCACGGAGGATCCTACGATCAGGCTTCCGAACGATGAACAGGAGCAATTATATTATTATCCTTATGTTAGTGGTGGTATTAGGGGGGCTTATTCAAATGCTTCCGATGCCATAGCGATTGCCAGAGATAATATCGGAGTGGTTTGGAATAACAAACAACAGCTGATCTGGGAGAGGGGGATAAAGTCCACAAAGAATACGATAATGGATTTTGAGAATATGTCGTGGTCAGCCTCCTCAGAAAATACGATGGAGACCTGTATCAAATTAATACTGAACTACCAAAAGGTGAATATAGCTGCAGATAAGTTAACGTTGAAAGACAGCTCTGCCTATGATGTATTAAAAAAATATTCTAAATACACACCGATTCGATTGACAGGAATTACTCTAGATGATGCACTCTATTATGTATCAAAGGGCAGGCCCGTTATTGCTATGACAGATGTAACGAATGCGATTATTATTTACGGTTATGATGCATTTAATATAATGGTAATTGATCCGCATACAAGTACAACCAAGAAGATCGGAATAGGAGATAGTGCAAATATGTTTGCAGATGCGGGTAATGTGTTTTTATCCTATCTAGAACAGTAATATATATTATTAATAAACACAAGGAGACAAAAATATGGATGAGAGAATTAAAGTATTAGCACGTAATTTAGTAAATTATTCAATGAAGGTAAAACAAGGTGATAAGGTATATATTCACCATATCGGTGCATCAACACAGGACCTTGCAAGACAGCTTGTTAAGGAAGTTTATAAAGTGGGAGGAGTTCCCTTTGTTCATTATACCGATGTAAGGCTTCAGAGAGAAATACTGTTAAATTGTACAGAAGAGCAGATGTCCTTAATGGCAAAGATTGATGGTGCTGAGATGGAACAGATGGATTGCTATATAGGAGTTCGTGGAACAGAAAATGTATCCGAGCTTGCCGATGTTCCCGCAGAAAAGATGAAGATTTACGAGACCTATTATGCAACACCGGTTCATCATAACATTCGTGTTCCTAAGACTAGATGGGTTGTACTCCGTTACCCGAATGCAGCTATGGCTCAGCTTTCCAATACCAGTGTAGAGTCCTTTGAGGATTTCTATTTCAATGTATGCTGTCTAGATTATGCTAAGATGGGTGAAGCTATGAAGCCCTTGGTAGAGCTGATGAATCGTACGGATCGTGTGAAAATTGTGGGACCCGGAACTGATTTAAGCTTCTCGATTAAGAATATTCCTGCAGTACCCTGCGATGGAGAACGCAATATCCCGGACGGCGAGGTATACACTGCTCCGGTTCGTGAATCCATAAATGGTACCTTAAGTTATAATACTCCCGCGGTATTCCAGGGCTTTACCTATGAGAATATTTGCTTTACGTTTGAGAACGGCAAGATAGTTAAGGCTACTGCAAATGATACTGATCGAATCAATCATGTACTTGATACAGACGAAGGTGCTCGTTATATTGGAGAATTTGCGATCGGTGTTAACCCTTATATCTTAAAGCCGATGAAGGATACTCTGTTTGATGAGAAGATTATGGGATCCTTCCATTTTACACCTGGAAATTGCTATGAGGATCAAGCTCCGAACGGTAATCACTCTGCTATTCACTGGGATCTGGTTTGCATTCAGACTCCTGAATATGGCGGTGGCGAAATCTATTTCGATGATGTATTAATTCGTAAGAACGGCCGTTTTGTAATAAAAGAATTGGAATGCTTAAACCCTGAGAATCTAATCTAAGGAAGGAGCAGGAAAAAAGCATGAAACTTTTAACAGCAGCGATACCCTGCTATAATTCAGCTGCATACATGCACCATGCTATTGACACCTTGTTGAGTGGCGGGGAAGAGATGGAGATAATCATTGTTAATGACGGCTCCATAGATGATACACAAAAGATCGCTGAGGAATACCAGGCAAGATATCCCAGTATTATCAAAGTGATCTATCAAGAAAATGGTGGACATGGCGAAGCGGTTAATACAGGTCTTGCCAATGCGACCGGCTTATACTTTAAAGTAGTGGACAGTGATGATTGGGTAAATGAAAAGGCGTTAGCTCAGGTGATGGAGGTTCTTAAGAACCTGATTGCCGACGGTAACAGTCCTGACCTGTTCCTGGCAAACTATGTATATGAGAAAGTGGATGCGAAGAAAAAAAAGGTGATTAATTATCATAGGGCTTTACCTGAGAATCGTATCTTTACCTGGAATGACATCATGCATTTCAGACAGAGCCAGAATATTCTCATGCATTCCACAATATATCGTACCAAATTGCTAAAGAGTTGTGGAATTCGCCTGCCAAAGCATACCTTCTATGTGGATAACATCTTTGTATATCAGCCTTTACCCTATGTAAAGACCATGTATTATATGGATGTGAATCTCTATCGGTATTTTATTGGTAGATCGGATCAGTCTGTGAATGAGCAGGTCATGATTAAAAGAATTGACCAACAGCTGAGAATCACCAAGATAATGATAGAATCTCATAATCTGCAACAATTAAAAAGTAAAAAGCTTCAAAAATATATGATTAAGTACCTGTCTATGATGATGGCAGTCAGCAGTGTATTCCTAATCAAGGAGGACACAGAGGAAAGTCTGAATAAAAAACAGGAGTTATGGGATTATTTGAAGAATTATGATAAATGGCTTTATCGTCGAATTCACTCCCAGATTCTTGGTCAGTCGATGAATCTTCCAGGAAAGTTTGGACGTAGATTGGTAGAGCTGGGGTATAATATCATAAGAAAGATATATGGTTTTAACTAAATTATCCGGTGGATGAGACTAAAATAAATTAATGCTTCAATAAAAAAACAGCCGTAGTGCAATGCTTAATGCAAAGCTCTACGGCTGTCTGATTCTAATAATAATTAGCTGAGATTTTTGGAAAGCTCCTGCTTAGCCTTTGTAAATCCTCTTAGTCGGTTCGGCGTATATACCACAATATAAAGTATGATGCTGAGTACTAATGCCCCGAAAATATCCAAGATGGAATGTTGCTTTAAAAAAACTGTGGATAGACAGATCGAAACAGTCAACAGTAAAGCAGAGTACTGAAGCCAGGCAATATGGCGAAGCTTTTCACTGCGGTTGATGGCAATCATCGCACCGATGGAATTGAGTACATGAATACTAGGAAATACATTCGTCGCAGTATCTAAGGAGTAGATTGAGGATAACATATCGATAAAAATATTACTTCGTCCTAAGGATGCTAAATCTACTCTTAGATAATGACCATTTGGCCATATAGTATAAATAATCAAACAAATCGTCATACCGGAAAATAGGAAAGCACAGCATTTATAAAAATCCTGTTTTGATGTAAGCAGAAAATATGCTACCGTAACCGCAATGTATGCAAACCATAATAAGTAGGGTATGATAAAAATCTCATTAAAAGGAATGAGATCATCCAGTCTGGAATAGATCGGATGAAACTTCGTGGTTACTGTTCGCTCCAGATAAGTGAACCAAAGGAGATAAACAAAAAAGTAGGATAGTATCCATCCATGCTTATATTTTATTATGAAATTCTTTAAAAACTTCATTAATCATCAACCTTTCTTAAGAGCACCAATGTGCGAGTTCCGTTTATTTTCAGGCCACTGTGCGAGTTCCGCGGTTCTTTCTAGGGAAGCCTGCGGCTTCCCTAGATTCACGTTATTATAGCATAGAATTTTCAGGATAACAATATACTATAATTTACATTTTGCTTAAGAAAATTTTATGAAGGATGCAAGAAAAATAATACTGTAAAGTATGGGAAGGACAGTAACTTTAGCTTTTTTAAGAATTACAACGAGTCTTTTCGGTGAATAAATCATAGACATAAATCCAAAAACTAACTATAATACTAATAGATACTCCTGACCATTACGTCACTAAAGTGTGCAAAGCACACAGACAAATACATATACAAATGCGGGTATTATTGATAAATTACAACAGACAAAAGTCAGTTTATTTTGAAGCGAAGGAGGTAACAGTATGAAGAGAGTATTTATTGTTGTGTTAGATAGTGTAGGAATCGGTGAGTTGCCGGATGCATCCCTTTATGGTGATGAAGGTAGTCATACCTTGTATGCTGCATCCACTAGTCAGTATTTTAACATGCCCAATATGAAGAAGCTGGGTTTATTCCATATCGACGGGGTGAAAGAGAAATTTCCGCAGATAAAGGATGATATACCCTTCGAAGGAGCGGTAGCCAGAATGGCAGAGCTGTCCAAGGGTAAGGATACAACAACTGGACATTGGGAAATTGCAGGAGTAATATCTGAGAAGCCTTTCCCTACTTATCCAAACGGTTTTCCGGTGGAGATCTTAAAACCCTTTGAGGAGAGAACCGGACGTAAGGTGATTTGTAACCTGCCATATTCCGGTACTGATGTAATACGGGATTATGGTAAGGAGCATGTAGAGACAGGAGCTTTAATTGTATATACCTCTGCGGACAGTGTATTTCAAATCGCTGCTCATGAGGAGATAGTGCCACTGGAGGAGCTTTACCGATATTGTGAAATTGCCAGAGAGCTGCTGACTGGTGAGCATGCGGTGGGACGTGTGATTGCCAGACCGTTCCTAGGAACCTATCCGGATTACAAGCGAACCTCTAACCGACACGATTTTTCACTAGAGCCGCCACTAACCTTTATGGACCAGATGAAAGATGCGGGACTTGACGTCCTAGCAGTAGGTAAAATCTTTGATATCTTTGCCGGTAAAGGAGTTACTGATACCGTTCGAACCCATGACAATGCAGAGGGAATAGAGAAGATGATTGAGCGACTTGAAAGAGATTTCAATGGTCTGTGCTTTGTGAACCTTGTTGATTTTGATATGATTTACGGACATCGTAATGATGTGGATGGCTATGCAAAGGCGTTGACTTATTTTGATGAACAGCTGCCTAGAATATTGGAAGGACTACGTGAAGAAGATATCCTCATTGTTACTGCAGATCATGGCTGTGATCCATCCACTCCCTCTACGGATCATTCAAGAGAATATATTCCGTTGGTGGTATATGGTAAGCCGGTGAAGCAGGGATTAAATCTTGGAACCAGAGCAACCTATGCAGATATAGCGGCAACCATTCTTGACTATTATAAAGTACCTCAGAAGACGGCTGGAACCTCCTTCTTAAAAGAGATTATGAAATGATAGAAACATGTTTCTCAAACATTAATTGTTATGAATAAGAGTAAGCAATAAGACTCATCAATCAGAGTGAGTCAGATAAATAGGAGGTGATGTAAGATGGAGAGAGTTACGCATCCAATTCCGCCCCTCTATAACAAGGCTTCTAAAGTTTTGGTACTGGGATCGTTCCCTTCGGTTAAGTCAAGAGAGGCGCAGTTCTTTTATCATCATCCTCAGAATCGTTTTTGGAGAGTAATCAGTGCTGTATTTCAAGAGTCAGTTCCGGTTACCCTGGAGGAAAAAAGGGATCTGCTTCTTCGTAATGGTATAGCCGTGTGGGACGTGATTCAGAGCTGTGAAATCATTGGGTCTGCCGACAGTAGTATTAAGAATGTCATCCCAAATGATTTGTCAGAGATATTAAAGACAGCACAGCTTAACCGAATAATCTCTAATGGCAGCACCTCCTATCAATTATACATGAAACACATCTTTCCTATAACAGGAATTGAGGCACTCAAGCTCCCCTCCACAAGTCCTGCGAATGCATCCTGTTCTATGGAATGTCTGATCAGGGATTGGAGTATATTACGGACTTATATATGAGTGTAACGAAAGGGCTTAGACATGAGAGTTGTTATTCAAAGAGTATTAGAAGCCGAAGTAACAGTAGAAGGCCAAAAAATCGGTGCCATCGGAAAGGGTTTGTTGATACTGCTCGGTGTCGGTAATGAGGATACGATAGAAATCGCAGATAAATATATCGATAAGATATTGAAGCTGAGAATCTTTGCCGATGAGAATGGGAAGACAAATCTAGCCTTGCAGGATGTTCAAGGTGAAGTTCTTGTGGTATCTCAGTTCACCCTATATGCGGACTGCAAAAAGGGTAACCGCCCTGATTTCATCAATGCGGCCGGAGCTGCGAAAGCAAAGGAGCTATATGAATACTTCCTCGATAATATAAAAGGTCGACTGGGTAAAGTGGAGGCCGGAGAATTCGGTGGAGATATGAAGGTATCCTTAGTGAATGATGGTCCATTTACTATCGTATTGGATGAAAGAATGATGGAACGCTAATTGCATATCAAATACAATCAGTAGGATTTAATTTATTTCTAATTAAATCCTACTTTTTTTCTTAACATTACCACACTATAATTATTTCCATGTAATGGGATTTTCTGGTTGACAAAAAGAAAGCTCAAGGTATACTAAAGAGTATAATTTAAGCAAGTATAATTCTCAGAGCATACGGTTTAAAGCCATGCGAGCTACATAGCATGGGATTATATTTAAGAAAGGCGTGGGAGTAAATGATTGTTGTAAAGGATCTAACTAAGGTCTATAAGCTGAATAAAAAACAAATGCTGGAGCTTAAGACCAAGAAAAATTTGAAAAAAGCGTTGGATAAACTATCCTTAGAGGCAAGACCCGGAGAAATATACGGTTTACTAGGACCGAATGGAGCAGGCAAAACGACAGCACTGCGTACAATCGCAACCTTACTAAAGCCGACGCAGGGCGAAGTTAAGGTATGCGGCTACGATACGGTTAAGGAATCGGAGAAGGTAAGAAAGAGCATTTGCTTTTTGACCAATGAAATAAAGCTGGATCCGCAGTTTTCACCGAAATATATGTTCAATTTTTTCGGCAGGCTGCATGGTGAGAACGAGAAGACGATTAATGAGCGTCGAGAGAAGCTTTTTCATTACTTTGGAATAAAGGATTTTGAAGATAAGAAAATTGATGAATTATCTACCGGAATGAAGCAAAAGGCTTCCATAGCAGTAAGTCTTGTTCATGATCCGGAGGTTGTAATTTTTGATGAGCCTACCACCGGTCTTGATATTATCACAGCAAGAAATGTTACGGAATATCTGAAGCTTCTAAAAGCGGAAGGGAAAACTGTAATTATATCCACCCATATCATGACAGAGGCAGAGAAACTCTGCGACCGGATAGGTATCATTATCGGTGGTGTAAAGGTAATGGAAGGAAGCCTGGATGAAATTCTGAGAGAGACAAAATCAGAGGAATTAGAAGATGCTTTCTTCGAGCTTTATAAGAAATATAACAGGGAGGAGGCATAAGCTATGATGAACGGAACAAAGAACATAGTTAAAAAGGAATTATCAAGAGTGTTTCATGATAAGAAGATGGTATTCAGTCTCTTTATCATGCCTGCAATCATGATTATCGGCATGTACTCGTTAATGGGAACCTTACTTGGTAATATGATGAGTGATATTGAAGAACATATTCCAAATATCTATATACAGAACGCTCCTGAGAATCTGGATGAATTAATTACCACCTCAGGCTATAATGCAAATATCGAATATTTGAATGCAGGTGATAATACGGATCCTATTAAGGACGACATCTATAACGGAACAGTGGATTTACTAGTTGTATTTGATGAAGGCTTTTTAGATACGATTACGGCTTATCAGACCATCGGAGATCCCATTCCCGAGGTGAAGACCTTCTATAATACATCTGAGGATTATTCCAGTGCAGCAAGAGAAAGCTTTGTAGGTGCCGTTTTGAACGCGTATCAGCAGAGTTTGATTCAGACACGTCTCGGTAATATTGAGCAGCTTCAGGTATTCTATATCGATAAGGAGCCGGAGACCTCCATTATAGTGGATGAGAAGAAGCAGGATGGCAGGATTTTAGGAATGATGGTACCGTTCCTATTGAATATCATGCTCTTTGCCGGAGCGATGGGACTTGGTGTCGATGCGATTACCGGTGAGAAGGAGAGAGGAACTCTTTCCAGTATGTTAGTTTCACCGATTAAAAGAGGAGAAATTGTATTTGGAAAGCTGATCTCGCTGGCAATTTTGTCAAGCATCTCAGCAGCGGTGTATGTAGTATCCATCGTTTTTGCTTTGCCAATCCTGATGAATGGTGCAACCGGTGGAGCCTTAGGCTCTGTGAGCCTTCAATTTAGCCCGCTCGAGATTGTTATGCTGTTAGTAATTTTAATGGTGGTAGTATATCTTTATGTATCAATTGTGGCATTAATTGCGGTTCTAGCGAGAACCTCAAAAGAGGCGAATACTTATGTGATGCCTGCTTATATTCTGGTAATGCTGGGCAGTATTATGACCTATGCCGGTACCGGTGATGCAAAGCTTAGCAACTTCTTTATACCAATCTATAACAGCGCAGTAAGTATTCAAAATCTATTGATGGGCGAGTTGACGCTGGCTCAGTTTGGAGCGACAATATTAACAATCGGTGTCCTGGCTGCAATTATTACCTCGCTGATAACCAAAGCTTTTAATAGCGAGAAAATTATGTTTAATGCATAAATCGATTTTCTGACAACAGGATGTAACAGCCATAAAAATCATTTTAAATTATTATATAAATCAAATGTATAAACTTTCCCATTTTACAAACAATAGTATCAGATAGAAAATGTAACAGTTAATTATGGTTATGATTTCAGTAAATCAAATCATGTAAAATGGAGGAAGATCATATATGAAAGCAACAGGTATAGTAAGAAGAATAGATGACCTCGGACGTGTTGTTGTACCTAAAGAAATTCGCCGTACATTAAGAATACGTGAAGGAGACCCTCTGGAGATTTTTACAGACAGAGAGGGAGAGATAATTCTCAAAAAGTATTCTCCAATCGGTGAGCTCGGACAATTTGCTAAGCAATATGCTGATTCCCTGGCACAGACAACAGGACACATAGTTGCGATCACAGACAAAGACCAATTTATTGCAGTGGCAGGTCCTACTAAGAAGGATTTAATGATGAAGGGTATCAGCCATGAGCTGGAAGAAGTAATCAATGAGAGAGAAACCATAGTAGCTGCACATGACGAAAAGAACTATGTTCGCATTATGAATGAGGATGAATCAGAATTTGTATATGAAGTCATTACCCCTATTATCAGTGAAGGTGATGCGATCGGATCAGTTATTTTCTTAACCAAGGATGCCAAGACTAAATTTGGTGATCTTGAGATTAAATTGGCAGCCACAGCATCCTCTTTCTTAGGGCGCCAAATGGAACAATAACCAGTCTTAGGTATATGGCTATTCAGGGAGGGTGAGCAACATACCCTCCTTTTCTAGATACTAAAAAATCGGTATCCATATCCGTTCATTCGCCCTTCCCTACTTGAGTATTCATATTAAGCCTCTGTACGATTGGTAATGTATTGCATTTTTTGAGAGGTTATTGATATAATATGGGTACATAAGGATATAATAATTATCAAAAGGGTATAAAAGCTTGAGATACGTTATTCGACAGCCAGTGTGATAGGTGCTTATTATTGCATAAGGTTAGAAGTATGAACTAAATACATGAGATAAGGAGTGGAAGGATGCCAAATTATAGCTTCGAGGAGTTTATGGATATCATTAGAAAGCTTAGAGTGGGCTGTCCCTGGGACAGGGAGCAGACTCATGAGAGCTTGAAAAGCTGTCTGCTGGAGGAATGCTATGAGACAGTAGAGGCAATTGATAATAAGGATAAGGAAAATCTCTGTGAAGAATTGGGCGATATTCTGCTTCAGGTTGCCCTTCATAGCGTAATCGCTGAGGAGACGAAGGATTTTACTATCCAGGATGTGATTCGTGAAGAAGCACAGAAGATGATCCGCAGACATCCCCATGTTTTCGGTGACGTGCTGGTCGATGATGCTGACGGAGTAATACGAAATTGGGATGAGATTAAGAAACAGGAGAAAAAATCCAACAGCATTGTGGATGAGCTACTTGCCGTCCCTAAAGCCTTTCCGGCGAATATTAGGGCTGAAAAAATCCAGAAGAGAGCTGCGAAATGCGGAATGGATTTTGAGGGTTATAAACAGGTGCTGGAGAAGGTATATGAAGAGCTCAAGGAGCTTGAAAATTCAATAGAAACTGGGGATAAAAGCAATATTCAAGAGGAATTTGGCGATGTTATGTTCTCAATCATTAATTTGTCGCGCTTTTTACAATTAAATGCAGAATATTCCTTGACAAATGCCACTAATAAGTTTATAAATAGATTTGTAGATGTCTTTGCTCTAGCTGTGAGCAGGGGACAAGATCTATGCGAACTCTCAACCATGGAACAGGATAATTTGTGGAGAGAAGTAAAAAAATCGTTAGATTAAATTAAATGTTATTATCACTTTAGAGGAGGAGCAAATCCATGAACAAAGCAGAATTAGTTGCAGCGATTGCAGAAAAAACAGATTTTTCAAAGAAGGATTCAGAGAAGGCTTTAAAGGCTTTCATCGATGT
>JAEZKA010000102.1 GCA_023436225.1 Bacillota bacterium
CCTTTACCCGGTTTTACATGTTGAAACTCTATAATCTGATATACGTTATTGTCCATTTCTATTGTCAGACCGTTTCTGAAATCGCCTGCTGAAATCATATACAAAACTCCTCCTTAAAATTGACTACTCTTAAGTCTATAATAACCCAGACTTTTTTGCAACATTTTTTTTTATATCAAGTACATATTTCACGCATTTCCAGATAAGGAAAGTAAAAATACACTTATCCTTCCGTGAATTTGTTTTGGTTACAGCTCAATCAGCTTCTTATTGGAGAAGGTAAAATTCTCACAACCATCCTCGGTAACGACAACCAGATCTTCAATCCTTACACCGCCGAAGCCCTTTATATAGATGCCGGGCTCTACTGTCTCCGTCATTCCGGCTTCGATTGTATCATCCTCCAGCATCGATAATCTCGGGTTCTCATGAATATGAAGTCCTACGCTGTGTCCAAGTCCATGGCCAAAGCAGCCTTCATAACCTGCACTATAGATAATGTCACGAGCAACCTTATCCACCTCTTTGCCCTTAACTCCAGCCTTAATAAAATCAAGTGCCGCAAGCTGTGCCTTAAGAACGGTTTCATACACCTCTTTCTGCTTTGCAGATGCCTTACCGATTACGATGGTTCTGGTCATATCCGAGCAATAGCCCTCATATACACAGCCAAAATCCATAGTCAGAAAATCACCCACTTCAATCTTCTTGGAGGAAGGTACCGCATGAGGCATGGAGGAATTCACTCCGGATGCAACAATAGCTGGGAAGCTGCATCCCTGAGCCCCCTTTACTTTAAGTAAATACTCAATTCTTGCTGCCACCTCAAGTTCCGTCATACCCGGCTTAATAAATCCAAGAATCTCGGTGAATACCTGATCACCGATGGACTCTGCGTGCTTAATAAGCTCAAGCTCTCTTGGAGTTTTAATCCGTCTCATTGCTGTGATTTCATTGCCTAGAGGAACCAGCTCCTGCACCTGAAGCTTGTCCTTTAACTTGTTATACGTAGCGAACAGCATGTCCTCCGCTTCAAAGCCTAAGCGCTTAATTCCATCTATCTTAAGAAGGTCATTTAAGGCTTCCTCATAACCACCGTTTCCGATCGTAATAACCTCATAGCCCTCTGCCTCCATTTCCGCCTGGATGGTGTAACGAAAATCGGTTACCACTGCATGTCTCTTCTCGGAGATGTATACGTATCCTGTCTCACCTGCAAATCCACTGATATAGCGCATATTGTTTCCATTGGATATCATTACCGCTCCAATGGAAAGCTTCTGCAATAATTCTTGTACTCTCTTATAATTATCCATAATCTCTACCTGTCTTTCTTCTTTTCTTTTTATTTTATTATAGGATAAACGCAGCAATCCTACTTGAAGCGTCTCTTCTTATGCCTTAGCTGATAATTCTATTATTGCTTCGATTGCTAACAGATATCCCTGTAGACCTAAGCCTGCAATCTGTCCGGTACATACTGGAGCCGTAACTGATTTATGACGAAATTCTTCCCGCTGATGGATGTTCGAAATATGTACTTCAATCTTAGGGATGGTAAGTGAGGAGAGAGCATCACGGATAGCATAGCTGTAGTGAGTATAGGCACCCGGATTGATTATAATACCATCCACCTGATCATAATACGCCTTCTGAAGACGGTCTATAATTTCTCCCTCACCGTTGCTCTGAAATGTCTCCAGCACAATTTTCTTCTCCTTGGCTTTTTCCTCTAGCAGCTTTAGAAGATAACTATAATCCTGTGTTCCATAGATACCCTTTTCCCGTATACCCAGAAAATTCAAATTAGGTCCGTTAATCACCAAAATTCTCATATTTCTCCTCCATGATGGCACTCTGAGCCATCGAACTTCATATAAGCTTCCATGATTGTGGTTACAAGCTCGTCTATTGATTTATGGTCGGTTATTATGATCTTGTGAGCTGCTCTCTCATAAATTGGAGTACGATAGTTTAACATGCTTTCTATCCGCATCTCCATATCATCTCCTTGTAACAACGGTCTGGTCCTATCACCGGAAAGCCGCTTTATCGTCGTCTCTTTAGAGGCTTTTAGGTATACCACAAAGCCCATATCCTTTAGAAGCAGTGTATTCTCGTCTCGAAGGGGTAAACCGCCACCGGTCGATAATACGACATGATTAAGCTCCGGCAATAATTCCTGTAACAATCCCGTCTCCTTGCCACGAAAATATTCTTCGCCATGTAAAGCAAAGATATGATTGATGGTAGCTTGCTCTTTCTGCTCAATCAACTGATCCGTATCCCGGAAACGATAGGATAGCTTCTGTGCCAGCCGTTCCCCTATGCTAGTTTTACCACATCCCATAAAACCAATCAAGATGATATTGTGTTTCATACTCCCCTTCATTTGAATCCTCTTAGCAATCATATTTTCTCTGACCTTATCCACAGTCATGCAAATAATTGACTGTTTTATACACATTTCACCTCAAAAAACCCGTTTATATACATTTTATTGATATTAATCCTGTTTAATCTTTCCTTTTGCCAGATCTTTCCGATAATAATGCAACACGATGCGCTCCAGCTTACGCTTGAGAACGATCTGTATTTCTTCCTTAGGATGAATAGGCCTTACCAAATAGGTCATCATGCCGACACGATTGGCACCGTATACATCGGTAAAAAGCTGGTCACCTACGAATATTGTATTATCAATCCGGGTACCCATAATCTTGGTTGCACGGATATAATTCTTCGTGGACGGCTTATTGGCTTTATGAATGTAATTCGTTCCTATTTTCTCGTTAAAACGCCGCACTCTCTCGTCACTATTATTGGAGATGAGGCAGGTCTTAAAACCAATTTGCTTCAGTCTCACAAATAGCTTTATCGCACGGTCGCTGGCATCTGCTCCATGTTCGACCAAGGTATTATCAATATCAAACAGAATCCCACGATATCCTTCCTTATATAGTTGTTCGTAATCGATATCATAGGAAGATGATGCTAATCTCTTAGGATAAAATCTACGCAGCATAGGACCTCCTGTATCTGCACATTTTACTATATTCTGCGCTGTTTTTCGTAACCTAATCCATGGATTCATTATAACAAGCGAATGTTTATAGCACAAGCATATATCATAGCTTTTCCTGATTATTATTAGAAAATCCACCTTTTTCTACATCCATAGAGTCCAAAACATTGTCTTTGGTATCAATATTACTCAACTTCTTAACCACTCCGTAAGGCTCTTTTAAGGAAAGCTGCTCCCCTCTGCCGGATAGGACCCAAAGGGTCTTATAGCCTCGGGGTATTACCCGCAGCTTATCCTCACCTTTTCCATCCGTAAAATAAATCAGTAAATTAAACTTGTTTTGATTCGCATATTCAAAGACTGGATTAAACTTCGTACCACCCTTTTTGTGTGTTCTAGCCTTAATATCCTTTGTTGATTTCACTTTATAAGCACGTCGGATCTCATCATCACATTCAATAATCGTAATCTCATGATTATAATTTTTAACAATACTAAGTACTTCCGTGATCGCCTGCTGAAACTCCTCTTCACTCATACTCGCACTGATATCCAGCGCAACCGCAATTTTTGCTTTATGGCTTCTCAACTGCCCTCTTAAATCAACTCGTTCCGGTTGTCTTCTGTTTCGTCTGGTTATTGTCTTCTTTTTGTTGCTCTCTACTGTTCCCACAATCCTGCTCAGGTATAGTTTCCAAGGTAATTCCCCCTTATCCCCCCTTAGTGCCTCGATGAGATTTTCTATGTAGGCTTCAACCTCACCCTTTCGGGAAACAGCCATCATCTTTTCGGTGAATTCACGTAGTGTCTTATCATCAACATCATCGGTCTCTTCCCACAGATCATGGGCTCGTTCTGCCTGAAACTCGGCTTCGATCAATTCATTGTCCTCACTGTCAACCGCAAGCTCCTTCTTCTCCTCCTCCTGTAAATCAAGAGCGAGTTGTAGCTTTTCTACATAATATTCGAAGGATTGATAGGGTTTTAAGTGTAGGTTATAATGAATATTGACCCATTCCAAAGTAATGGCATACGGTGGCAGATTGCTTAAGTATTTATTCACTACAATATCCATCGCCATATTGATTGCCAAATTACTGTAGCTCCCCTTAAGCTCCTTAGCTCGTACCATGTGCATTGATAATATATGAAGTATCTCATGCTTTATTGTACTCTCCATCTGCCATAGACTTAGCTTTAAGAAAAGGATTGGATTGAAATAGATTACGTATTTTGCTCCATGAAAATTAACAGCCGTTGGGCTGCTGATATCAAATCTAATCTCTCTTGCCATCTGAAACATAAAATATCCATAGAAATTATCCTTATCCTCCAAAAGACTGAGATTTACTTTATCTACAACAACATCAAACTCTCTTCGAAAGTCTTCCGGGATCATTAAATCTGCTTTTAACTCATACTTATTTTCAGCCAAATATACCTTTATAATACTTTTTGCCTTCTCATATAACTCTTTTGCGTGACTATCAAAATATGCTTCCATCTACCTTCTCCATACTGTATTATAAGACTGCCTCGTTTTATTCAAAAATCCCCTTAGCCTTTCACTAATGAGTAGGCTTCAAAATATAAGTCAACAAAGGCTTCCTTTTCAATGGCATATCGATAAACTTCGGGATAACAATTCCGAAGATCCTTCATAATGCCTACCCTTAGATCTATCGGATAGATCCTTAATAATTCGATCAGACGCTCCACCTTATTATCCGTATCTTCCTGGTCGCTTTTCATGGATAGTTCGAGACTTTTCAGTATATTCTTAGCCGATAGATAAAGTCTTGTATGGGTCTCGGTTCGTACTCTCTCCACAATCGCTTCTGTGATAGACCTTTCCCGAAATACATCCTCAAAGGATACTAACGGTCTATAATCAGACTCTGCAAAGTTGATAAATTCCTCGGCGATCAGTTTTCCTACATTTCCTTTCAAAACATTTAAAAAAACCGTTCTTGGTATCGAGTCCTTATGTTCCAGATACACTTTATATGCCTTCGAGATTCTCTCATAGCTTCTGGGGGTTGCACGAATGCTATCCTCGTTTAACCGATGCAGATATTCCGGGAAGGTGGAGATAAACTCTATCACCTTTTGTTCCAACCCGGCATCGGTCGCCCAATCCAGCCACTGGATATAATCCGGCTCCATATATAGCCATACAAACCTATTTTCCTGGGCAGCATCCATATCAACCACCTGATAGTCAAAATCAGAGCCATATTTACTGGAAGGGTTCATCGCAGCAAGAATTTTGACATCCTTATTAAGCTTATAGCCATTAATTTCACGATTTAGTATTAGGTTCATCAGCTCCTGCTGAACCGTATGTTCACAACGATTAATTTCATCAATAAACAGAAGCACACGATTCCCCTTCTCTATCTCCTGATCAATTTCCCTGAGCTTGTTATGAACAGCATATACCGTAGTCTTATGTTCGATTCTTTCTCCGTTCTCATTCAATAGAGTATATGTCTCAATGGTAGGCAGCCCGCCGATTTCACCCTCTTTGAGAAGATTTCCGTCTATCACAATTAAGCTCCAGTGATTTCGCTTAGCAAGATCATTGGCTAGTGCTGTCTTACCAATTCCGCTTTCTCCGACGAGCAAGGGAACTTCACCGGTTGCAATCACTAGCTGAGCACTTTTTAAGGTATCGTTATAATTCATAATTTCCTCCTATGCTGCACAAATTCTCCGATTGAAATAATCATAGATTTTTAATCTATGATCTTCAGTTTTTCATCTACTGCAATTCTTTTTGCCTTCCTACTTCCATATTGACGAATTAACATTATCTTTTCGATTGGCTTCATGTCAAATTGATCCATCGTATTATAATTGATAAAATCTCTGACGTATTTCTCCTCCACCTCTTCCATAGATAATACTTCCTTTAGTACTGTCTCTAAATCAACTCTTGTGATCTCCTTCTTTACATATTTGATCACAAGAAAGTTCACTTTCAAATATTCCAGTATTTGATCTCTGTCTAAGTCATCAATAAAGGTAATTGCCTCTTCATTATTCTCAATTGCAATTAGTTTCGCTTGATGAGTCGGTGCTTTAATTAATCTAAGTGCCTCATAATGTGCCTTCACGACCTCAACCTGAACTCTCGCATTGGGTTCTTTGATAAACTTGATGGAGTCGTAATTCTTCCTTACGGCAATTAATTGTAGCTCTTCACTGGGGCTATTGATATATTTTATCGCCCATCCTGCCTGCTCTAATGCTAATCTTATTACCTGCTCTGAAGGCTTTTGTATATACTCCAGATTAATCCATCCACCCTTGATTGCCTTTATCATCATATCCTCTGTCGGGTCATTGATGAACTTAATCGCATGCGGATTATTATCCAAGGCTAATTCCTGCATCTGTCTCGTAGGATTATCTATATATTCTAGCAGAAGTCCGTTTTTACGAACCGCCATCAGCTTCATTTCCTCTGTAGGATTTTCTATCGAATGAATCGCATGTGGATTCTTTTTTATGATCTCAATCAGATTATTATTTTCCATATTGTTACTTTCCTTCTGAATACCTATTAAAATGTATAGATTTCTTATTATAATTAGTAAATAATATAAGTCAATTAAAATAGAATGATTATACCACCAAATGAGAGAAGGGTCTATAAATTGCACAAAAAAGAATCAAACCGACAGTGAATCGACCCCCAAAAGTTAGATCAAAATCTAACTCTTAGGGGTCACATCACAGGTCTGATTCTCTTATTGTGATTGTATATTACTGATTTATTGCTTTCTGCTGACGATCTTAATCAGTTTCTTATCTCTTACCTTTGATTCCAAATCCACCATAGGAAAGCTCATCAGCTTATAGGTCCAAACTGCTCTTCCGATGCCATATTCGATCAAGATATCACATACATCCTCATGCCAACGAAGATTGCTATCCATCGGAGCATGATCAATTACACCATACTCACCACAATAGATAGGAACCTTACGCTCTCTCATAAATTCCAAAGCCGGTTGTAGATAATTACGGATATAGTCCTTGCCTACCCTCTCTTCAAAGGTAAGGTTTCTTCGAAAATCCACAGACTGTTTCAAGTAATTGTTATAAGCCTCTACTCCGGAGGGATAGGATACCTCGAACTTCAACTCCTTCATCAGTGGTTCCCACCTAGCTTTCTGATGGGTAAAGATATGAGGCTCATAGAAATGGAATGTATATACAAGCTTATCATCATCGATATAATCCAGTTCCTTAAGAGTTGTTACACTATTATAATTATTACCACCTAAGATAATAACTCTCTCCTGATCAATCTCACGGATCACAGCGATTGCTCTTTTACTTAACTTATTCCAGCGATCAGAATTATACTCCACAATCTCATTTAATAATTCAAATATGACATTCTTACCGTAATATCTCTTCGCGATGGTCCTCCAGATTTCCAGAAAGCGTTCCTGAAGGGCATCATCCTCGAACAGTCTATTTTCCTTGAGTGAATGGAAGGCATATCCCGGTGTTCTATGAAGATCCAGAATGATATTCAGATTGTTAGCCTCGCACCAACGAATACACTGATCTATATAGGTAAACCCTTCCTCCTGATCATCACCCTCAATCACCGTGTAATCGATTGGTAATCTTACATGGTCCATTCCCCAGGAAGCAATCTGCTTAATATCCTTTTCGGTAATAAATGTATCAAAATGTTCCTTACTCGCTTCTCTAAACTGCGATATCCAGCCACCGAGATTTACACCGGCTTGATATCCTACTAAGATATTTGTCATGATATCCTTCCCTCACTTCCTATCATTCTCAAAGTATCGCTGTTGTTTAATGCATAAAAACAGAACCCATATACTATACAAGAATAGTATATGGGTTCTAGATCATTTTCAATGGAGATAATCTTATAAGAAATGCAATATCTTATAATGATATAATTCGACCTTCTTATTGAACTGTCTTAGAAGTATGCCAGTCCAAATAAAGGTCATGTTGAATAAAAATATCTGATGTTCAAACTACTCCTGAATATCAGAGGTACAGTTAGGGCACTTAGTCGCCTTAATATGAATGTCCGTGAAGCAATGAGGACATTGCTTGGTAGTCGGGGCTGCAGGTGCTTCCGGCTTCTTTAGCTTATTAATCCATCTTACCATCAAAAATACAACGAAGGCCATAATGAGAAAATTTAACACACCGGAAATAAAAGTACCATAATTAACGGTAGCAACATTTGCCTCTTTTGCCAATTCAATTGTTTTATAATACTTACCGTCCAGTGCGATAAACAGGTTTGAGAAATCAATCCTCTTCGTTAAAATGCTGAGTAAAGGCATGATAATATCATTCACCAATGAATTAACGATACTGCTGAAAGCACCACCGATAATAATACCAACAGCCAGATCAATCATATTACCCCTTAATGCAAACTTCTTAAATTCTTTTAACATAATCAAGTTCCTCCGTAATGCAATGATATAATTTACTCTTTGGTTTCTATTTAAGCTTTCCATCTTTCTCCTGTCGTATACCAGTTAAACAGAATAACGTACACAATAACATAGAAAAGTATGCTGTTCAGATAAAAATCAGCTAAATCAATTGTTATCCTTAATTAACTATATATCATATATCAATTTAATTCTATAGAAAAAAATACTTATATACTCATGTTATGATACCAACCGCCTCAATAATTGCTGCCTTCGCCTCAATAATGTTATCTTCTGATTTAACAACATACCGTATCAGTACTTCTTATACAATTATTCACCGATATGCTTAACATAAACATCGCAATCATAATGGGTTCCATCCCTGCGAATTCCGACCTGCCGCTCCGTCATATAATACCTCATTCCAGCCTTTTGCATTACCCTTCCTGAGGCAATATTCAATACATCATGCTTTGCCTGTATTGTTTGATAACCGATTTCATAGAAAAGAAAATGCTGCACAGCAATCAATGCCTCAGTCATCAACCCCTGCTTCCAGTAGCTTTTTCCTAAACAATATCCCACCTCACAGGTGCCCGTTATATCATCGGTTATCTCAACACTTATGGAACCCACTGTTTTGCCATTCCTCTTTAGTTCCAGGGCCCACACATAAGAATTCAATCGAAAATAATTATTGATCCAGGACATAATTCTCTTTCGCGATATCTCTTCATTCATATGAGGCCCCCAGGACAGATATTTACATACCTCTGGATCACCGGCCCAGTTCTGATACATATCCCTTGCATCCGTTTCCTCAAAACGTCGAAGAATAAGCCTCAAGGTCTCTATAGTAACCGTCCCCTTATGCTGTATATTCATTAGCACCTCCATAAAGTCCAGTTGATGATAGACAATCCTGTCTATCTCTCTTCAGAAAATGCTTATACAGGGACAAGTGCATATATTCCAGGCTTTCACAATTATCGAGCAAAAGGTGTGCCTGCCTACGATCCGATGCCCGCATGATAGACACACCTATTTATAACAATGAAAATATATTTATTATTCTGGTACTATTTTCTGATTTCAAGGCCTTTCGTTGCCAATAACCCTAGAATCTCATCTATCATATTCTGAATCTCAGTACCCTCTAAGGTTCTTTCCATCGAGCCGAATTCAAGACGTACGGTCACGCTCTTCTTTCCTGCCAACAGCTTCTCATCCTCAAAGATATCAACAAGACGAATTCCTTGTAGATAATCACACTTGTATTCCTTGATATAACCGACGATATTCTCATAACGTAAGTCTTTCTCTGCCAATAGGCTCAAGTCATAGGTTACTCCCGGATACTTGGATACCTCGGTATATCGAATTCCCTCTGCTTCAATTATTGCAAGATTCTCCAGATCGATCTCAGCAAAGGCAACATTCAGCTTCTTATCGATCTTATTCTTAACTCGTGGATCAAGGACGGAGAAATATCCTACCTCCTTACCCTTTACAAGAATACCTGCGTTATTGACCGGATGAATGTAATTGTATTTCTTAAGCTCTTCCTTTTCTGCGTAGGACGGACTGACATTCTTGATTGCCTGCACAAGTTGTTCAATCATATCCTTACATTTAAAATATACTTCCTTCTCTGATAATTTCTTACTCGCTACAACAAAGGCAAGCTTCTTACGTTCATTGGCAAGACCGTCCGCACGAAGCCCCTCTGCCACACGTCCGATCTCATACATGCCCATTTCAGGGAAGCTATCTGAATTCTTCGATACAAAGCCTAATAGGCTGGGGATCATCGTAGAACGGATGGTATCATTTTCGGAAGCAAGAGAGTTAACAATCAGAATATTCGGCTCTGTCTGGATTCCCAACTCCTTATTCATCTTATTATCATACCAGATATAGCTATGAACCTCATTCATGGCATAACGCTCGGTCAGCAGCTCCTTCATACGGTATTCATCACTTCTCTCTACACTGTGGCGAACCGGTACCATATAACCCTTTGTAGAACAGATGTCAAAATTATCATAGCCGTAGATACGGGTGATCTCTTCAATAATATCCGCCTTCATGGTGACATCCTTCGTTGCTCTCCAAGTGGGAACGATCAGACGGAAGCTGTCCTGATCGCGTGTCACCTTAAAGCCAAGTGCGGTTAAGGTCTCTTCAATTTGATCGGAGGAGATGTCAATACCGGTATATTTATCTACATATGCTTTATCAAAATCGATGCTTATGGTATCGTACTTCTTCACATAGCAATCTGTAAGGGAGGAGGTTACCTCTACTCCGGGATCGATATCGGTTAAAAGCTTTAGGAAACGTTCAATTGCAGGAATAGTTAATTCCGGATCCAAGGTTTTCTCATATCTTGCACTGGCATCGGTACGAAGCCCCAGTCTGGTCGCAGACTTACGAACGGAAACACCGTCGAAGTTGGCTGACTCAAGAAGTACTGAATCCGTATCACTCGTAATCTCCGAAAGCTCTCCACCCATAATTCCTGCGATTGCTACCGGTTCCTTCTCATCACAGATAAGTAAGGTATCCGTATCTACCTTACGCTCCACACTATCCAAGGTTGTAAAATCCACAACTTCAGGATAAGTCTTTACGCGAATGGTGGAAACCTTCTTATGATCAAAGGCATGCATCGGCTGCCCAAGCTCCATCATCAGATAATTGGTTAGATCCGCCAGCAGGTTGATTGGTCTCATTCCGCAATAACTTAAGCGAATTCGCATATTAATCGGTGATTTCTTCTGTGTTATATTGCCGATGGATAAGCAGCTGTAACGATAACATTTATCGATGTTCTCTACCTTAACATCGATTGCCTTCAGGTCCTTGTATATGCTGGTATCCTTGACTTCCAAAGGCTTAAGTGGCCTCTTGGTCAATACTGAGATCTCTCTTGCTATACCATAATGACCCCAGAGATCAGGGCGATTGGTCAAGGATTTGTTATCCACCTCAAAGATGGTATCATCAATCTGCATGATCTCTTTAATGTCGGTTCCCAACGGGTAGATATCCTCTAAGATCATCAGACCCGAATGATCATCACTGATTCCCAGCTCCTTCTCAGAGCAGCACATTCCATGACTGATCTCACCGGCAATTTTTGCTTCTTTAATCTCTAATTCGCCTACCTGACCACCGAGGGTAGCAAAAGGAACCACTGCGCCAACAAATACATTCGGCGCACCACAGACACAGCCAACAATTTCCCTACCGATGTCTACCTTCACCAGATGAAGCTTTTTCGAATTCGGATGGTCATTGATCTCAATGATCTTACCTACTACAACCCCCCTGATGTCCTTTCCTTTCTCATGAATTCCTTCTACCTCTGCAGTTGCCAGAGTAAATCTTCCGATCAATTCTTTTATATTGATACCTGATAAATCCGTAAATTCGGATATCCAGTTCATTGAAATATACATGATATAATTCCTCCAATCTATGACTATGATAATTGTATGTGATCACTGTAGCGTTATCTGCTTATCTCGAAAACTTTTTCAGTTGTTTTAGATTTCCGCTATTGAAGAGTCTGATGTCCTTGATGTTGTATTTCATCATCGCAAGTCTTGTCATACCAAGACCGAAAGCAAAACCAGTATATTTGTCCGGGTCAATGCCGCCAAGACTTAACACGTTCGGGTGAATCATGCCACAGGGTAATAGCTCCAGCCAACCGGATTGCTTACAGGTAGGACAACCGGATCCTCCACAGATTGCACAGTTTATATCAAGCTCAAAACCAGGTTCCACGAAGGGGAAGAAGCCCGGGCGGAGTCTGACCTTGACATCTCTCTGGAATACCTCGGATAATAATACCTTCATGAAATAAATCAGGTTTGAGATAGAGATGTCATCACCTACCATCATACCTTCCATCTGGAAGAAGGTGTTCTCATGGCTGGCATCAATATTCTCATTACGGAAGCATCTTCCTGGGAACAATACCTTTAGCGGTTCGCCCGGTTTTGGTGCACCATATTTTCTCAAAATGGTATTCTGAGCGGCAGAGGTATGGGTCTTTAAAAGCTGTCCGTTCTCCAGATAATAGGTGTCCGTCATATCTCTTGCCGGATGGTTCTTAGGAATATTCACGCCCTCAAAGTTGTTGAATTCTGTCTGAATCTCAAGTCCATCCTCAATGATGAAGCCCATGGTCTTGAAGATATCTTCGATCTGCTTCTGAACGATGGTAATTGGATGCAAGGAACCAACCGGTTTATCGGAAGGGATGGAGAAATCATAGTGTTCTGCTTGCTCAATCTCCTTCTGGTACTCACGCTCCTCTATCTTCTTCTGATAATCAACGATTGCCTTCTCGATCTCATCCTTTAGTATGTTTACCTGCATACCTGCTAATTTTTTAGCCTCTGCATCCAGATTTCGAAGATCCTTTAAGGCCTCCGTTACAAGACCCTTCTTCCCGAGGAAAGCAACTCTAATCCGTTCCAGCTCCTCTTTTAAATTAGCAGCATTCAATTCATCCAAAAACTGCTCTTTAATACGTTCAAGATTCTCTAACATATTTCTACCTCCTAAATTAATCAATTTCCTTGTTCCAAACTATTACCTCATGTATGCTCTAGCTTTGTACTGCATTATATCCGATTGTAAATATATAAAAATATAACAGCCGGAGAATATCGTAATAAATGAACTCCATAACGCAAAAAAAGCCCCCGCCCAAAAGGGACGAAAGCATCGTGGTACCACCCAAGTTTAAGCCTGCAGTGCAGACTCCTCAGCCAGTTGTAACGGTACTGATCCGGCTTCTCTTTTATCACAAATAGAATGAATAAGCATCTCTCCGTATGTGATATCTTAAAAGCAACTCCGGTGCCGAACTTCGTGATACATCTGAACCCTGAACTTGCTCTCAGCCGGTGGCAAGCTCTCTCTGGCGGGAAAATATATCCTACTACATTCACCTTCAATGTTATTATCTTTTCACCTATCTTAATCGACTTTTTCCTTATTGTCAAGAGTAAGATGGGATTTTCCTTTTGACATTATTAATGAAACATTATATACTAATGTGATTATCGAATAGTGCAATTCACACTCAGCGATTAGTATTTCGCTTTGAGACGACATTATACATATGATTAGTGGCAAAGGTTAGGAGATCACAGCGATGGATAAGAAAATACTATTTTTTGATATTGACGGAACCATATTAAGTCATAGAACCTACGAGGTGTCCGAAAGTACACAGAATGCAATCCGACAGGCTCAGGCTAATGGACATATATTAATGATAAATACAGGTAGAGTAAATTCCTTTATCGATAAGACAGTAGCTAACCTTGGCTTTGACGGTTTTATTTGCGGTTGCGGAACTCATATCATATATAAAGGAGAGGTACTATTCCATACCGAATTACCGAAGGATTTGATCTCGCAACTGATCAAGGACCTTCGCGAAAATAAGATTGAAGCTGTTCTAGAGGGCTCCAGAAAGGTATATTATAATTATCATTCTACCAGTCCGATTATAAAAGGTATGATTGACTTAGTGAATAAGCATCAATTTTGTGTAGGCAGTTGGGACGAGCCGGATATCATGTTTGATAAGCTATGCATCTGGCCAGAGGATGATCAGACACTTCAGTTCTATGAAAAGTATAAGGATACTCTGGATTTTATTGATCGCGAAGGCCGATTATATGAGATTGTACCAAGGGGTTATTCCAAAGCCAGCGGAATCGAATTTATGCTTAAGAAGCTTGGTATTCCACATGAGAATACATATGCTTTCGGAGATGGCGAGAATGACCTAGCGATGCTAACCTATGCAAAGCATTCCATTGCGATGGGCAATTCCCCTCAGTCAATTAAAGATATCGTCTCCTATGTGACGGAGGATGTGGATCAACACGGGATAGAAAAGGCACTGAAACACTTTAATTTAATCTAATTTTCCTAAATTATACGGAGACTGATAAGGTCTCCTATTATTATGCATTAGCTCTGCTTATATATGCTTTTTCTGTTCACAAAGACCTAAGATCAAGCTTGTACTGTCGCTCATTCTATGTTAGAATTAGCACGGTAATGAGATCAATATAATTCCAAAAGGAGTGTTGTCGATGCAAAATTACGACGTAATTATCATAGGAGCCGGACCTTCCGGTATTTTTTGTGCCTATGAGCTTATTAAAAAGAACAAAGACCTAAAAATACTGATGGTGGAAAAAGGCCGTCCGATTGAAAAGAGACTGTGTCCAAAGAGAACCACCAAACAATGTATCGGCTGCCAACCCTGTGCTATTACGACCGGTTTTGCTGGTGCCGGAGCATTCTCTGACGGAAAGCTCTCCCTATCTCCCGATGTAGGCGGTAATCTCCCCGATATCTTAGGCTACGACAGAGCAATGGAGCTGATTAAGGAATCGGATGATATTTATCTGAAATTTGGGGCAGATACCAATGTCTATGGCGTAGACAAGGAAGCCGAGATTCGTGAAATCCGAAGACGTGCTATTAATGCAAACTTAAAACTAATCGAATGCCCAATCCGTCACTTAGGAACGGAGGAAGGCTATAAAATTTATACCAGGCTCCAGGAGCATCTTCTGGCAGAGGGTGTTGAAATGATATTCAATACTATGGTTATGGATATTATTATTGAAGATAAGCAGGCAAGGGGTATAGTGACTGCTGGAGGTGATACCTTCTATGCGAAGGAGATTGTATCTGCCATTGGACGCGAGGGCTCTGACTGGTTCAGCTCCATCTGCAAAGAGCATGGCATCGAAACCAAGGTCGGAACGGTAGATATCGGGGTTCGTGTGGAAGTACGTGACGAGGTTATGGAATTCCTGAATAAGAATCTCTATGAAGCAAAGCTGGTATATTATACTCCTACCTTCGATGATAAAGTGCGTACCTTCTGTACCAACCCTTCCGGAGAGGTAGCTACCGAGTATTATGAGAATAATCTGGCTGTTGTGAATGGACATGCTTATAAGTCTAAGGAATATAAGACCAATAATACCAACTTTGCTATTCTGGTGTCCAAAAACTTTACAAAACCCTTCAAGACTCCGATTGAATATGGTAAGCATATATCACAGCTCAGCAATATGCTCTGCGGCGGCAGAATACTCGTTCAGACCTTCGGCGACTTCCAAAGAGGCAGAAGAACTACAGAAGAGAGACTCTGCAGAAACAACCTGATCCCTACCTTAAAGGATGCGGTTCCCGGAGATTTATCCTTAGTATTCCCTCATCGTATTATGGTGGATATTAAGGAAATGATCCTTGCACTCGATAAGGTTACACCGGGTATTGCCAGTGATGAGACTCTACTCTATGGTGTTGAGGTTAAGTTCTATTCAAACAAGGTTGTTGTAAATACCGACTTTGAGACCAGTGTCGAGGGTCTTCGTGCCATCGGCGACGGCGCTGCGGTAACCCGTGGCTTACAGCAGGCTTCCGCCAACGGAATCAGCGTGGCAAGAAGCATCCTGACAAAGATGGGTATACAATAAAACGAAAGATCTCTCGCGTAATGATGTAAAATAAAGAATAAGGATTGATAATACGCCTCCCATAATGCACTGTTTGAGGGAAGAATATTGTCAATCCTTATTCTTATATAATTTATACTACGAAAACTCCTAAGCCTTTATTACAGCCACTCCTCAGGTACCGGATCTCCGGTCAGGAACAGATCCGGGTCTCTTTGCAGGTAAGAGGATGTCAACTCTGCCATGCCCACCGCGTCACATAGGTAACACTTAGCATCTCCAATACGTCCTTCCTCCGCAATTCCATAATGTAAGAATGGTGGCATCATCTTATCATAGTTATGTGAGACATCGCCAACGGGGGTGTAATGTCCTCGCATCGGCCGATCTATCCGCTTTCCCTCAGGAGTTATGATCTGATAAGGACGGTAAAAATCAGTTAATCGGTTTTCAACCTGATTCCACTCCTCAACCCCATGAAGATAAGTGTTACTCTTTGGACTACAGCCAAGAAATAGTATCTTTGCCTTACGGTCATAGAGCTTACCCCAACAACCGGTTCTCGGGCACGGTGTTTCACTGTCTTCTTCCCCAGATATGTATTCAAAAGCATCCTGGCCATAGGCCGCTACGGAATGTGTCGGATGCCAAGACCTAATTACTCCCGGACGCTTTAAGAACAAATTTGTCAACAATCCAACGCAAGAGGGTTCTGTAGCCACATTGAATATTCTGTATTCATCACTCATCTGTGCCCAGGTATGAGTCGGAAAAATCAACAATCCCTCCTTCATATATTCCATGAAGGCATTCAGTACTGTATCGGCTCCGCCATCGACTTCTCCGATTGCCTTCATGGAGGAGTGGATTAATAGCGTATCCGTTGGATTAATTCCCAATTTTTTTATATCATGAATGATATCCTGCTTTGTATACATGTTAATACCCCATTTCATTTATGTATCGATTTTTGACTATATTCCTAGTTTAACAAAAATCAATCCTTATGGCAAACTATTTCCATTATCCCAAAAATAAAATCAGGTAACTCTGTATACAATCGAATGAAAGCTCCCTAATCCGTTGGGTTTCATGGATTACTCCATTCTACCCGCTCATTATTGGGGAGCTTTCTATCCAATTCTTATTCCTTACTCAAGTGCATTATCCCCGGTCTCCCCGGTTCTGATACGGATTGCTTCCTCTACATTATAGATGAATATTTTACCGTCACCGATTTCACCAGTACGAGCGCTCTGATGAATTTTTTGGACGATCTCCGCTGCTTCCTCATCCTTAACGATTAGATCTATCTCAACCTTAGGAATTAAATCTGTCTGGAACTTTTCACCTCTCCAGGCTTGAACAATACCTTTCTGTGTCCCCTGCCCCATCACATCCGTGATGATAATACCACGGTAGCATTTTGACTTTTCCAATGCCGCTCTTACATCGGCAAGCTTCTCTGGCTGCAATATTGCTTTAATATGCTTCATTCCTATATCCTCCTTCTTCGTTATAATCAATAAACCTTTTGATTCTTCTCATCAGCATGAATATCTTTTGTCAACAGAGAATAGGTCTGCTTTCTAGCCGGAAATTCCGGATATGCCTGGTTGCCATGCTCATGGATATCAAGCCCCTCGATTTCCTCACGGACAGGTACTCTAAGTCCAATGGTTACTTTGATGATCGACCAAATAATCAGGGAGCATACAAAAGTGAATGCACCGACAGCCAAGACACCAACGAACTGAACTCCTAACAATTTAAAGCCACCTCCATAGAATAATCCATTACCGGTTGCCACACCAGTCAAGCCGTCCTCTGCAAATAATCCGACCGCCAAGGTTCCAAAGATACCATTGAATAGATGAACTGCCAATGCACCTACTGGATCATCCAGCTTCAGCTTATCAAATAACATTACAGCAAACACTACACAAACTCCGGCTATTGCACCAATTATCATTGAGCTGGTTACACTGACAAAGGCACAGCTTCCAGTAATAGCAACTAATCCAGCAAGACAGCCGTTAATCGTCATACCAAGATCCGGTTTACCGATTACGATCCAGGAGGTTGCGGTTGAGGTTAAAACAGCTACAATTGCCGCCGTATTGGTGGTCATGAGGATGTGAGAAATAGCTTCCGGATCCGCTGCCATGGTGGAGCCGGGATTAAAACCAAACCACCCCAGCCATAACACGAAAAGACCGATTACTGCAAGGCTCATATTATGTCCCGGAATGGGATTCATCTTACCATCCTTCGTGTATTTACCAACGCGTGGGCCTAAGATCAAGACACCGGCAAGAGCTGCCCATCCGCCTACTGAATGCACTACTGTGTCTCCAGCGAAATCAAAGAAGCCCATCTGTGCCAGGAAGCCGCCTCCCCATATCCAGTGTCCGATGATTGGATATATCACTAAGGTCAGTGCAAAGGAGAAAATGATAAAAGAAAGATACTTAATACGTTCAGCAACAGCTCCGGAAACTATGGTAGCCGCGGTACCGCAAAATACCAGCTGAAAGAAGAATTTAGCATAGAACGGAATTCCCGTCCAGGATAAAGCCGAATATACTCCCTCATACGCTTCATTAACTGCCGGTGAATTATCGGCACCTGACAGCATAAATAATCCACTCGTTCCGATAAATCCATTACCATCGCCAAACATTAACCCAAAACCCAGTAGCAAAAATCCTAAGGATGATACAGCAAATACGATCAAATTCTTCGATAAGATATTTACTGCATTTTTGGATCTTGCAAAACCAGTCTCAATTGCCGCAAAACCCAAATTCATAAAAAATACCAGCATACCCGCCAGTAGGACCCATAAGGTATCCATCGTTACTTTCACATCCATACTTTCTTCCTCCTCTAAAATAAAGTTTATAATCAAAAATGTCAGCAAGGCAGACATTTTATGAATCCTGTCATAATAATTGTAATGAATTCATCCTTCATTCAGGATATTTATTAACGTAAAAGAGGTCAAAGCACTATGCCTTGACCTCTTTGTCAATCTGATTAATAAACACTCAACATGTTTCGCGAACTATCTATTGACTAACGAAAGGTGCCAAGGCGGAACGCCTTGACACCTTTGTCAATTAATAAGCAATCATAAATACATTTTGAGTACATTCTATTGTTATGAACGATAGAATGTACGCATGCGAACCTCCTATTGTCATGAATTAATACAAGAAGAGGCCAAAGCATATTGCTTTGACCTCTTCGTCTGAAAAATTATATTGGTGAGTGTAGCACACTTATTTTTAAAAAGCAATAGAAAAATAAAACTTTTTTATTAATATTTTATATATGTCTCTAATATATGCTAACATTATTAATTTCATACCTTAATATTATGCGGTATATCATGTTTTGTGCTTAACAAATTAATGAATAAACATCGCATCACCAAAACTAAAGAAACGATAGCGCTCCTTCACTGCTTCCTCGTAAGCTGCCATGATATTCTCTCGTCCTGCCAAAGCGGACACTAGCATCATCAAGGTAGATTCCGGAAGATGAAAATTCGTAATTAGGGCATCCAGAACCTTGAACCGATACCCCGGATAAATGAATATCGAAGTATCACCGCTACCTGGTTGAACCAATCCCTGCTCATCTGCCGCTGACTCAATCGTACGACAGCTGGTGGTACCGACACAGATTACTCTACCACCCTTCTGCTTCGTGTCATTAATAATATCTGCCGCTTCCTGTGTCACCTGATAGAATTCCGAATGCATATGATGCTCTAAAACATTATCTACCTTCACCGGACGGAAGGTTCCAAGCCCTACGTGTAATGTAACATTGGCTATTGGTATTCCCATCTCTTCTATCTTTGTCAACAGTTCCCTAGTAAAGTGGAGTCCGGCAGTCGGAGCCGCAGCAGAGCCTTCATATTTGGCGTATACAGTCTGATATCTATTCTTATCCTCTAGCTCATGAGTAATATATGGAGGTAGAGGCATCTGCCCCAATTGATCCAGTATTTCTTCAAAAATACCCTGATACTTGAATTGAACCAGACGATTTCCCTCCTCCAGCATATCAATGATCTCACCGATCAGTATTCCGCCACCAAAGCTGATTCTGGTTCCCGGTCTCGCCTTTTTACCGGGCTTTACCAAAGTCTCCCATACATCATTCTCTCTGCGCTTAAGTAATAGAAGTTCTATTTTTGCACCGTGAGCTTCTCCGGTGGCAGCTGTATTATCCTCATGAAGCTTCTCACCGATCAACCTAGCCGGAATGACCTTTGTATTATTCACCACAAGGCAATCCCCCGTACGAAGGTACTGGGTAATTTGTCTAAATATTCTATGTTCTACTCTACCGGTCTCTTTATCCAGCAACAAGAGCCTAGAGCCGGAGCGATCCTCAAGCGGATCCTGAGCAATCAGTTCTTCGGGTAAATCATAATAAAAATCCTGTGTCTTCACAATAACCTCCATCATATAAAAAGCAATTCCATCTTGCCAAAGTAACATTCCCGCCTTCATTTTATCTGTGCTGAACCTAGTCTTTAAAAATCTGGACATGCAAGCACAATAATTATCTAAGCGACTTTATCCTTTTATCCTTATAACCGTATTGGTTGAATAATGAATGCCTTATTTATTAATACGAGGATGATTATACCTTCTTTTTTTATAAAAATCCACTCTTTCTTTCGTGAGCCTCGATGAAGACTTGCGATTATCTCCTCAATTTGGTTTAGTTTACTTGAATCAGCTCCCATTCAATATAAGCTGTCTCTAATTCAACCTCAACCTTCTTATGACAGTCATAGAGCTCCTGCAATCTAGTTCCGTCGCTACTATGAATATCCATCATATCCTGCAGCTCTTTCATTCTACCCTCCAATTCTTCAATCAGAGTCTCCAACTGCTCAAGCTTTCTTCCGGAATTTTTGTTCTTCGGGATCGTTGTAAGATTAGAAGCATTCTTATTCTCTATATTTGGACTGGTAGTTATCGTCGGATAACTTTTCGCCTTAGCAGTATTACTCCCCTGCTTAATCGAGGTTCCTACCGGTGTCTTCTCTATAAGTGATCTTATCCTCTCCTGCTCCTTTCTATGTTCCTCCTGATAGTAAGCATAATCACCATCATACTCATGGAGAGTACCATCCTCAATAATTATCACCTTATCTGCCAGTTTATTAATAAAATAACGGTCATGGGATACGAATAATAAAGTACCCTCAAATTCATTCAGTGTCTCCTCCAGCACCTCGCGGGAATCAACATCCAGATGGTTTGTCGGTTCATCCAAAATAAGCAGATTCGCACCCTCAAAGGTAAGGGAGCATAGACGCAATCGACTCTTCTCGCCACCGGAGAGATACTTGATTTTCTTATTCACATCCTCCTGAAGAAATAGCACCTTAGCCAGCTGTGATCTGGCTGCACCATTGGTCAGATTATGAAGGCGAGCAAAATAATCCAGAACCGTCATCTCCTCATCCGGATACTCCACATGCTGAGGAAGATATCCGATAATTACATTCGCACCAAGACGTATTGTTCCATTCTCTGCGCTCTCTTCACCCAATATCATTTTCAGCAGTGTAGTCTTTCCGCTGCCGTTTTCTCCGATAATACAGGCACTATCCTGATAGAATATGTCCAAATTGACATCGTGAAGTAATTTCCTTGTCCCATAGGATTTGCTTATTCCTGTAAGCTCCAATACGATCTTACCAGATCTGCCGACTGAGGTTTGCTTTAATCGAATTTTACGTTTTTCCGCTACCGGCCGGTCCAGAACATCTATCTTCTCCAGGCGCTTCTCCAGCTCCTTGGCACGCTTGAACATAGTCTCACTATCGCGCATTACACCCCAGATGCGATAACGTTCAATCTGCTGCTCCATACGTTCAATCTTACGCTGTTGACTTTGGTAATTACGAAATTCAATAATAAAACGACGTTCCTTTTCGACAACGTAATAACTATAGTTGCCAAGATACTGCTCCATATGGTCATACTCTAATTCATATATCTTTTCAACTACCGTATCCAGAAAGAAACGATCATGAGATATAATGAGTGCAGACCCCTTGTATTCCTTCAAGAAACCTTCCAGCCACTCGATTGTCACCAGATCCAGATGATTGGTCGGTTCATCCAGTAATAGGATGTCCGGTTCCTCTAATAATATCTTACCGAGAATCACTCGGGTCTTCTCCCCACCACTGAGCTGTTCAAAAAGCATATTCTTCATGTTCTCATCGATCTGAAGACCCTCGGTTATCTTATCGATTCTGGTATCCAGCTCATAGCCATGGTTCAGCTCATATTGTTCTAATAATCTCGCATAGCTATTCATTGCTTTCTCTAGCGAAGCTCCCTCCAAATAGCCCATCGCATGCTCCAATTCCTCCATCTGGCTGCGAATAGAGTACACTACGTCGAAAGCCTTCCGGAGTACCTGAAGAGTAGTAACGTCCTTCTCATAAACCGGTATCTGATTCAAATACCCGATCTTAATATCCTTTCGAAGACTGATTTCTCCCTTCTGGTACTCCTCCAATCCCATCAGAATCTTCATCAGTGTCGTTTTACCAGAACCATTCTGCCCAATTAGACCTATCCTTTCCCCTGTCTTAATCTGGAAGGAAATATTCTCAAATAATTTATTCGCTCCATAATATTTCACTAATCCGTTTACATTTAATTCGATCATCTTATCAACCTCAAACTTTCTCGCTTTATTCTATAAAAAGCATCGCATATCTTGCTACCGCATTACTTTGTGTTTACTGCATCCTATTTATTTTTATGATCTATTCAATATGATAATCTCGAATGATGAATGTGTAGTACATGCAGCTATTTTGACCAGACCGGCCTTTAGGGAAAGGCGGTCAAAATAGCTGTGTGTGCTACACATCATCTTCACAGCCTTATAATACAGCCTCATAATCATTCAAACACAAAAAAACCCAAAGCCGTATAAGCTTTGGGTTCTATCATCATAATTATTCTGTTACCGACATTATGAATGTTCCAAACTACCTATAGGGTTATATTGAAAACTATTAAAAATAGGCGCACTTATCCCGTTATTGGGTAAAATTGCGATCATAATAGCTTCAAATCTAATCCATCTAAGTGTAGTGTTCATTTTCTTCTCCATTCCGATTGAAGACTTCAGTCTTCTGATAAAAATATATCATCTTGGCACATCATATTCCAATTTTTAGTTTTTGTCAAGATAGAAATTATAAAAAGATAGAAGGTACGCTCTACGAACCTTCTATTGTCATGAATAAGGACTCTGACAGACATAGAAATCATTCTTTGTCGGCCAGAGCCCTATCTATAATACAACCCTCATATTTAAGCAGGTTATCCTGCCAAGTCGATCCGATTAATCAAAATATACGGTCTTTCCTGTACGAGCTGATTCGTAAATTGCTTCCAAAATTCTTGTAACTACGATTGCCTGCTCCGGTTTTACAACCAGGTCCTCACCCTTCGTAATCGCATTATAGAATACTCTTTGCTCGATATCCGGGGCATCTTCACCCTGTCCACTAAAGAAAGCTACGCCGCTGGAATTCAGATCCGGCTTCTCAATGATTTGTTTATTGTACTTAACTCGATTAATACGAAGACCATCCTTCATATCAGCTCCTGCCTTAGTTCCGCAGAGACTGGTTTTCGCTTCATCCACCTCTAAGGTGTTCAATGCCCAGGAAGCCTCCAGATGAATGGTTGCACCATTCTTCATCTTTACAAATCCGATTGCAGCATCCTCCACCGTAAATCCCTTCGGATCCCAGTCACCAAACGCATTGCCTTGATCGGTCTGATCCGCCAGCTTACGATAAACGGAGCCTGTAACGGATTCCGCTTCATAATTTTCCATCATCCAAAGAGTCAGGTCAAGCGCATGAGTTCCGATATCAATTAACGGACCTCCTCCCTGCTCCTCTTCATTCAAGAATACACCCCAGGTCGGTACTGCACGTCTGCGAACCGCATGGGCACGTGCGTAATAAATATCGCCTAAATCGCCATTATCACAAGCTGTTTTAAGATACTTTGAATCCTGACGGTAACGATTTTGATAACCGATGGTCAACAGCTTACCGGTCTCCTTGGCGGTATCAAGCATCAGCTTAGCATCTGCATAGGATTTTGCCATCGGCTTCTCACACATAACATGCTTGCCTGCCTTCATAGCAGCTATAGAAATAACAGAATGAGACTTATTCGGGGTCAACACATATACTGCTTCAAGCTCTGTTTCCTTCACTAATTCCGTATAATCAGTATAAACACGTGCATCTGCGCTGCCGTATTTCTCTTTTGCCTCTAATGCCCTCTCTTTAACAATATCACAGAAAGCAATTATTTCAAAGTTACCATTCTTCTGAATTGCGGGTAAATGCTTACCATTTGCGATACCGCCACAGCCGACGATACCGATCTTAACCTTTCTCATAACCAAACCTCCAAATTAATTCATTTTATCATTAGAAGCCTAAGGATCTAAGGTAATCTCTACTGATACGTGCATCCTCAAGGGCTGTGAACTGTGTATGTCTATCCTGTTCTACGACTAACCACTGACTACCACCGGCAACAGCCTCAGCGAGAATCGAAGGGATATCCTGAACTCCATGTCCAACTGCCCGAAATTCAAAGGGTGCTCCTTCACTATAATCCTTTAGGTGAACTACCGGTAATCTTCCTTCATACTTCTTCATGTATGTAGCGGGATCCTCTCCGGCTACTTTAGTCCAGCAAGTATCTAGCTCTACCTGCCAAACCTCCTTACTGTATGTACGATACATATAATCCAGCACATATTCGCCATCCGCCGTCTTTAGAAACTCAAAATCATGATTATGATACATCAGTGTGATTCCGACTTTTTGACATGCAGCAGCAATCGCAGGTATATCTGCCATAAACTCTTTAAAATATTCTGTTCCGTAACGCTGTTCCTCTAAAAGATATGGTATTGCAACAAATTTACAACCAATCACAGAATATTTCTCAGCTGTTTTCTGAATATTCCCCTTAAATTCCTGGTAAGGTACATGTGCTGATATCGGAACTAGGCCGATTTCCTTCAGAATATCTCTAACCTCTTCCGGTGTATACTCATAAAGGCCGGCAAGCTCTACGCCATCGTAACCCATTTTTTTAACTTCTTGCATAGCATTCACAAAATCTTTTTCCGCATCCTCACGAATGGAATATACCTGAAGTGCAACCGGTAATTTACCCATATGAATCTCCATTTCTGTCGCAGCCTACGATATCACGAATGTAAAACTTCGTTTTTCAATATGGGCTGCATCTCATATTCATGATAATAGAAAGCTTGCACAACATGCTTTCTATTGTATGCCGATTGAAAAATCGATGATTTTTCAATCGGCATCTTCTTAGCATTTATTCAAAATAAATCACTTGCTTTTTCTCGGAGGATTCAAAAATCGCTTCCATCAGCTTCATCACCCTCATTACCTCAGGTAATTTAATTTTCTGATCTTCTTCCTTAGCGACTGCCTTCATTACATTGCGATAGAAATCCCGGATATCACTCTTAACAATCTCGAGTTCTTCCGTACTGATTGTATCATCCCTGCGGGGTGCCATTGTCTTTGTTAATCCCGCTGCAGTACGAACGGGTACAACATCCTCTTCATTCTTACCTACAGCACGAACGATGCGGCCCTTCAGACTCCAATCCTCAATAATAGCAGTACCGTTCTGACCGATCATATACCATCTGGGTAGTGAGATAAAATTACTGGTACCTACTTCTACAAAAACATCCACACCATTCTCAAAGCCGAGCTGAGCAGTAAAACCATCATCAACCATCGTGTTGGTAATATTAGTCACAGTGGCATAAACCGTCTTTAGCTTTGTGCTTCCCATCATCTGCAGAATCTGATCCAATAGGTGTACACCCCAGTCCAGAACCATGCCGCCGCCATGTTCCTTCTCCTGTCGCCAATCACCGGGAATACCTCTGGAACCATGTACTCTGGACTCGATTCGGTATACCTCACCCAGCTTCTGCTCCTCATAAATCTTCTTCATGGTCAGGTAATCCTCGTCCCAACGACGGTTCTGGTGAACAGTGAATATTTTCCCTGTTTCCTTCGATACATCTATCATTTCCTGTAAATCAGAGGAATTCAGGGTAACCGGCTTCTCACTAACCACATTTTTACCTGCTCGCATTGCCTGAATAGCAATTGGTTTATGTAGATCGTTGGGTGTAGCAACTAACACGATATCAATCTGATCATCCTCTAATAATTCTTCTAAGCTATCATAGCTATGCACGCCAACTTCCTTGGCATATGATTTTCGTGCATCACTGATGTCATATATTCCGGCAACCTCTAAACCGTCGATGGTCTCTATGGTTTCTCTATGCCAATTGCCCATCCCACCAAAACCAACGATACCAAGCATATAATTTGAACCTTTCATTTCTTATAGCCTCCATAATATTTCTTCTTAAGTTATCAAATTCTAGTCAATATTTAACCAAAAGCAGATCATAGCCTGGCTCGTATTAAGCCCAGAACATCTCTCCTCTTTCTTCATAGATTAATACATTCTTCAGGAAATTAATTGCCTTCACTAAACCTTCTTTACCGGACATCAAACCATCTTCATGCTCAATACTTAGTGCATGGTCATAGCCTGCCATACGTAGTTCGGATACGATTGCTTTCCAGAACTCCTCGCCATTGCCGTAGCCAACTGCTCTAAAGATCCAGGAGCGATTTATCTCGTTGCCATAATGTCCTGTATCCAATACACCGTTCACTGCGGTATTGTATTTATCAATCTTGGTATCCTTTGCATGGAAATGGAAAATAGCTCCTGCTTTACCAAGCTCACGAATACTTGCACACGGATCCATACCCTGCCAGATTAGATGACTGGGGTCAAAGTTAGCACCGATTTCTGGTCCGACTGCTTCACGTAGCTTCAATAAGGTACTGGTATTGTATACACAAAAACCGGGATGCATCTCAAGCGCAAACTTATTGACTCCATGCTCCTTTGCAAAGGCAACCTTCTTCTTCCAGTATGGAATCAATACCTCATTCCATTGATAATCAAGTACCTGGAGATAATCCTCTGGCCATGAGCAGGTTACCCAGTTTGGCATCTTATCCACAGGACTTCCTCCGGGGCAACCAGAAAAGGTATTGATAATAGAAATTCCAAGCTTCTCTGCGAGTAAAATTGCTTTTGTCAGATCCTCATCGAATTTATCAGCAATTTCCTTCTCAGGATGTACCATATTACCATGGCAGCTAAGAGCGCTTATTTCAAGATTATGACCCTTTATTGTATTCTTAAATTTCTCCAGCTCTTTCTCATCGTTTAATAAGATGTCCGGATCACAATGTGCTCTACCGGGATATCCACCACAACCGATTTCAACTGTCTGAACACCGTTACTGGATAAAAATTCACAAGCCTTATCAAGAGACAAATCACCTAAAACAACTGTAAATGTACCTAATTTCATTGCCTTACCTCCTAGTTATGTTTTTATCTTCTAACCATTCAGTACCCCTGAGTAATTCGTAGGATTTTAAGTTGACTAGCACAGAGTATGACAAAGCAGACTAGTGTACATAGACTTCATAAGATGCCAAGAAACTGTGAGGATATTGAACAGCTATATTCTATTTTACATAATACAATTCCCTAGTTCGTTTATCTATGGATTTCTTGCTGTTAATGCATATTATCTTGCTATTTCTATTATCTCCATACACGGGAGGGTGCATAGCCATAATAATTTCGGAACAATCTGCCGAAATTATTGTAATCTGTAAAGCCTACCGCAGCCGCAACCTCTGACACACTCATCTCCTTCTGTTCCAGTAAGTGATGAGCTGTCTTCAGACGAACCTCATTAATATAATTCAGTGGACTCTTCCCTAAGCTTTCCTTAAACAAATGACAAAAACGATATTCACTGAGATGGATTAATTGTGCAAGTGTCTGTATTGCTATCGGCTCCGAATAATTACCCTGTATGTATTGCAGTACCTGATTAAGCCGCTTCAAATTCTGCATACGCTTTATATTCTCCTTGTGTGATAAACTTTCCGAGACATAATTTCGAAGAAGATATGTAATAAGTTCATATATTTTTCCCCTCATCGCCATCTTGTATCCGACCTGCTTATTGCTTTCCTCCTGATAGATATCCTCCATCAGTTTCTTGATTGTCTTATCGGAATAAATGATTGATTGAAAAATGGCATTACAATTAGCAAATTCTTTAGAAAAAGAATTTAGCTCAAATATTATGACCAATGCTTCGAGATTCTTCGATCGGCTGAAGCCTTCGTGCAGCTCGTTACTATTGATAATAACCAGACTTCCCTCCTCCATATCAAATGGTTTATGGTTACAGAAGAAGGTTCCTTGTCCATCTAATACGTAATGCAATTCCATATGTTCATGCCAATGGGAAGCACAATAAAGTCCCTGCCTGCGAATCTGCTGCTTGAACATCTGTACCGGAAATTCTTCGTCATTAATAATTTTCTTCTCATATAAACTTATATCATGCATAGGAAGCCTCCAAGCTGCTAAAAAGTAACTAAACATAATCAATCCTTCATAATTCATTTGATTGATACTAATTATTCTGTATCCTATTTTAGCAGAATTTTCATCTGATTTCAATCAGTCAAAAAAAAGCTGGTGCTAAATGAAGGCTATATACAAAGATGAGTACGAAGGACTTTCCTCATATTTGCAATATCTTCAATTTGCACCAGCCTCTTTATTTGATTGATTTATTAGAATAATAATTCTGATTTTTTCTTAAGTAGCTTCGCACCGTTTAGTATCAACAAAGTACCGGATACCACTCCTGCAACAATTAACAGAATTCCCATAACAAGATTCCACACGCCAACCGATTTCATTGTGTTATAGATTTTCTCCATCATATACAATCCCTCCTTTATCTACCGGTAGTCTATCTTCCTAAATTCTTCACGCCATACTGCTCATAGTAAGCATCAATTGCTGACTTCAATGTATCATCAATAACAATTTTCCCATTGTAGGGGCGATTGTGCAGATGCTCAACCACTTCCTCCATGGTGACAATGGATGTTGTCGCAATGTGATAATTCTCTTCTATCTCGAAAAGTGCACTCTTATTACCTTGTCCTCTTTCCATTCGGTCTACCGATACCACCAGGCCTAATACCTCGACCTGGGCCTGAGCAGCTAAAATTGGCATTGTTTCGCCAATGGAGGTTCCCGCAGTAGTTACATCTTCAATAATGATTACCTTATCCCCATCTTTAAGAGGGGATCCAAGTAAAATACCTGTATCTCCATGATCCTTAACTTCCTTACGGTTAGAACAGTATTTGATATCCTTCTGATAGAATTCACTGATTGCCATCGTAGTAGCTACAGTAAGTGGAATACCCTTGTAGGCGGGTCCGAATAATACATCAAAATCCATTCCATATTTATCATTAATCGCCTTCGCATAATATTCACCTAATCTCCTAAGCTGAGAACCAGAGCGATAGAAGCCTGTGTTAACAAAGAAAGGGGTCTTTCTCCCACTCTTCGTTGTAAAATCTCCAAATTTAAGCACACCACAGTCTACCATGAATTCTATAAATTTCTTCTTATATTGCTCCATAATCTGCCTCCTACTTTCTTCATTGTATCACAAATATTAAGAAATAATAACACTTAATATTAATTTTATAACATTTATAAGTGGAATTATTTTGCACAACCGATTAAATCCGCAATATCTTTCACATTGTATTGCCTCATGTATTCCTCAATGCCCTTTATAACCTGAGTTGTAGCCGATGGATTAATAAAATTAGCCGTACCTACCGCCACCATGCTGGCACCAGCAATAATGAATTCCAAAGCATCCTCTGCACAGGTGATCCCCCCCATTCCGATGACTGGAAGCTGAACCGCATGAGCCACCTGGTATACCATTCTCACTGCGATTGGTTTGATTGCCGGACCGGACAAGCCGCCGGTCTTATTCGCCAACAGACAAGCACGGCGATGGATATCAATCTTCATTCCGGTAATCGTATTAATGAGGGATAGGGCATCTGCTCCACCGGCCTCTGCCGCCCTTGCCATTTCTGCGATATCGGTAACATTCGGACTTAGCTTCATAATAATCGGCTGCTTAGCCAGTTTTTTTAATTCTGAAGTGATGGCTTCAACGCACTTTGGATCCTGTCCAAAGGCAATACCGCCTTCCTTCACATTGGGGCAGGAGATATTGATCTCCAGCATATCCACATCGCACTCTGCCAGCCGTTCTACTACTTCACAATACTCCCGGGTGGTCTTTCCCACAACATTTACGATAATCTTTGTATCATACTTACGTAAGAACGGGATATCTCTCTGTATAAACACATCAACACCGGGATTTTGAAGGCCGATGGCATTTAACATACCGCCGTAGGTCTCAGCAACTCTCGGCGTAGGATTTCCCGGCCAGGGTATACTGGATACTCCCTTTGTGGTTACTGCTCCCAGTTCGGATAAATCCACATAATCGCTATATTCTATACCTGAACCGAAGGTGCCGGAGGCCGTGGTAACAGGGTTTTTAAAGGTTACTCCGGCTAATATAACACTCATATTCATAGCTCCACCTCTTCTGCGTAAAACACAGGACCCTCTTTACATATTCGTGCATTCTTCACGTGACTGTGATGATCCACGTCCTTAGTATTGCAGACACAGCCCAAACAGGCTCCAATCCCGCAAGCCATGCGTTCCTCCAAGGATAATTGACAAGTGATCCCCTTCTCCAGAGCATAATCTTTGATCCCTCGAAGCATTGGAGTAGGTCCACAGGCGAAGATCATATCTGCATTCAGTTGATTGTCTTGGATGGCATCCAGAACATTTCCCTTCGTCCCCTTGCTTCCATCCTCTGTTGCTATATATACTTTTCCATAAGGAGTAAATTCTTCCTCCATGAAGGTAATATCTCGGTACCCTAACACAATCTGTTTTTCACAATCTAACTGCTTTGCCAGTTCAAGCATAGGTGGTATTCCGATACCCCCTCCAATAAGTAATGCTTTCTTCCCTTCCAGAGTAAATCCATTCCCTAAGGGCCCCATGGCTTCAATGGTATCCTGTGGTTTAAGATCAGCAAATTCCATCGTACCTTTTCCGGTGATGCGATATACCAGGCGGACCGTTCTATGTTGTTTATTTATCTCACAGATACTGATTGGCCTCGGTAATAATTTGCTGCCATCCTTACAGTATAAGGATACAAACTGACCGGGTTTTGCAGACAGTGCGATATTTTCTGCTTCTATCCACATACTATAGATATCTTCTGCAAGCTTTTTATGTTCTAAAATTACAGCTCTTTTTTTCATTGCAACCGACATACTTTTCTCCTATGAATCATTAATTTATAAGGTACCTTAATGTACATCCTTTGAAGCATAAACGCTTCAAGGAGTGCTTACCTTGGCTTATCTCGAGTCATCTTATGATGTACGGAATAAGCAAGCTTTCAAGCTCGCGTTGCGTGGTATCAGACTAGTAAGCATCCTTTGAAGCATAAACGCTTCAAGGAGTGCTTACTAGTCTGATACCTTTGCTTATTCCGTACATTATAACCTAATTTATTATTGTCCACAAGGTATTTCTTGGGAGTTGACCTCGTTTATAATTGAATTGTTTTTATATTAATTATTAGCATATCTTATCAGCTTTCTAGTTCATCTAAATTCTTATTTCTAATATTCCTTTTGATCTATTGATGCACCGCGTACATACTAAGAAGCTGGAGTCAGTTTTATATGAATTTCATTACTTTTGTCCAGATTATTTTCTATTTTTAGAGTGTTCCTTAGTACTCGATTTCTATAATATATAATGCCATGGAATAATAATTATTTACTATATCCTAAATTCATAATAGGCTTGTTAACCCTCTATTATTTTCACATATATCTTGCGAATGCGCGGCCCATCAAATTCCATAAAATAGATACCCTGCCAAGTCCCCATGAGTAATCGACCCTCTTCAATAATGATCGTTTGCGAAAAACCCATCATACTGGATTTTATATGTGCTGCAGAATTCCCCTCATTGTGATGGTAACCATCCGATAACGGAATCAGCTTATTCATCTCCATTAGGAAGTCTCTTATTACATCCGGGTCAGCATTCTCATTGATTGTTATTCCTGCGGTGGTATGAGGAATATAAACAACACAGATTCCACTCATAACTCCGCTCTCTCTAACGAGATTCTTAACCTCTCTGGTTATATCAATCATTGCAGTATGTTGGTCGGATTTCACACCAAAAGTATAAACTTCACCCATTGTTATTCACCCCTTTCCAATCACTCTATAACTTAAAACCCAACTTGCCAATTCTTCCTACCACAATCATAACGCATATTGATTGCCAAATAAACCCATGTTTTTACATTAATAAGATATTACATCTCTATTATCGACATCTATCTCAAATTTTTCAACAAGAATCGGTAAAATCCATCTAAAATTGAGTAATTTATTCTCTGAGGACTCCTTGACACAAATCCATGGCTATGTTATATTTACCAGCATGGGCTAACATCAAGATGAGACCGTAAGAAAAGTGGATGACGAGCATTATTCACAAAAAGCTGATATGTTAAGTTTAAATGCAAATTTAAAGTTGAGAGGAAATGAATGAAATGGCAAATACGAATCCTATCGTAACAATGGAGTTACAAAATGGTGATATAATAAAAATAGAATTATATCCTGATATTGCTCCTAATACTGTGTACAATTTTATCTCATTGGTTAAAAAAGGCTTTTATGATGGACTTAAGTTTCACCGCGTAATCCGTGGTTTTATGATTCAGGGTGGCGATCCCGAGGGAACAGGCATGGGTGGCCCCGGTTATTCCATTAAAGGTGAATTCTCATATAACAATTTTACAAATAATATAAAGCACACAGCTGGTGTTCTTTCCATGGCTAGATCTCAACGTCCCGATTCTGCCGGCTCTCAGTTCTTCATTATGCATAAGGATTCTCCCCATTTAGATGGATCCTACGCAGCATTCGGTAAGGTAATCGAGGGTATGGAGGCAGTAAATAAGGTAGCTGAGACAAAGACAGATTATTCTGATGCTCCTCTAGAGACTCAGATTATGAAGAAACTTACTGTAGAGACCTTCGGTGTAGAGTATCCCGAACCGGAGAAATGTTAATATATTAATAGCAATATCAATAAAATGAGTCATTTTCCAAACTAAATATAATTTAACGATAGAAGGTACGCCCTGCGAACCTTCTATCGTTATGAATGAAATGAGCTTATTAAGTATTCTGCCACAAAAGCAAATACTTGATAAGCTCTATTTATATCTTATTGTTTACGACTCCAGGCTTGTCTTAAATCCTCTCTCATATCAATAACAGCTTGCCTGGAAGCATCTGCATAAGCTTGTTCTCCAAAGCACTCATACCCTTTTTGCTTATATGCGGCAATGATACCTCTCGAAGAATTTACGATAGCTCCTAGACCATCTTTATTAAAATAATGAACCAGGTCTTCTGCCTTCCCCCCCTGTGCACCATAACCCGGTACCAGAATATATGCTTTCGGCATTAATTCACGAAGTATCTTACCCATCTGAGGATAGGTTGCTCCGACGACCGCTCCAACATAACTATAGTTGCTGCCCATATGCTGTTCGCCCCATTCGGCTACTTTCTTACCCACTAGCTCGTAAAGTGGTCTATCTCCCACTAATTGATCCTGAAAATCACCACTGGAGGGATTCGAGGTCTTAACCAGAATGAACATTCCCTTCCTCTCTTCTTTACAAATATCAAGAAAAGGATTGATTGCATCCACTCCCATATAAGGATTCAAGGTTACAAAATCCTCATCGAAGCCTCGAAACGCTTTCCCTCCAATCATAACCTTACCAAGATGACCGATTGCATAGGCAGAGGAGGTGGAACCAATATCTCCTCGCTTGATATCACCGATTACGATCAGATCCTTCTCCTTACAATAATCCACTGTCTTCTTAAAGACCTTCAGTCCTTCTATTCCAAATTGCTCATACATGGCGATCTGAGGCTTCACCGCCGGTATCAGATCATAGGTAGCATCAATAATGCCCTTATTATAGATCCATAATGCTTCAGCTGCACCCGCAAGATCTTCTCCCTTTTCACTATATGCCTTCTTTAAAATATGCTGCGGAATATAATCAAGCATTGGATCGAGTCCTACCACAATCGGTGCACCTAACTTTTCAATCTTCTCGACTAATCTGTTAATCATACTATCTTCCTATGCCTTTCTGTTATATACTATTTCTCCAGCTACAAAAGTACTTATAATACGGCCCTGCACCCTTCGTCCTTGGAATGGTGTATTCTTACCTTTCGAGTTAAATGTGTCCTTATCGATACAATAGACCTCCTCCGTATCAGCGATTACCAGATCCGCTACCCTGCCGGCTTCGATACAGCCACGGTCAATCCCAAGAACCCTCGCAGGATTTACACTCATCTTCTCTACTAACTTTGATAAGGACAAATACCCCTTCTGCACAAGCTCAGTAAAGCTCAAAGCAAAGGCCGTCTCCAAACCCACGATTCCAAACGGAGCATCTGCAAAGGATTTTGCTTTCTCTTCTTTCGAATGAGGTGCATGATCTGTTGCAATAACATCAATAACGTCCTCTTGCAAAGCCAACTTTAAAGCTACTACATCCTCCGGACTTCGTAGCGGGGGATTCATCTTATAATCCGCATCGTCAGATTTAATATCCTCATCGGACAGGATAAAATGATGCGGGCAGACCTCACCGGTAACAGGTAGGCCCTCCATTTTTGCTGCTTTTAGCATTTTAACACTATCTCCTGTTGAGATATGGCATAGATGAAGCTGCACCCCGCTTTCTTTAGCCATAATAATATCTCTTGCTGTAATAATATCCTCAACCGCATTACTGATTCCAGACAGACCGAGCTTCATTGCTTTCTTTCCTGCATTTATTACCCCTTTACCTGCCAGGCTTTTATCCTCACAATGAGCAAAGATCGGTATTTTATTATTTGAAGCCTGACGCATTGCCTCCATATAAAGAGCGGTATCCATTACCGATTTACCATCCTCGCTCAGAGCGACTGCACCGGCAGCCTTAAGCTCCGTAACATTAACCAGCTCATTACCTGCTTGCTCCATAGTAATTGCACCGATCGGCAGAATATTCACAACAGCCTCCTGCTCAGCCTTTTCAAGTACAAGCTTAATCCTGTCAGCTCGGTCAGTTGCAGGCTTAGTATTAGGCATCGGACAGATTGTGGTAAAACCTCCTGCTGCAGCCGCCTTCGCTCCTGATGCGATGGTTTCCTTATATTCATAGCCCGGTTCACGCAGATGTACATGAAGATCAATGAAGCCCGGCATCACATACATACCCTCCGCGTCTATCACTACAAGCTGCTTCTTTTCCTCCTTCGCCAACCGTTCTACTTCTACTAGTGCCAACTCAGGTTCAATACGACGAATTCTTTCCGCGTCAATCAATACATCATATTGACCTTCTCTGCCAGAGGCAGGGTCAATCACATAACCTCTTTTAATTAAAGTAAGCATCTCACAACTCCTTTTTCCGCTAACGAAAGCATGCCGGCCCTTTGATTACTTTGCAACAAGTGTATCTTCTACCACTTTTATTTCACAGGCACCCTAGATACCTATAACTCTGCTGCCTCTATATCATTGAGTACCCGTCGATCGATATAAATCTCCAGCTCCTCTCTTGTAATCCAATTCGCATCGGTTAATTCTTCGGACAGTACAATCTCATCGAAGGTTACTCTACATAGATAGCTGATACCGATATTGAATATCTCACCGGTTGTAAAGGTCCAGGTATACAGCATTCTCTCAATTGTAGCAGACAATCCGGTCTGCTCCTGAATACATCGAAGTACTGCCTTATCCGGACCCTCCCCAAAATCGATGGTCCCGTCAATGAACCCCCACTGATAAGGTTCTAAAAGCCGATCATCAAACCATCTACGCACAATCAAGAACTTATCCTCTTTCTGAACGATACCTTTTACTAATATCTTATATTTTTCCATATAATCCTCCCTATCTCTCCACCATCTAACGATCTGGCTCAGGCTTCCCAGCTAGATAATTGATGAATTGCTGTGCCGTACGCCCTGACATACCCCCATGGGACAATTCCCACCGATTCGCCTCTAGCAGAAGCTCCTCCTCCGTCATACCGATATTCACCTGGCGCTTAGCAAGCTCAATTACAATATTCTGAAATTCTTTTTTATTCGGCGATGAATAGTTAATGGTTATGCCAAACCGGGCAACTAGGGACAGCTTCTCCTGCATCGTATCCGAACGGTGGAGTTCCTCTGTTGTCTCCATATCCGATCGGTCATTCCAGGTCTCCCGAATCAGATGCCTCCGATTTGATGTGGCATATATCAGCACATTATCCGGTTTTGTTTCAAGCCCTCCTTCAATGACCGCCTTCAGATACTTATATTCAATCTCAAATTCCTCAAAGGATAAGTCATCCATATAGATAATGAACTTATAATTACGGTTCTTGATCAGAGCAATCACGGCGGAAAGGTCCTCAAACTGATGCTTGTATATCTCAATCATCCGTAGTCCCTCCGGATAATACTCATTCAAAATTGCTTTTACAGAGGTTGACTTTCCGGTTCCACTATCGCCGAAGAGAAGAGCATTGTTTGATTTCCTTCCCTCGATAAAAGCACGAGTATTATCAATAAGCTTCTTTTTCTGAAGCTCATAGCCCACTAGATCGGATAATCGAACCTCCTGTGTATTGCTGATTGGAACAAGCTCCAGCGTGCCCCTATCCTTACGAATTCGGAACGCCTTATTCAACCCGAACATACCTACTCCGTAATCTCGGTAATAGTCCGTAACATGGATAAATACCTCGTTCTCGTCTTTCGCTTCCTCAATTAGCCGACTTAACTGCTGTACTCTTTCACTTACGCTCTTATTATATCTGCTGCCGCTTTTCTCTATCGCTGTATAATTTGAGATCACAGAGAAGCAGTCAATATCCAGCTCCTTCTCCAGAAATATAAAATCATAATCAAATAAGGACTTAAAGATCTTAAAATCACTTTTTGCAAATTGATTCACAGTTCCATCCTTGGCTCCAACCTTCTCACAGGTCATGCTAAAGGGATTCTCTGTTGTAATCAATAGAAAGGTAAGGTAGTTGTGCCATAGATTTGTGTTAAAGCCATAATCGGTTGATAACTGTAATAATTGATGAATTATATGGTAGATTTTAGATATTATGTTCTCCTTCTCAAATATGGTCAGACTATGATTGCTGAGGCTTAAATCAAATTCCTTAATCAGCTCAGACAACTGCAGTAGTAGACTATCCTTATCCAAATTTTTATATATTACCAATTTAGATATCAAACGATACATAACAGACCTCCCTGATAATGTCAACATCATATATATTATTGTTTTATAAATCCTCCAGGCCGATCAGATGGATATCCTCCCTACCTTCAGCCATACTACGAAGTTCATCTGTAAAGCCCTTCTTTGAGAACAGATAGCAATAATCCGGATTAACCCTTGCTTCTTCTGCCAAAGTCAGTAGTCTATGATAATCCTGAAAGCCAGCGGCTTCATCTTCCCACAGGCACCTGCCAATCAAGGTCTTCTTCTCTTCGCTTTGAGACAGAATGTCGATTGTACCATTCTTCCCATACCAACGATCCCACCATAAGAAATCAACCGGCATTCGATGATGCAGATTCATTAGTTTTAAAACCTCGGTACAGACATCAGCAAAGTATTCCCTCATATAAGCATTCAGAAAAGGGGCTATTTTCTGTTCGTAAACAGCATCGACCTTACCCAGCATCAGCTCCGAGAGATTCGGAAATACAAAGCGATACCAAAAACATAAGAAATTATCCTTGATTTGATAAAGTCCCTTCTGGGCATTTTCTCTCCCCTTGTCTGCCAAGGGTACTAATTTCTCAACGATATCTAATTGTATCAGATTTTTCAAGTATACACTTATTTTCGCCCTTGAGAAACCGGTTCTTGCATGAAGATCGTTCAGCTTACGGTTTCCCTGTGCCAGATAATAAAGTATGGTATTATAAATAGCCGGCTCCCGCAGCTCCAGCTTTAACAGCTGTAGAGGAGCATGGATGAGCCCGCTGTTTTTATTTAATATTACAGTTTTGATATTCTCTTTCACTGACTGATCTTCCTGCCAGAGATCAAGATATTCCGGGATTCCTCCCAGGACAGAATTAATATAGATACAGGTCTCAACAGAGGATTTTGGAAACCGATTTACAAAATCAACAAAGGTAAAGTCCTTCAGCTTCATGTAGGCTGTAATATAAGCTGCATAATCCGACAGATTATACAGCATCTCATTCTCTACCCAGCGAATGGATGAGCTACATAAAACAATCATAACGGGATGCTCCTTATCCTTAAGAAGCTGCAACATTTCAAGAATGCCTGTACCATTTTTGATGATATAGTGAAACTCATCCAGAACGATGATTGACTTTACTTTCTCTTCAGCAACAGGCAGCTCCCAAAAGAGTCGATGATAATCATAAGGAGAGCCTATCTGCTCCTCCTTCTCCAGCCGCTGCGATAGGAGAAGGAATTGAAGCTGATCTTCACATTCTATCCCTTCATAATAATAAGCAGCCTTTTTCTCAGATAAAAACTCACTAATCAGAGAGGTCTTTCCCATCCCTTTTCTACCATATAGAATAACCAGATTATTTTCACTGGAAGCATATTGCTCCTCCAAAAGCTTTAACTCTGCTGCTCGTTTTACAAACATTCTTCCACCTCTGTCTGTTTTATCATGAACATAAGGCTTGTTCATGATCTTCTGCTCCGATCGCATCCTTGCAAGCAAGCTTGCAGTATGCTCACTACGCTTTCGTTGTATCTCTTGTTCCTTACATGCGCTCTGGCGCTTCAAATCCGAGTAAGTCAATACAGGTCAACAAAATCTCCTGAACCAGAGTAATCAATGCAATCCACGAAGACTGCTTCGCCTTATCTTCCTCACTAATAATTTTGGTATCATGGTAGAAGGTATTAAAGGAATTAGCCAAATCATAGATATAAGCACAGATCCTATGCGGTGCTATCTCCTGATAGGCTGTATTGATCATCTCATTAAATTTAGTGATCTCCAGCATTAATGCCTTCTCATTCGCTGTCGTTGCAGGTAATATATCCGTTGCTGCATACGCTCCGCCCAATTCTTTATATTTTGCTAGAATAGACTTAATACGAACAATTGTGTAGAGAATATAGGGTCCGGTATCTCCTTCGAAGCTTGTAAAACGGTCAACATCAAAGACATAATCCTTGGATATCTGATTAGAAAGATCTCCGTATTTGAGGGCAGCAAGGCCAACCTGAGCGGCTATCTTTCTTGCCTCTTCTTCCTCCATGCTTCTATTTTCCATGATTTTTCGATAAACCTCTTCTGTAACACTGTTAATCAGATATTCCAGGCGCATTACTCCGCCTTCTCTTGTTTTAAAGGGTTTTCCGTCCTTACCGTTCATGGTTCCAAAGCCAATGAAATCCAGCTCGGTATCGTCCTTCACCAGCTTTGTTTTTCTAGCACAGCGGAACACGATCTCAAAATTTAGCTCCTGACGCTTATCTACCACATAGATGATACGATCCGGGTTAAAAAGCTTCATACGCTCAACTATTGTGGCAAGATCGGTAGTATTATAAAGAGCGGCACCGTCTGATTTTAAGATCATACAGGGAGGAACCTCTTTCGTATCGGTTTCTTCCTTAACCTCTACGACTAATGCACCTTCACTTATTTTTGCATAATTATTCTTTTTGAAATATTCAATCATTTCCGGAATGTAAGGCTGTGCATCACTTTCCTTTTTCCACAGATCAAAGGAAACATCCAGGCTGTCATATATTGCTTTCAGATCGGTTACCGAAACGTCAAGGATGTGATTCCAAAGTGCGGTATAGCCTCTATGTCCGTTCTGTAGCTTGAAGGTAACCGTCTTTGCATCCTCAAGGAATTCTGGGTTACTCTTAGAAAATGCACTGGCGGCAGGATATATTTCTTCTAATTCAGATATTGTAAAAGGTGCTTCCTTCGGATATTCATCGGTGAAGCTGTCATCAAAGTATACCAGCTCAGGCTTCCTTTTCTTAAGCTCAGCAATTATCAATCCCATCTGCGTACCCCAGTCTCCAAGATGTGCATCCCCGATCACCGTATTACCGACAAATCGGAACAACCTCTTAATACTCTCCCCAATGACTGCAGAACGCATGTGTCCGACATGCAGAGGCTTCGCAATATTCGGACCACCAAAGTCAATTACAACTGTCTTTGGCTCCTTCACTGCCTCCACACCGAAATGCTCTTCCTCCTTCATCTGGTTTAAATACCCGGCAAGGAATTCATCACTCAGAGTAATATTAATAAATCCCGGCATAATAGCCGAAATTTCTTTGATTTTCTCGCTTGATTTCAAGACTTCTGCAATTTCCTGTGCTATCTTAATCGGAGCCGTTTTATATTGTTTTGCAGCAGCCAATGCACCATTACATTGGTACTGACATAAATCGGGACGGTTTGAAAGAGTTACAATACCATATTTTTCTTCATATCCCTTCTGAGCAAAGGCTTCCTTCACTTCTACGCTTATCAATTCAATGATTGTCTTCATAATTATACACGCCTTTCCTTCTTAACTCATCTTAACTCTTTCATTACTTTATCATAGATATTCTGGATTGTCATCATGTTAGATTAAATTTTTTACGTAATAATCCCGTTTTATCGGATAATATATCCTGATGTCGATACTTCAAAAAACGTAATTATTCTTAACATTTTTTTATTTTTTAATAAATAATTACATAAATATGAATTTCTCACTATTTTTTTTACAAAATATGTTGTATATTGATTAAGAAAACATTCTTATATGAGATTTCCAAATATAATGTAATGGGGGTTACATATGACGGATCTTCTCTACATATGAATGGTCGGAGCTTATCTTGGATTACGAAAGGGGAAATATCATGTTCGGGCTTTACTTTGGTCATTACTTAGTGGATAAGAATAAGATATCTCAATCACAATTGGACAACATAATGCAACAGCATCAAGAAACAAGAGCGAAACTCGGGCTAATCGCAGTGTCAGAAAAAATACTTACAAAAAAGCAGACAGATGACATTAATGAAATTCAGAAACATGTGGATTCTCGTTTTGGTGACATTGCAATCGAGAAGGGCTATCTGCTTCAGGAGGAAGTTACCTATCTTCTCAACCTTCAAGGTAATTCTTACCTGAGATTCCTTCAACTGTTTACTGAGCAGAACATTTTAGCATTATCGGAAATCGAAGCTCTTCTTGAGGAATACAAGAACGAAAATCAGTTTACGGACTTAGAACTTGATGCATTAAAATCAGGAGATATTGACCGTATTATTCCCATCTTTGTCAATGTGGATACACCTTTTTCCGGCGAATGCATCAGTTTAGCAATCCGCAATTTAATCCGTTTTATCGATAATAATATAGTTCTTAAGAAGGCCTATAAGGTAAGAAATTACCTATTTACCTCACTTGCCTCCCAGCAATTGAAAGGTGATCACAATATCTTTGTCGGTTTTGCCGGTAACGATACAGCTTTGCTTCAAATTGCGAATACCTTTGCGAAGGAGCAATTCAACACACTGGATGAGGACGCTTATGATTCTGTTTGTGAATTTATTAATTGTATTAACGGATTATTTGCATCAAAGCTTAGTTATGAGAATATTCATTTTGATATAACCCCTCCCAGCTATTATACTAACCAGACTCTAACTACAGAGGGAGATATCTATATCGTCCCGACACTTATTAATGGAAAGCAGACTGATATCGTAGTTGTTGTTAATGATCCGGTGATGATTAATTAGGAGGAGCGCGATTATGGCAAAGATTCTTATTGTAGATGATTCCAAAACATCAAGAAAAATCCTAAGATCGATCTTAGAAGAAAACGGACATGAAATAATTGCAGAAGCCATTAACGGTGAGGACGGTATGGAAAAGTTCAAGGCTTTTAAACCCGATTTGATCACCATGGATATTACTATGCCGGTTATGGATGGAATAGAAGCGCTTAAGAAGATCCGTGAGTACGACAGAACTGCTATAGTAGTTATGGTTACTGCTGCCGGGCAGAAGACAATGATGGTAGATGCCCTCAAATACGGGGCTTCTGAATTCTTAACCAAGCCATATGAAGCAATGCAGATTATCGATATCATAAATAAAATTTTAGCTTAAAATGGAAAGACTATTATGAATCAAAGGTTACTGTAGGAAGCATCGCTTCCTATAGTAACCTTTTCCATTTCCGTAATTAGATATTCAGGCTATTTACGCCTTAATCGGCATAATAATTGCTGCGATAATATAAGCCAGTAAGCCAAAGCCTCCAGCAAAGGAGAATACTACCCATAATAATCTAACAACCGTTGGGTCTATATTGATATACTCTGCAAGTCCTCCGCATACACCGCAAATCATTTTATTCGTATTAGAACGATATAACCTTTTCTGATCCATAATAAAACCTCCTTCCTTTTCTTAATCATACCTTTTTTTTAGTAAAAATCAACTGAAATTTTTCCAATTTCACAATTCAATGATAGATTATTCTCAGCATCATCATTATTGATCATTCGCTTCGATATGTTATGGTAACTATTATTATCGATATCAATATTTCCTATACTTGAGCTGATATCATAGGAATAATCCTCTTTATTTCCATTAATATCCATTTTAACACTTCCGACATTGCAGGTCACTTCATTGTCTCCGAATACATTTCCTTCTATCGCTATATCACCTACACCACAATCAACTGTGATGTTGCGCACTGTTACATTTTTCAAATCGATACTACCTGCACCGATGATATAATTCGAATCCTCTGTGATATTTAATTCCTCTACTACCAGGCGTCCTGCTGATACATTAAAGCTTCCGGTCGTAGCCTGTATTCTATCTACCTGCACATCACCTGCTTTGATTACCAAGGAGATATCCTCTGCAACAAAATCCCTCGGTACGGTGATCGTAATTCTGGGGTTCAAATCTCTATTCCAACTCCAGATATGGCCCATCGAAAAATGTATTCCAAAAAAATCCATAGAGTTATGATCTTCGATATCCTGACGAATTACCCAGGTACCATCCGTATCTACATAGGACTCCAGCCCGTTCTCCGGAATTTGCGTCGCATCGATGGAGAAGATATCGCCCTTCACAAGCTTAACCTCACCATACTCAATATCCATATCGATACTGGTTACATCGGAATAGCTCTCTTCATATGACATGGTGGGCAGATCCTTTAAGGAGGCTCCCGAAACAATTGCGATGACCAAAATCGCTGCTCCAATACCAATCGCAATAAGTGCAACTCCTAACCAAACCTTAGTAAATGTCTTCATTATGCCATCACACTCCTATTCTTAAAGGGCATTCTGCAAAGATTAACAATTCCTCTGATCAATGCCGGCAATACAGTCTTGCAGAGTGCCACACAAGCCATGGATAAAAGCATTCCAATACCAAATACAAGCAAACCACCGCCGATAAAGGCGATACCTATCAACGGTGCGCTTATCTGAATAATGCCAGCGATGAACAATGCTATCCCTGCACAGATTAGGGCAATTCCTGCTGCACCAAAGCCAAAAATAAGACCAAAGATGGTAGCGAATACACCGATAATGATACCGATAATCGGTAAGGTGATAGGAAGACCTACCGTAAATGCTAATATTAATACCAGTATACCTAATCCGGTTTTCGAGTTAGTATTCTGACTGGTATTCCTTGTGTTGTATTGCGTGTTGCTCTGTCCATTATTATATGTTGAATGATAGGTCCCCTGTTGATTCATCTGAGAATAATTAGCTCCTGCTGACTGCTCCGATCTCTCTGAGCCGTTCTGATTCGTCTTAGCTGTACCAACGACCTCTAATTGTTCTGTGTTCACAATTGTATCCTTGTAACCCGTCTCTGTATAATATCCCTTGTTATCACGTTCTGTAGCAATTGAGACAAGATCTGCTTTTATCATATCAGCTACCTGTTTTGGCGAGCTTAATTCTGCAATAATTTCCTGCTCATGATCTTCCCCTGCATCTTCGAAATAACCATTATAATACTTGAGTGCCTCTTCTCTCTCATCCAAAGGGATATCCAACAATAAGCTTTCGAGTTCGTTCATGAATTCTAGCTTTGTCATCTATTTCACTCCTTCAAAAATAATATTTATTTTCTTATAATAAGACTCCCACTCGTCTTTATATAACTTAA
>JAEZKA010000007.1 GCA_023436225.1 Bacillota bacterium
AATCTGTCGTAATTGTTCCTTTGCAATAGCCATATAAAAACCACCTTTCAAGTGAGATTATTCATATCTAATTCTCACCAAAAAGATGGTATTTATTGCCAGAGACACAAACTATTTTACACTACCACGAATTGTTACAAAGCTTTTTATAAATGAGGGCATACGTCTTTTTAGATATTAACTAATGACTTCTAAATCATATTTATAACTAAATTTTTATGGAATCATTCTCGAAAATTACCAAATAAATTCTCTTGTATGTTATTTATCTGAAAGGATACGTACCTTTCGAACCTTTCCTTTGATGGTTTTTCCCTTCAGCTGCTGACATACCAGATTACCTTTATGATTTAGAATTTCAACCAGAGTCGCAGTAGGAAGGATCTGAATAATTCCGATATCCTCTGACGTAACACCTTCGATACTGCAGATGGTAGCGACTATTTCGTTAGTACGAATCTTCTCCTTTTTTCCAGCATAGATGTGTAGCTTAGTGATCGTCTGGTTTAAGGCTTTTCCTTTCTTTTCTTTCAGAAGGAGTGGCTTACGAAGCTGCTGTTCGAACTCGTCCATATCAACTTGTGTAAGCAGAAGCGAAGCTGGTTCGTACATAGGGATTGTTATACCTGTGTATTTCATGATCGCTTGCATCGACTCCTGTTCTCTCCTTGTAAAGAAGGTAACCGCGATACCGGAGGCATCAAGACGCCCGCAGCGACCGATACGATGAACATAATTTTCATTGCCCCTTGAGATATCAAAGTTAATCACCATTGAGACATCACTGATGTCGATCCCTCTGGCGGCAACGTCGGTTGCAATCAGATACCGAAAGGAACCCACCTTGAAGCCGTTCATAACCTGAATTCTATCCTTCTGACGCATGGCACCGTGAAGACTGTAACAGGGATAATGGTGAAGTGTAAGATATTTGGCGATTGCATCAACCTTATCTTGAGTATTTGCAAAGATGATACAGCTTTCCGGCCGGTATTTGGTGGTGATCCTACATAACAACTCCGGCTTGTCCGGTTCTTCCACACAGTAGGAGAGCTGATCGATACGTTCAACCGGAATTGCTTCTTCGGCAAGCTGGATTACCTCAGGTCGTCTCATGTAAGCTTCGGTTAGTTTCTGAAGCTGCTCCTGTAAGGTTGCTGAGAATAGCATGGTGCTGCGTTCGGTGGGGAGCAGTCGGATGATATCTTCTACCTGTTCCTGAAGTCCGATATGAAACATCTCGTCGGCCTCATCAATGACCAGGTGGGAGATTGCATCAACCGGTAGGGTGCCCTTCTGAATTAGATCACGGACCCTCCCGGGGGTTCCGACGACGATATGAGTCTTTTGCTTGAGCTCAAGCTCTTGTCGTTCAATGGACACTTTACCGAAGATTGGCAATACCTTAAGTCTTTTTAATCTTCCGATATTTCCGAGTTCTTCGGCTACCTGGAGAGCTAACTCTCTGGTTGGTACAAGAACTAGAGCCTGCGGATGATTTGGCAGCCATTCGATCTGCTCACAGATTGGAATGCCGAAGGCAGCCGTCTTTCCGCTTCCGGTCTGAGATCTTACCCACAAGTCCTTGTTTATGAGGGCCTGTGGGATTACTAATTGCTGTATCTTCGTGGGCTGATTATATCCTAGGAAAGCTAGCGCCTTCCATAGCTCGGGCTGTAGGTGAAATTGTTTAAAGCTATTTATATCCATCGGTATCTCCGTTTCATTTTATTTCGTCTGTTTTGAGGTTGATAACCATCATATCATATTTATTGCATGATTTATAGAAATAAAATGAATTTTATTATTGTTATGAAATCGATAGTCTCCTTTGGGAGATAGATGATATATGGTCTCGCTTAAACCTAGATTGCAAGGATCTCGATTTATACACCTTATTGATAAAACTATAAATATAGTATTACTATGATTGCAGATAGTATCAGTATTACATAGGCTAATATAATTCTTCTATATACTTTACTCTTATAAGTTCTCATATAATGCTCGGTATCCTTCTGACATCAATTGATATTACTCATTGGTTAATATATATGACACCGATGTATTCCCCCTTTTTTTGCTCTAATTATATAAGAAGAGAGCCAACAAATAAAATGAGAATTCTGCAATAAAATTTGTATTATTTGAGATGATAAGAGTTGTGAATAAGCAGTATCCAGTTCACATAGGTACAAGATGAAGTTGCCATATTCATCAATATTTGTAATAATAGTATTAAATTATGGTATGTAAGGAGTGAGGTTATGGAGCAGGAGATTGACGAAGGTAACAAAATCATTCATATAAAATGTACGGAGAAAGAGCGGGATAAGATATTATCTGAATTAACCCCTTATCTTTACGATTATCAATTCCACTTTATTATTATAGATGAAAAATAGGTATAGAAATGATCCATAGTAGCAATCGAGTATAATCTTAGCACTTGATATTTGGATGACTTGGAATTATAGTAAGAACAATAAGAAATAATTATGGTAGAAGGAGCATGGAGATGAAGGTTGATGAGAAGAAAATGCAAGCAATACTAAATAAATATGATGGAGCGATTCGAAAAGCAGGTGCATTTCTGATTGAGGTGGACGAGAAGGAATTACTGATTACAGATTCCTGCGAAGGCATTGATTTAATCCCTCTTGATAAAGAATTGTGTTTTAAGCTATCCGAGTTGTTTCGTGAGCTTGGAGAGAACCAGTAAGAAGTATAGCTTTCCCAGGTTATAAGATATGAAGCTATTGCTGTATAATTAGTATAAAGTTCTTAGGATTTACGCATAATATTCTATCATTTACTAGGAGGTAGTTCCTTTGTCAAATAGAATAAATAGTAAAAATCCTAATAATACAAACACCAATAATAACGGTCTTGCAGAAAGAAATATTACAGGCGATGATATGAAGCGCTTTAAAAATGCACTGGATAGTACCAATGGCTATGTGAGCGGTGATAAAGAATGGTCCTCGTCCAGCCACCAGTTCTCGGATGAACCCAAAAAGTAATAGAGACTAAGCAAAGGAAAAGGTAACCTGCATCCCTATAATTTACTTAATTGTGGATGCGGTTACCTTTTTTGTGCCAATCATTATGTTTTGACACATCCTCTATTAAATAGAAATAATGTAAGACTATTTATCAATTCCTAAGTTCGGCATCTCGCTGGGAATATTCGGGGTTGCGGTAGCCGGATGAGGATTGCTTATCTCGGAACTATTGCCATAATCGAAATCGCTTTCTACGGCTAAGTTCTTAGAATCGGTATCTTTAGATTGTGTTGCATTACTGTCGTTACAATAATCCATAGTATTAATTCCTCCTTATATTTGCGCATAAGCAAATGTGAAGTATTTGAACTCATATACTACCGTCGAAGTTAACAAAACATACTCTTTCGGTACGTAACAATTAAAAGTTCGTGAACCATGTTTTCTATCGTCAATTAGTATGTGTAGCCTGTACCGTAATATACGCCGTATTGATAATGGCTTATCATGTTACCGATGAAATTTAAGTGGAAACAACTTCTTGATTTAAAATTCGGATATGGTAAACTAGTATCTGTTATGGTTATTTTATTTGTTCAAGCGTATCCAAAGTTTAAAACCTACTTGGCACCATACATATTTAGGGGGAGCCATGTTGTGTTAGAATAGAAAATGATGAAATTGATAAGGAGTGAACGATACTATGATCAATAGTGAAATTTTAGAGATTAGAAAACAAATGAAACACGAAAACTGCTCCATAACTAAGGTAAGCGGTTGTTATGTAGATGGCGAAAAGACGATTAAAACAAAATTTACCGAGTCATTTTTATGCTTACCGGAGGAGGAAACCTTCAAGTATTTTGAAATATTTAAGAAGACCTTATCCGGAACCATTGGTAAGAACCTAATTAATATGGACTTTCCACTAGAGACCGAATTCAATGGAGGAACTCAGGAATTCATGTTGAGGCTTCGGGACAGTGAACTAAAGGATGAGTCCTTGCTGGAGGAATTCTATAATAAGATAATTCAGGTCTATGATTTTCCGGGAAATTACCTTATATTAGTTGTATATGCAGCCTACGATGTTCCGGGAAAGACAAATGATAAAATCATGATGGAGGATGCCTCCGATGAGGTGTATCGTTACATACTCTGCTCAATCTGTCCTGTTAATCTATCAAAACCGGGATTAAGCTATCATGAGGACCTGAATCAGATCGGGAAGAGAATTCAGGACTGGGTGGTAGGCGCGCCGAATAATGGTTTCCTATTCCCGTCTTTCAACGATCGCAGTACTGATATTCACAGTGTCTTATATTACTCGAAGGATTCTGAGGAATTACATAGTGATTTTGCAAAGGAGCTACTCGGTTGTGAGGTGCCGATGTCTGCCGGCGGACAGAAGGAAACCTTCCAGACTTTGATTAAGGAGACCTTAGGTGAAGAATGCGAGTATGAGATTGTTCGCAATATTCATGAGAAGTTGAATGATATACTGGAAGAACATAAGCTGAAGGAGATTCCCGAGCCCTTGACCTTGGATAAGAGTGAGGTGAAAAGCATCTTTGCAGAAAGCGGAGTAGTGGAAGAGAAGCTCGTGGAATTTGATAAAAACTATGATATGATGACCGGAGAAAATGCCACCCTGATGGCAGCAAATGTTGTAAACACACGAGTGTTTGAGGTCAAGACACCGGATGTTATCGTCAAGGTGAATCCGGAACGAGTAGATCTGGTGAAGACAAAGCTGGTGGATGGCCGGAAATGCTTGGTCATCGAGATAACCGACCAGGTAGAAGTAAACGGTATCGTAGTGAAGCCTACCATATGATTCAGAAACTCCAATGAATGAGATGTTTATCCATGTTGATGCAGCCATCCTCTTTAAAGGTGATACCTTCCATTTCCAGTAAGCGGCGTTGAATGCCTACTCCGAAGATCTTCTCAGGTGATAGCTTTCCATCCTTACTAACCACTCGGTGGCAGGGAAGCTGGCGATCTTTTGGAGCATCATGCATGGCATATCCAACTAGTCGTGCTGCCTTAGGCCTACCAAGCATGGTGGCAATCATACCATAGGTCATGACGGATCCTTCCGGAATATTACTTAGAATTTGATAGACCTCTTCGAAGAAGCCTTTATTTGTAGGATACATGTTCAGAAGTTCCTTTCATTGAAATGATTGTTTAACCTAAATATACCCTGGTGAGAGAAGAATATCAAGTACCGTGTTTCGAGATTCAGGATGTTCAATGAAACTATGGTTAGATTCGTTTATTTCATGAAGGAGATACCTATAATATAGATAAAATGGAGTATGCTATCAATTATGAATATACACAGGAAATAGGAGTGTTTATATGAAGAAGGATCTACGGTTCTATCTAAAATTATTTTCATCAACTTTTCTTTTGAGTGCATTTACCTTTGGTGGAGGCTATGTCATTATTTCGTTAATGAGAAAGAAGTTTGTTGACCAGTATAAATGGATAGAAGAGAATGAGATGCTGGATCTTACTGCAATTGCTCAGTCTACTCCGGGCGCCATCGCAGTGAATGCCTCCATCCTGATCGGTTATCGGATGGCAGGGATCCCGGGAGCATTATTGACCGTGTTTGGCACAGTATTACCACCTCTTATCATACTATCGGTGATTTCTGTGGCTTATACAGCATTTCGTGATAGTGTAATGGTGGGTTATACCCTTCGTGGTATGCAGGCCGGAGTGGCAGCGGTAATCATCGATGTTGTAATTAATATGCTTCAAAATGTAATTAAGGAAAAAAAGAAATTTCCTATTCTTTTAATGGTGGCTGCTTTTATTGCTGCATTTGTCTTTGATGTGAGTGTTATCATCATAATACTGGTGTGCGGAGTACTTGGTGCGATCTCCATCTATTTAACAAAGCAATCAACAGGAAAGGAGGAAGCATGATACTTCTTACTTTATTCTGGAGCTTTTTTCAAATAGGGTTATTCAGTATAGGAGGGGGATATGCTGCCCTGCCTTTAATTCAAAATCAAGTGGTGGACATAAATGGCTGGCTTACTATGACGGAATTTGCGGATGTTGTGACTCTATCACAGATGACACCGGGGCCGATTGCTATTAATGCTGCATCCTTCATTGGAATACGCATGGATGGGATACCAGGAGCTGTTATTGCAACCCTTGGCTGTATTACACCTTCTATAGTATTGTCTATCATTCTGGCATATGTTTATTATCGTTACAGAGGACTTTCTACCCTTCAGGGAGTTATGAATGGGCTTCGTCCTGCGGTTGTTGCGTTGATCACCTCGGCAGGAATATCTCTAGTTCTCTTGGCTTTCTGGAAAGGAGAAGCGGTAACTGCTGATCTGAGTAAGGTGGATCTGCTATCGGTAGTAATCTTTACAATTGCATTAATTATATTACGTAAATGGAAGGTTAGCCAGATTGCGATAATGATTGGAGCAGGAATTATCGGCCTTGTTGTCTATCCTCTTCTTATTTAATAGCTTATGAAATATCCTAGGGGTGTTCGGTACCGTTTTGGTATCGGACACCTTTTTTGTGCTCTTTTATGATCGTAAAAAGGTGATCTAATACTGTATTCAGTTAAAAGTTAATATTCTTGTAACAAATATTTAAAAAATATATCATAAAATCACTATGAAAAATCACTTATGTTTTTGATTGGTTTACTGCAACTCAGTAATGAGAATACCGTATAGTAAATACTTGATATAGCCTTATAAATTAAGAGTTTCAATGTTTTTTTAAAAGCACAAAGAATGGGGATATATGTATCTTCGTGTTACATATTATGGTTTTGTTGATTGAAACATTATCCAAAAACTAGGTAAGACTTGTGTCTAACACCAGAATCTAGCTGTTGAACCCCTGGTGCCTATGTGTTACTCTAAGTGAGCAGCAGATAGTTACCATAAAGGAGGTACAAAAAATGAGAAAGTTATTTATAACATCAGTATGTACACTGGGGTTGACACTACTTAGCACATTTGGTGGTTACCAAAGCTCATTGAATTTACCGAATGATCTGAGTGCGGACAATAAATCCACAACAGTAGAACAGAATGTTACAAATTCAGAAGATGTGCAAGGCCTTCCTATAACTAATACCGCAGTGAAAGGTGCTGTGGCTGAAAATAAAGATAATAAAGAAGGAAAGGCAGTAAAGACTTCTTCCGAGAAGAAATCGGAAGCTAAGAAGAACAAGAACACAAAGATAAATAATAAGAAGAACAATAAAGCAAAGAACACCAAGACTACCAGTGATGTGAAGGCTGCCAATACCACTAATAGCCAAAGCAAAACTCCGGAATTGACCTATAAGAATATTGATTTATCCGATTGTAATTCCGTGAAAGAGGTTGTTGCTAAGCTTCAGAAGAATGGCTGTACAAATGTGACATCAAGTAATATTAATAATATTTCATCTCTGAAGGATATCCTTGCTAATATAGACAAGAGTGGATGTCAGTCAGGTTCCACCACAAAGCCTACAGCAACACCTGCTCCCACAACAAAGCCCACAGCAACACCTGCTCCCACAACAAAGCCCGCAGCAACACCTACTCCCACACCTACTACAACAAAGTCCAGTGACTCCTCTGATGTAAGTAGCTATGCTAATCAGGTGTTACAGCTTGTGAATCAGGAACGTGCGAAAGCAGGATTATCTGCACTGACTACTAATTCAACTTTGACGAATGCTGCAAATAAGCGAGCAAAAGAGACAGTGCAGTCCTTCTCCCATACAAGACCGGATGGAACGAACTTCAGTACAGTATTAAAGGAGTTTAATATATCCTACCGCGCAGCAGGTGAGAATATTGCTTATGGACAGAAATCTCCTCAGGAGGTTGTAACCGGATGGATGAATTCTCCCGGTCATAGAGCGAATATCCTTAATGCTAATTTTGGTAAGATAGGTATTGGTGTATATAAGTCCAATGGTGTAATTTATTGGTCTCAGTTATTTACGAACTAATACCATTGTTGTTAATATAGAAAGCGAAAAGGAGTATCCAACACACTGGGTACTCCTTTTCTAGTATACAAATATAGTTGTTAGGTTTAATTAATCGGCTTGGAAAGGAGTAAAATACTGAATGTAATGCTACCTCTTCTCTCTGGCTGGGTTGGAAAATGAAAGGATGTAGGTGAGAATTGTATGGGAAGGATGAATACTGTGGATATATGTAACCGTTTCATAATATAATGTGATAATAATGAAGATACTTTTGTGTCAGTAGGAGAAGTGGATGGAGGAAAGAATAGAAGAATTAATCGAGGAAGTGTGGGAGTATCAATGTTTGCCATATTACCGGGAAGGCAGTGATAAGAGATATATCAGATATAAGCTGAGCCACCAGGAACTGTCTTGGGAAGATGCAATTACTCATGTTGAAATCGGATTGGATCATGCGTTCTATTCAAAAGTCAGTCAGGTCTTATGCCCGGATCGACTTACTGTTTTGGTGAATAAGTATTGTCAGCTCTCGAGAGATTATATTCCAGGAGATTTAGAGATGATTGCTCCGGATTATAATGAGACAACGCTTTTGCTTCGACACTCAGCCAGAGAATGTTTTGAAGCTATGTGCCATGACGCTAGACAAGAGGGGATATTCCTGAAGGCTATCTCAACCTTTCGTAGCTTTCTCTATCAGAATCAGGTATATTTTAAAAATTGGAATGAGGATATACCACTGACCCAATACCAGACTGAAAGAGACAGGGTATCAGCGCGGGCGGGACATAGTGAACATCAAACGGGTATGGCGGTTGATATTAATGATTTAGAAGAAACCTTTGCAGATACACCTGAGGGGAAATGGTTAGTGGGCCATTCTCACAGGTATGGCTTTATATTAAGATATCCTAAGGGTAAGGAGTATATTACCGGTTATAATTATGAACCCTGGCATTTTCGATATATCGGTACCCTGCTTGCTGAAAAGCTGCATCAGAGCGGTCTAACGTATGATGAGTTTTTTGTTAGATTCATACGAGAATAGAACAGTGAGTGTAATTAATAAAGACAACTTCAAGAATTATAATATAACCTAAGAAGTAGGAGTTTGTATTACGTGGGTTAGTATAAATAAAAAAGAAGAGGCTATTTCAAAACACTTTGTAGCTATGGGAGGGGATGAGGTTATCACCGCAGTATGGCTATTGATATGTTTTGAAATAGTCTCTTATTCATGAATAGCCTAGATAACTTCGTTGTTATATAACCGATAATAGCCCTGTGGGAATGAGCAGACCGGGCAAATCTCTGGAGCACATAGTCCACCCATAATGTTACCGCACTGCATACAGATCCATAACGTTTCAGTCGGCCTGCAGTAAAACTCTCCAAGGGTTAGTTCTCCATGTAATGTCCTAAATCTCAATTCGTGATACAGTTCAATATTAGCAATGTTGTTGAATAAAACAGCAATATCATGATAGCCTTCCTCTTGGGCAATACGGGAATATTCCCGGAACAGATTATTGCCTAGATCGGATACCAACTCATAAGAATTTTGCAAATTCTGATCTGTAGTAGGTAGAACACCTTCATTTAGCTTTCGCATCCATATTCTTGCATGCTCCTTATCATTTCTGGCTGTAATTTCATATATTGCAGCTATCTCTATATAACCCTCCAGCCTTGCCTGGTCTGCATATATTTGATAACGGGTATTTGTCTCAGCTTCAATGTTATATGCATTTACAATATTTTGATAGGTTTTGCTTTGTTGAAAATCCATAGTTCCTCCCATAAGACAAATGTATTAATATATATTATCATATGTCCAAGAAGTGAGATTTATCACCGATCTAGAAGACTATTATCTTCAGTAATACAGCGTTCATAATATTCAAATAATGATGTGCTGCGATATAAATGGATTTTCATCTTTTCTTGCGTAAGGCATCTTAACTCAGGTGCATATTTACTAATAAAAGAAAATTATGGAAGAATAACCAAATTAATTATGGTATAATGTATATAATCAATTTATAAAGGAAGGAGATTTATTGCATGATTGAGCTGGTAGAAGCGAAGATATTGTCGGATCAAATGAATGCTTCCATTCAGGGTAAACGGATTACAAAGGTTACAACACTATATTCACCACACAAATTTGCATTTTTTCACGGTGATCCACAAACCTATGATAAACTTCTGAGAGGGCGTCGAATTGGTGAAACTGCACCCAACGGTGGACAAATCCGAATGGAAGTTGAAGACCTGATCTTTGTTATTGGAGATGGTGTAGACCTAAGATATTTTAACAAGGATGCAAAGCGTCCTACGAAGCATCAGCTTCTTATCGAATTTGAGGATGGGTCGGCTATGAGCGGCTCTGTTCAAATGTATGGTTTTCTTTGGTGTGTTGATGAGAAGGAATTTGATAATCCGTATTATAGAGTAGCAAAAGAAAAGCCGCCGCTCCTGAGTGAACAGTTTGACAAGGAATATTCCATGAGGATCATAACTGCGCAGGGTGCACAGAAGCTGAGTGCAAAAGCAATATTGGCCACAGAACAAAGAATTCCTGGTCTGGGAAACGGAGTGTTACAGGATATCCTATATAATGCTGGTCTCCATCCGAAGAGAAAGGTAGGTACCTTTCATCAAGATGATATAGACAGGTTATACGAAGCTGTTAAAACGACACCGGCTCAGATGATTGCTCAAGGAGGTAGGGATACGGAGAAGGATCTTTACGGTACTCCTGGTGGGTATGTGACAAGATTAAGCAAGAATACCGTAGGAAAGCCTTGTCCAAGCTGTGGGCATATCATTCAAAAAGAGGCTTATCTCGGAGGAAGCATATACTATTGTGACGGATGTCAGAAGTAAAATGCGTCCGTTAAATTGATTTGGAGATTGCTTTAAGACTATATTAAGTAAGCGTTTTAGGACTCAAGCCTAGGTCTGGTTGGATCACAATCCGGTCTTCTTATGATAGATGAACCTTGAGATAACTTCCATAGATAATAGCATTCTTCTCTTGACATATGATCTGCCATAAGGGGCATCAGCGTTCCAAGTACCTTGTGGTCTGTACGTTTATCTCGTAGTGAATCAAGAAAATCAGTAAAGCTTTGAATCACGGTTGCTGCCTGCTCATTCAGTCTGATTAGGGCAGGAAATTGTTTGAGCTCAGTCCGAAGATATCCGTTCATAATGAGAGCCTTCAAATACAGATCTTGAAACTGCATTCTAAACCGACAGGCTTGATTAATCAGATCTGACTCGATGAAATCGAGTTCTGCCTCAATCGTTGCGGCATGACCGATTGCATCGGAGAGCCAAAGCATGTGATAATGGATTGGATGGATTAAGTTGGGTTTATTATAACTCAGGTTACATAGTATATTAAGATATTCCTCTAGTTCGTTCAGCATATCATTGATAAAGGATGGGGGCAATTGAGTTTTTATATCTGCATCAAGAGACATGGTTAACAGCTCCAGCTTAAATTCTCGTAACCGTGAAGCTGCCTCATAGGCTTGTTGATTTAAACTATCCAGAGCATTCCCGTCTGTAATGTGTTTAGTATCCTCGAGCAGATTATCAAAGAGAAGTATGAATTCCTGAGCTAATAATATATATTCGGTTTCCGTCGGTGCCAGAGAGAAGAAGATAAATCTGGAATGATCGCCAAGTATCTGAAGCCAAAATTGATTTTCAAAGATAACAGTGTCAAAATTTACTGAAGTATTCAAGGAATTACCTCCTGTTAACATTATTCTATTAAAATATATGCATAATGACGAGATAATATTTGATCAACAGAAGGAATGCTAAGTAAACTTTCAGTAGTCATGATTGATAAAAAGCACGCTTTATGAACTTTTTAAATAAAAAAATCATAGGAATGACGGATCTGCCCGTATTCCTATGATTATATATACTATAAAGTTCGTGTAAGGTGCTGTTATTATATCTATGTTCTATTAAATAGGGATTATCCTCGGAAACCGCGTCCGATAATTTCACTGGTATTCGTAATTAGTAGGAAAGCTTCCGGATCCATCTGTTTAATAAGCTTTCTTAGCATAACGGCCTGAGAACGATTCATAACGGTAAGTATTATTTTTTTTTCTTTCTCTGTAAAGGCTCCTTTGGCATCGAAGACTGTCGCACTTCTATGAAGTGTATTAATAATGTAATCGCAGATTGGTTTGGGATCCACACAGATAATTGTGAAATACTTATTTAGGTTCAGGTTCTCAATTATATTATCAACTAGCGTTGATTTTAGGAATAAACCCAATATGGATAGTAATCCGGTAGTGATACCAAAGACCGGAAATACTGCAACCGTAAGTAGAAAATCAGTCACCAAAAGAGAACGTCCTATGTCAAGACTGGTATATTTCTTAAGAAGCATGGCGATGACATCGGTACCGCCGGTCGAAGCGCCAATATTAAAAAGCAATGCGGAACCAATCGAGGGAAGAATTACAGCAAAAGCCAGCTCTAATAAAGGCTGATTCGTTAGAGGCTTTTCCAGTGGTACAAGGATTTCCAAAACCCGCAGAGCAAGTGATAATAATAAGCTTCCATATACGGTTCGATTTCCGAAGCTTTTGCCTAATGTTAGATAACCGACGATTAACAGGATGATATTAATAATTAATACGATGGAACCGGAGCTGACACCGCTGCCTAGTAAACTACTTAATATGATTGCCATACCCGTAACACCTCCTGTTGAGAAGTTGTTCGGGAATTTGAAGAAATAAACACCGATTACGACCAACATGACACCAAGGGTAATCAGTGCATATTCTTTTGTCTTTTGTATTACAATATTCTGTGATTTCAACTGGAACCTCCTTGAGTGATTATACAAAAATATCACAAACAAAAGTATATATCAAGGTGTCGAAAAGTCAAGGAAAATCATCTTGCTGAATAGAGTCAATAATTTGGCTTTAAAATACTGCTGATATCTGTATTATGAAATTTAGATACTAAAATTCGCGATGGAAAGTGAGTGTCCCATATGTTTATAGGATTTTTGATATAGTATAAAGCTAGCATTGTACTTATAAAAAGGTAGTTATAAAGAGGTACTTGTAAAAAAATGAGAAATTTATAAATAATTCTTGCATTTAACAAAATTATCCTATATAATTGCAATGTAAATAATAAATTTAACTGACATCAAAGGGTGACCTTTGAGTTGAAAGGAGTTGTTTGAATGTTAGCTTATAGATTGGTGGTTTTTGACTAACTTCATATTGGGCAGAACAAGCAGGAAGCTTTATTCTATGCTATGGGATGCCGTACAAGTAACCTTTCGTGAATACCATGACTTATGCAGTGGCACACTTTAGGGTGTGTTATTTTTGTACCTAAAAATACATCACTAGCCAAAGGCAGCGCGATCAAAAGGCTGCTTTTGGCTATTTTTCTGCCCAATAGTAAGTTGGCAAAACCATTTCATTAATTCAAAAGGGTAGGCATATTAAGTTGATGTGACTCAATATTGCGATGAATTTAACGATAGGAAGGGAGCGATTTATATGAGTATTGTATTGTGTTTGGAGGATGGTTTATTAATAAGTAGAAAGTTAGATAGAAAATTATTGAAACAATTAATGGAGGAATACGATGATCGATTTAGTAAATTACGGTTTTAACGGAAACAATGATTTGGAAGAAAATATGGATGGTTGCATTCCAGCCAGAGTGACGGAGGTTCACAGAGAATTATTCAAGGTGATATCATCCCATGGCGAAAGCAATGCTAGAATTAAGGGCTCTTTTTATAATAAGATGGATACTTCGGAGGATTTCCCGGCAGTTGGTGATTTTGTGGCGTTACGTTACAACGAATGTGGAGATTCTCAGATTGTACGAGTATATCCCCGCAAATCAAAATTCTCCAGACCGGATTACTCCGGTCATTCAGCAGGATATGTAAAGACTATTTTGGAGCAGGTGGTGGCTGCAAATTTTGATTATGTGTTTATAATGGCATCCCTGAACTACGATTTTAACGTGAATCGTATCTTGAGGTATATTACGGTATCTTGGGAGAGCGGGGGAACACCGGTCGTACTTCTGACGAAGGCAGATTTGGTGGAGGACTGTACACAGCAGCTGGAACAAATCAGACAGCAAGCAATCGGCGTTCCAGTGTATGCAGTCAGTGCTGTGACAAAAGAGGGGTTAGAGCAGCTGCAGCAATATATGAAGCCTAGGAGTACTCTTGTATTTCTTGGCTCCTCGGGTGTAGGTAAATCAACACTGGTTAATGCATTGGCAGGTGAGGAGATTATGAATGTCAACGAAATTCGTACAGAGGATAGTAAGGGACGGCATACAACAACCCATCGTCAATTGATTATGCTTAAGAATGGTGTAATGATTATTGATACTCCTGGAATGAGGGAGCTTGGTATGTGGGATGTCGAAGAAGGGCTCGGTGAAGCATTTTCCGATATAGAAGAGCTATTTGCCGAGTGTCGCTTCTCGGATTGTACTCATCAAGGTGAACCGGGATGTGCGATACAGTCAGCAATAGCATCAGGTACTCTGGAGCGCACAAGATGGAAGAATTATCTAGGGTTAAAGAGCGAAGCTAGATTTACGGAGGACAAATCGGCATATTTGAAAGAGAAGAGGGAGTTCTTTAAGAAGCTGGAGAGGTCGAACAGAGCAAGACATAAGGTGGGGAGGAAATAATAATGGAGCTAGTGGATTTTAAACAGGAGCATATCGCAGGTGCTATGCAAATTGCAAAGGATAATTATGATATGGAGCAGAGGATGGTAACGATACTTCCTGAGATTGACTCAATTCCGGATATGGGACATTTTATTGAAAATGGACTCGGGGTAGCAGCCTTTGTAGAAGATCGACTCGTCGGGTTCCTTTGCTCATACGGGCCAATAGAAGATGCTTTTGGCACGACGGCTGTACGAGGGGGCTATGTTCCTTTATTTGGTCATGGGGTGGTATGTGATATGAATGAGGACAGTCGCTGTCACCTCTATTCAAGGATGTACCAGGCAGCGGCACTAAAATGGATTAAGGCAGGAATACGAAGCCATGCCATTACCCTATATGCACATGATACGGCAGGCGAAAAGAGTTTCTTTTATAATGGTTTTGGTCTGCGTTGTATGGACTTAATTTGTAATCTTGATATAATTCCTGCAACAAAAGAGGTCTTGCTTGTGGATAGAAATTGTATCGATAATGTAGAGCTGTTCAGAGATGAATGGGTGCTCCTGCTGAAGCAGCATAATGATCTGATCCAGCATCTAGGTAACAGTCCCTCCTTTATGTACTTTGAACCTATCAATGAAGAAGGACTGTACAAACATGCTGATGTGGATGTGAGATACTTTGCTGCCAAGGTGAATGGGAAGGCAGTTGCTTATATTAAACTCTCTGACTTTGGAGAAAATTTTGCTACCGAGGCTGATGATATGATAAATATATGCGGGGCTTACTGCGAACCAGAATTTAGAGGAAGTGGAATCTATCATAATCTGCTATGTCATATCATGAGAGAGTTGAAGAGAGAAGGCTATCGCCTTCTGGGTGTTGATTGTGAAAGCTTCAATCCTACGGCTCTTAACTTCTGGAAAAAATACTGTATTGAATACACCCACAGTGTGGTCAGGCGTATCGATGAAAAAGCGGTTAATGCAGTATTAAAGTATTAAAGAAATTCAGATAATATGAGAGCTTCTGTAAAGCCGACAGATTGAATGGGATAGAAGGGCTGTATTGTTACTATAAAGATATAGCCCTTCTATTTGATTCTGAATTGTGCGTAGGCGAGCAGGAGAGATTAGAGCCAAGCTATATATTCAAAGCAGCATAACATTCTAAATTGGGATGGGACTTTAGTTGCTTGTAAAAGTCGGATATCGAAACGAAAAAGAAGTTTAAAATAGTAGAAAACGGGTAAATTATAGATAAGTATAATGTTTCATTCGGAAAGAAGGACTTAGGATGATAGTGAAGGAATATAGCAACGCTGATTTATTCTTAAAGGAATATGGAGCCATATTGTTGGAGAAAGAAGCCGCTGCTCAATTGTTGCTTTATTTTGCACATCAAAGTCTGACGGGATCGGGCACTGGTAAGGAATTATTCGGTGTAGTGATGGAGGAGACTCGAATTGTCCTATTGTTTGTAATAATTCGAGGTGTTGATTTGATCATTCATGCAGCTGTTACGGAAAGGGAGGAAGAGGCAGCCAGCGTGTTGGCAGATTATTTGGGGAATAGTCATATTACTATAGAAGGTTTGAATGCAAAGCAGACTTTATGCCAGAGCTTTATGAAGCAATACATGCAATATAGGAAGGTATCCTTTATCCAGAAGGTGGGGACGGACATTATGGAGCTTCGACAGGTGAATGATATTAAGCCGGCAGCAGGGAGCCAAAGACTGGCAGAGCCTGAAGATGCTAAGCTGGTTGCAGACTGGATGATACGATATCAGATTGAAGCTCTGATGGATGAAGCAGATTACGAGATAGCTCTACTTCGAGCTACTCAGATGATCAACCGGAAGGAGCTGTACTTATACGAAGATGAGGAGCAACGAGCTGTCTCTATGGCAGCGGCTACAAGAAGACTTATTCATGGTATGGGGATTACCTATGTATTCACACCGGAGGAATACAGGGGAAAAGGCTATGCCGCAGCTAATCTATATTACCTAAGTAAGACACTAATGGAACAAGGGTTTCATTTCTGTACTTTATATGTGGATAAGAAGAATTTGCTGACAAACCGTGCTTATGAAAAAGTGGGTTATAAAGTCATAGAAGACAATTATGAATATAATATTATACCGTTGCTGGAAGAAGACGGTATATAGCTCGATAATATTCACAGCTGCCTATTTTCTTTTCGGATTGCACCAATAGTGTAAAATTAACTGTGCGATGTCTGAAATCAAGGAAATGGGCGGCTTTTATATTGCAATTGTATGAAACGGCATGTAAAATAGAATTAGGTAGGAAGAAATCATCAAACTATAATTTATATTATTTCAGGGTATTCAGAGAGTGTATAAATACACAAAGTGTAAATAGTTGAAATGTTATTAACGCCATAATAAAATCTACAAATACAATACTATTGATATAAAATGGAAGGGGAATAGGCTATGAAAACAGTAAAGTGGGGAATTATAGGTGCAGGGCAGATTGCATCAAAGTTTGCAACGGCTTTAAATTCATTGGATCATACTGAGCTTACTGCGATCGCATCCCGAGACTTGGTCAAAGCAAAGGAATTTGCAACCCGGTTTCACATTAAGAAAGCATATGGGAGCTATGATGAGATCATCAAAGATCCGGAGATTGATGTTATTTATATTGCTACACCTCATACAGAGCATAAGACCCATGCCAGCTTATGTATTGCTGCCGGAAAAGCTGTATTATGCGAAAAGCCCTTTACAATTAACTTTAAGGAAGCCAAGGAACTAGTTGATCAGGCAAAGAGCAGCAATGTGTTTTTAATGGAAGCAATGTGGACCAAATTTTTACCTGCCACAAGGATTGTAAAGCAATGGATTCATAACAAAATTATCGGTGAAATAAAGTATATGAATATCTCCTTTGGTTATCGAACAGAATTTGATCCTAACAGCCGTGTATTTAATCCTGAGCTGGGAGGTGGTGCTCTTTTGGACGTAGGGGTATATCCGATTTCTTATGCGATCCACCTTATGGAAAGGATTCCTGACAAAATTGGTAGCAGTGCTCATATCGGGCGGAGTAGTGTGGATGAGCTGAATGTTATCACTTTGCTGTATAATGAAGGAATGATAGCCGATTTAAGTTCTGCCATCTCAGCATCTACCGGAAATGATGCGATTATTATTGGAGAAAAAGGTAGAATTGTAATCCCAAATTTTTGGACTGCAGAAAGTGCGGAGGTTTATGATGCGAATGGTAAGCTGGTAGATTCCTTCTTCCACCCTTTTACCTCAAATGGGTACGTATATGAAGCAGAAGAAGTGAATCGGTGTATTTTGGAAGGAAAGAAGCAGAGTGATATCATTCCTCTGAATGATACACTGGATATTATGAACATATTAGATTCGTTGCGAGAAGATTGGGGTCTAGTGTATCCGTCGGAGCGTCTCTAACCAAGGAGGAATCACTGGGGTATGAAAGAAACCGAATATAAAGTAGCTGGCTATGTCTTTGCCGATGCCCATAGTTTTAAGGAGGCAAAAAGGGAACAGGAGACGGTGGAATATATCAAAGCAAATACTGATTTGAATGATCTTAACAAGGCTCTGAAGTTATATCATAAATTAGTAGAAAGAAAGACTTTGAACACAGTAATTGGATATTCCTTTTTATACGATCTACGTGGTAAAATATTACAAGCTGGTATCGTTACTAAGGAGAATCTTCCTGATATTCGGATAGAAAAGCAGGATAAAGAACCAAGAGTATATGATAATGTGCTGGAAAAAGAGAAGGAGCAAAGACATATTGCTTTGATTGAAGATTATAAGGTAAAGCTTCGCAATTCTAGAATTATCAGTATTTTTTTGGCAATCATTATCTTAATCATGATTGTCATTGCTGTGTTCAGCGATAGGAGCATGTATTCTATTTATGAGAATCAGGTAATCGATAAGTATGAAAGCTGGCAGACAGATCTGGAGAATAGAGAGAAGGCTCTGGAAGAGAGAGAGCAGGCATTCGAGAAAAATAAGTAATCAGAGCAATGTTTTCACAATTTAGTCATAGTTGAGTGTTAATATATAGAAAAATGTACGATTTGGGAGGTGCCAAATGGAAAAGCTGAAAATCTTAGTCGTTGATGATGAAAGTAGAATGAGGAAGCTTGTGAAGGACTTTTTGGTGCGTAAAAACTATGATGTAATTGAAGCAGAAAATGGGGAACAGGCTATTGACCTTTTTTTTGCTAAGAAGGATATTGCATTGATTATATTGGATGTAATGATGCCCAAGCTAGATGGATGGCAGGTATGCCGTGAGATAAGACAATATTCCAAGGTCCCGATTATCATGCTGACAGCGAAAAGTGATGAGAAGGATGAACTACTGGGCTTTGATCTGGGTGTAGATGAATACATCTCGAAACCTTTTAGTCCGAAGATACTTATGGCACGTGTGGAAGCGGTTCTGAGAAGAACTGCTGCTATGGACGAAGAGAGCATTGAAGTCGGAGGAATTGTACTTGATAAATCAGCTCATCAGGTGAAGATTGATGGACAGGAGATAGAGCTGAGCTTCAAGGAATTTGAATTGCTTACTTACTTTGTGACAAATCAAGGGGTAGCTCTTTCAAGAGAAAAGATATTGAATAATGTATGGAATTACGATTATTTCGGAGATGCTCGTACGATTGATACCCATGTTAAGAAATTGCGTAGCAAAATGGGTCCTAAGGGTGACTTTATCAAAACGATCTGGGGCCTCGGCTATAAATTCGAGGTGGATGCATGAAGCATTCCATCCGGTTTAAAATAACATTCACCTTAACAATCATGGTGATGTTAACGATTTTTGTTACCTGGTTTATCAACCGGACTTTTTTATCTAATTATTATGTTTATACAAAGATTAAGAATCTGGATACGGCATATCAGGAAATTAAAGCAATCTATGATAACAGTGAGGATGATGAAAACCTGTCCGAATCTGATACGGTTGATATGGAGCAATTGGCCTCAAAGTATTCTGTAGATATCTACGTAATTAATTCCAATCGTGGTTTTATTTATCCTACCAGTATTGGAGATAGAGAATTTAAACAGATGCTGGCGATGCAGGCGGAGTACCTTGTCGGGTATCTCAATCCGGATATAACCGATCGCAGGGTAATAAAGCAGACCAATAATTATCGAATCATACGACTTTATGATATCCAAAAGGAAGCAAACTATATCGACATGGTAGGACTTAACGGTATAACCTTCCAGGAATTATCCGGTGAGACAGATAATGGCATCGACGATAATAATACAGGCTACGGGAGAATAGAAGATTTCAGTATTATTTTACTACGCTCCAATTTTGAGAGTATTGAAGAAGGCGTTGCAATTGCGAATAATTTTCTTGCTTATGTCGGTGTTTTGGCAGTAATAATAGGATCAGTTGCAATGCTGGTTATCAGTAAAAGATTTGCAAAGCCTATTTTGGAGCTATCCGGGATTGCCAAGAGAATATCGGATCTTGATTTTGAGGTGAAATATAAAGTAGAGACCAAGGATGAAATCGGTGAACTAGGAAAGAGTATTAATAGTTTGTCGGAAAAGCTGGAATCTACAATAACCGAGTTAAAAAATGCTAATAACGAGCTGTTGACGGATATTCAGAAGAAGACAGAGATTGATGATATGCGTAAGGAATTTTTATCAAATGTATCTCATGAACTGAAGACACCGATTTCTCTGATTCAGGGATATGCAGAGGGGTTGAAGGAAAATATTAATGAGGACCCGGAAAGTAGAGATTTTTACTGCGAGGTTATTATTGATGAAGCGGATAAGATGAATCAAATGGTTAAGAAGCTTTTGAATCTAAATGAAATTGAATTTGGTAATAATCAGATTAATTTTGTTCGTTTTGATATTGTCACACTAATTCAATCGGTATTAAGTGCTACTGAAATATTATTCAAACAAAAGGAAGTCATACTTCGTTTTGATCATACGGATCCATTATATGTCTGGGCAGATGAGTATATGGTAGGGCAGGTTGTTACTAATTATATTAGTAATGCATTGAATCACGTAAGTGGTCAGATGATTATAGAGATTAAGTTAATCCCACTAGATGGAAAGGTACGTGTAGCTGTCTTCAATACGGGAGACAATATTCCGGAAGATGATCTAGATAAGATATGGATTAAATTCTACAAGGTTGATAAAGCACGTACCAGAGAATACGGTGGTAACGGTATTGGTTTATCAATTGTAAAAGCAATCATGAATTCTTTGAATCAGGAATGCGGTGTAATCAACCGCCCAGTCGGCGTTGAGTTCTGGTTTGAGCTTGATACAAAATCATAATAATTGTTGAAAACTCCCCTCTGCAAACTGAGCGGAGTTCCGACAAGTAGACAATTAAAAATATCAATCTATTTGCCAGTAGGTAATATCTACTGGCAGTTTTTATACTGCCACAAATACCTTTCGCGTTTTCCATAGGAGTCAGCACACCTATTTTTGTTAATGTTTTTTTATTATATCGTAACGGATGTAGCTCTCAATCATTTGATCAAGAGATTCTCTGCTTAAGTCATGCAATGCATGCAATCAAAAATGCTGATACCCTGTTGTTTGATAGAATAGTAGTTCCTTCAATTGATTTGGTGGTCTCACATTTCTCGATGGGGAATAGGTATTTATTTTAGTTGCTGATTTTAAGGAAAAGTGATAATATGTAATCTGTAACACCCTGTAAACAGAGGTGTATTTTAAAGTTACAAATGACGGGGGGAATAGTCGATGAGACGTTTTAGTCTAATTGTTGTCCTACTACTTATGACGACATTAACAGGGTGCATACAAAAATTCGAATATTCAGAACAACAAGCAGATGCGGCCGCAGAATATATAGCCGGAGTGATGTTGAAAAATGATAAAGAATATGTGTCTAAGATGGTTTCTATAGAAGAGATTATTGAGAAACAAGGGGTAGAGGCTGACACAGCGGCAGCTTCGACACCTGAAAATACTCAGAATGCTAATTTGGAACAGGGACAAACTACGACATCGACAGCTACCATAGTACCTGAGAAGGATTATTCACTGACAGAGGTGATTAATGAAGAGGGGTTTGAGATTGAGTATCAAGATTTTATTGTGGCAGAAAGCTACCCTGAAGATGCAACAGATGCTTATTTCTCGATTACACCAAGACCGGGTTATCAGCTAATGGTATTGTCCTTTATACTAAAAAATACGCTGGATAAGGAAAATAATTTGAATCTTACTAAGGCAAATATAGTATATCAGTTGGATGTAAATGTAGGAACGATATATGAGCCTCCTTTTGCTCTATTGGAAAACAATCTGAAACTCATTGATTTGAAACTAAAAGCTAGTGAAGAAAAGATGGTAGTACTTATTTTTGAGGTTAAGAAGGATGTAAATATGACAGATGTCAACTTGATGGTTACCAGGGATAGACGATCGGAAATCATTAAAATCAAGTAAGTATAAATCTCTAGTCTATTAATGTTTTATGAAGTGTTATGGTATTGATTTTTGGGAAATAGGTTTTTTGTATACAATTTGATGAGCTTTCATTATAAAGAAATATATTTCGATTATCGTTGATTTTATATATAGGGGATAATTGCAAATGCAATCTTGCGATAAATAATAATGTGCAGTGCACATAAAGGGAGGCTACTATGGGTTACGTTGAGAGGAAACGTATTAAATTTTTTGGTTTACCATTCAGTTTTACAAAGTACAGTATCAATGAAGATAAACTCACAATTACATCAGGATTTCTAAATATTACGGAAGATGACGCATTAATGTATAAGATCCAGGATGTCAGATTAACCAGAAGTTTATCGGAGCGAATGTTTAAGCTTGGAACTATTATCTGTTATACGGGAGATACGACCCATCCTGAGCTTATTCTGCATCACATTAGACATTCCAGTGAGATTAAAGACTTCATTATGAGTTCCTCTGAAGAGGCTAGAAGGAAGAGAAGATCATTACATACGCTGAATATTGATGCGGAGGAATTAGGGGAAGATCAGTTGGATGAAATTAACTGATAAAAAAGTTGATATTACTTCTTGACATTTTTCGATTTCGATTGTACAATAAAAATCCACCGTTGATGAGCGGCCACTAAGACAGAAAAGTTAAAATAAAAAATAAAAAAGTGGTTGACATAATACGACGGATGTGCTAAACTGAAAAAGTTGACGGCGAGACAAGAAATACTAAGAAATAAGCCGCTGACACACAATTGAACCTTGATAATTGAACAGTGAAACAACCCTGAAAATTCTAAAAAACTCGAAGTTCCACATGAGCTTCGAATTGCATCCGAAAGGATGCATTATAGATTTTCATTATGATATATCGTAATGATATGTCAACGAACCGTATCTGGAAACAGATACAACCACAAAAACAGTAAAGATAACAGGAT
>JAEZKA010000009.1 GCA_023436225.1 Bacillota bacterium
GAGCCCGCGAATTGAACGATTAGTAGGTTCGTGCGTGACACGCGTTAAGTGTAAGTAAGTGGAGAGCTATGCTCTCAATGCGGGTGGTACCGCGGGAATTTCGACTTCTCGTCCCGAAGAATGCAAATTATGCATTCTTCGGGGCTTTTTTTGATTCATAAATAATCATTAAGCTTTATGATAATCTTCTGGCCCAAAAGAATGCAACACAAGATGTTTCACCATGTATCGATGGTGGTCGAAGCCATCGTAATAAGTAGCATGAAGGATTTGTGTAGTACACGAAAAATTTGTGCAATCGCTTATGCTTGAAGATGATAAGAAAGGAATGATTTTTATGGATTTTATAACCGGTGTAAAGCAGAAGGAAATTAAAGAAATCAGTGATATTCTTGCACAGGATATCAAGGGAAGTGTAAAAGTAAACGGCTTCATTCATACAATCCGCCATATGGGCGAGGTTGCCTTTGTCGTTCTTCGAAAGAGAGAGGGCTTGGTACAATGTGTGTATGAGGAAGGGGTTACCGACGTAGCTCTAAAGGATCTGAAGGAAGGAATGACAATTGAAGCAGAAGGAATTCTTAACAACGAAGAACGTGCACCGCAAGGCTTCGAAGTAAGACTTACAAAGGTGAAGCTATTAACTTCTCCAAAGGAAGGAGCGATACTGCCTCTTCCGATCTCAAAGTGGAAGATGAAGACCTCACTGGAGACAAAGCTGAATTATCGCCCCATCTCTTTACGTAATATCAGAGAGAGAGCTGTCTTTAAGCTTCAGGAGGGTATCGTTAGAGGCTTTCGTGATTTCTTATTCTCTCAGGGCTTTACAGAGATAAGAACTCCGAAAATTGTAGCGGGTAATGCAGAGGGAGGAGCAAATGTTTTTAAGCTGGAGTACTTTGGGAGTAAGGCATTTTTAGCTCAGAGCCCACAGTTTTATAAGCAGACTATGGTTGGTGTCTATGATAGAGTATTTGAAGCAGCTCCGGTGTTCCGTGCGGAGAAGCATAATACGACGAGACATTTGAACGAATATACGAGTATGGATTTTGAGATGGGATATATTGATGGTTTTGAGGATATTATGGCGATGGAGACGGAGATGCTTCGGTACGTATTCAACTTCCTGTCAGAGCAATATGCCAAGGAATGCAAGCTGCTAGAGGTTACCTTGCCGGATGTATCGCAAATTCCGGCGGTACGCTTTGATGAAGCAAAGCGTCTTGTTTCTGAAAAATACCAGCGTAAAATCAAGAACCCTTACGATCTGGAGCCGGAGGAAGAGGTATTAATCGGACGATACTTCAAAGAGGAATTTGACAGTGATTTCGTATTTGTAACGCATTATCCTTCTAAGAAGCGACCCTTTTATGCGATGGATGATCCCTCTGATCCCAAGTTTACCTTAAGCTTTGATCTTCTCTTCAAAGGAATGGAGATAACAACAGGAGGTCAGCGTATCCATGACTATGAAGATCAGGTGGCGAAGATGATAGCAAGAGGCATGAACCCGGAGGAGTTCGCGAACTTCCTCCTGATCCATAAGCATGGTATGCCGCCTCACGGAGGTCTCGGTATTGGTCTGGAACGATTAACGATGAAGCTTCTGGATGAGACAAATGTTCGAGAGACTACAATGTTTCCTCGTGATTTGTCAAGGCTAGAACCCTAATAAGAGCGAAGGGTAATTTGCTTTGGATGATGTGTACCGGCGTAAAGTGTAGACCGTCTCTCTTGCGAGACGTTGCACACTTTGCACGGGCTAGCATCCAGAACAGTATTTATTATGAGGATTCAATAGGAGGTATTTTCATGAAGATAACAGAGGAAACAGTTCGATATGTAGCCGCCCTTGCAAAGCTTACAATCTCTGAGGACGAGAAGGAGAAGGCTGCGAAGGACCTGGATCATATTTTGGAATATATAGAGACAATGAATGGTTTGGATACCGAGGGGGTAGAACCCATGTCCCATGTTCTCCCGGTGAAGAATGTATTTCGTGAGGATGAGGTAACCAATCAAGATAATCGCGAAGAAATATTAAAGAATGCGCCGAAGCGCATCGAAGGAAGCTTTGCTGTTCCAAAGACAGTAGAGTAGAAATTCGATTAACCGATAAGAACAATAGAGCTTAAGATGGAGGCTAATATATATGAAGGATGATATTACGTCATTGTCTGCGCTGGAGCTTGGCAGAAGGATTAAGGAGAAGGAAATATCCGTTGCCGATGCTGTGAGAGCGCAGCTTGCAATCATAAAACAAAGAGACTCGGATTATCGATGCTATATTACGGTCCTTGAAGAAGAGGCCTATGCACAGGCTGAAGAGGTGCAAAGAAGAATAGATGCCGGGGAGCTTGCAGGATCGCCCCTTGCTGGGGTTCCAATCGCAGTGAAGGATAACATCTGTACGATGGGTGTAAAAACCACCTGCGCATCCAAGATCTTGTATAACTTTGAACCAACCTACGATGCGACGGCCATCGAGAAGCTGAAGAAGGCAGGAGCTATCATCATAGGAAAGACGAATATGGATGAATTTGCCATGGGTAGCACCACGGAGACCTCCTTCTTTGGTGAGACGAAGAACCCATGGGATAGGATGTGTGTTCCCGGTGGCTCCAGCGGAGGATCTGCTGCAGCGGTTGCTGCAGAGGAAGCATTTCTTGCCTTAGGCTCCGATACGGGTGGTTCGATTCGTCAGCCTGCCGGTTATTGCGGTGTGACAGGAATTAAACCGACCTACGGTACCGTATCCCGTTATGGACTCATCGCTTATGCCTCGTCACTTGATCAGATTGGTACCATAGGTAGAAATATTTCTGACTGTGCGGCAGCCCTAGAGATTATCTCAGGTCATGATGCTAAGGATTCAACCTCAGTGTCACAGGAAAGCTATCGATATACCGATGCCCTAATCGATGATGTGAAAGGAATGAGAATCGGTATCCCGAAGGATTACCTTGGGGATGGGATTGAGGAAGAAGTAAAAGTAAGTATACGAAAGGCTGCACAAGTGTTTCGAAGCAGAGGGGCAGTTGTGGAGGAATTTGAGCTTCATTCCGTGGAATATGCCGTTCCTTCCTATTACGTAATAGCATGTGCCGAAGCCAGCTCTAATTTATCCCGTTTTGATGGTGTAAAATACGGATATCGTACACCGGAATTTGATGGTCTTCAGGATGTCTATAAGAAGACCAGATCAGAAGGCTTTGGCAATGAAGTAAAGCGAAGAATGATGATCGGAGCCTTCGTACTTAGCTCCGGCTACTATGATGCTTTTTATAATAAGGCTTTGAAGGTAAGAGCGATTATTAACGAACGCTTTCGCAAGGCCTTTGAGAAGTATGATATCATCCTAGGACCTACCGCACCACAGACGGCACCTCGCCTTGGCGAGAGTTTATCCGATCCACTTAAGATGTATCTGTCCGATATCTATACGGTATCCGTGAATCTGGCAGGCTTACCGGCAGTGAGCCTACCCTGCGGTAGAGATTCCAAGGGGCTTCCGATTGGATTGCAACTAATCGGTAAGCATTTTGGTGAGAAAGATATTATTCGTGCTGCTTACAGCTTTGAGCAGACATTAGCATATGAGAGACCGTTAACGCTTACAACACAGGGAAAGGAGGCATAGCCCATGAAAGCATATGAGACCGTGATCGGTTTGGAGGTTCATGTAGAGCTTGCCACGAAAAGTAAGATTTTCTGTGGCTGTACGACCCAATTCGGAGGAGATCCGAATACACACTGCTGCCCTGTCTGTACGGGTATGCCCGGAACGCTTCCCGTACTTAATAAAAAGGTAGTGGAATTTGCCATGGCAGCAGGCTTGGCACTGGACTGTACCATTACTAGGCGATGTAAATTTGACCGAAAGAATTATTTCTACCCGGATTTACCGAAAGCATATCAGATCTCCCAGCTCTATCTACCGATCTGTCGTGATGGACAGATCGAGATTGAGACGGAAGCAGGCAAGAAAATAGTTCGAATTCATGAGATACACATGGAGGAGGATGCCGGTAAGCTGGTTCATGATCCTTGGGAGGATTGCACTCTTGTCGATTATAACCGTTGCGGCGTACCGCTGATCGAGATCGTCAGTGAGCCTGATATGCGCTCTGCTGAGGAAGTTGTAGCCTATCTGGATAAATTGAGATTAATTCTTCAATACCTTGGTGTATCGGATTGTAAGATGCAGGAGGGATCGCTCCGTGCCGATATTAACTTATCCGTACGTGAGGTCGGAGCGAAGGAATTCGGAACCAGAACAGAGATGAAGAACATGAACTCCTTCAAAGCAATTGCCAGAGCAATAGAGGGAGAGAGAAAGCGTCAGATAGAGCTATTGGAATATGGTAAGAAGGTTGTGCAGGAAACAAGGCGCTGGGATGACAATAAAGATACCAGCTTTGCAATGCGCTCTAAGGAGGATGCTCAGGATTATCGATACTTCCCTGAGCCGGATCTTCCGCCGATTGAGATAAGCGATGAGTGGTTATCGAGTATCAAGGCTCGTCAGCCGGAGCTGCGTGCCCAGAAGATGCTGCGTTATGAGAAGGAATTTGATATCCCTGCTTATGATGCATCCATTATTACCGGTTCTAAGCATCTGGCGGATCTCTTCGAGGAGACCGTTGCACTCTGTGGGAAACCTAAGGAGGTCTCTAATTGGTTAATGGTAGAGACAATGCGTCTACTCAAGGAACAGGAGATGGAAGCGGAGGAGATTACCTTTACACCCTCTCAGCTTGCCAGATTAATTGGATTAGTGGATGGAAATAAAATTAACCGAACGGTAGCAAAAGAGGTATTTGAGAAGATATTTAAAGAAAATGTGGATCCGGAGGACTATGTTGAGAAGCATGGTCTGGGTATGGTAAGTGATGATGGTCTCCTTCGAGCCACTATCGAGAAGATTATCGCTGATAGCCCTCAGTCCGTAGCAGATTATAAGAGTGGTAAGACGAAAGCCATGGGCTTTATTGTTGGTCAGACCATGAAGGAGATGAAGGGGAAGGCGGATCCGGGTAAGATCAATCAGCTTGTGCAGGAGCGATTAGATTCGATGTAATTTTATATATCTATGACATATTACAGCCCTCTCTGAGGCAGGAATACCAAATAGGTATATCTGTTCGGAGCAGGGCTGTTATAAATTGTCGTTTAATACAATTATTGATTGTATATCTTATTTTAATAGGCTATAATTATAATGTGAATAAAGAATTCAGCAAGCTGAATTCTTGGATAAAATAATAATGTATTCCATCGGAAATCCATTATTACTTTATCAGGTTTATGGAAGCATTGGCAGGCATGATTTCTTATTATGAAATAACTTTGCTAAGGAGGGATAACGTGGAAGAGAGAAGAAGAGCAAAAAGATTGCCGGTGACCTTAACACTTGAGATTTGTAATCTCTACAAGCAGGATTATGTTCAGGTAAGTAATCTTCATGCTCCAATTGAAGTAGTTAATATTTCACAAACTGGAATTGGATTTAGAACCAAGAGCATTTTACCCATTGGATTTTATTTTAACGCAAGTATTAATTTAGGCTCTGAGGATACCTTACATTCTGTAGTTGAGATTATCCGCTCACAAGAGGACGGAGGAGAATTTATCTATGGCTGTACTTTTGTCGGAATGGCGGATGTCTTATCTTATGTTTTTGAAGATTATGATAAGAGACTTAATGAGGTTGAAAATGTGAATTAACATGCTTCCAGGTTGCTATAAGATGTTTTATTTATATTGAATTGATAAGGATGTGTCCATCTATACAGAGAATAGGCACATCCTTTTTTATGGAAATGAAAGCTCGAAAACATCGCTCTTTTTAGGTTCTTATATCAAAGGAATAGCGTCTTACATCACTCTCGGATACATTATCTTCGATAAAATCTTTGCTGAAATCGATTTTTTCATAAGATTGATTAACGTCACTGTGAAGATGATAACCTTTCTTTGTTAAAGCATCCGTGAGAGAGGGCATATATTCCGATATCAATCTCTGTGTATCGCGATCCTCTATATAGAATTTCGCCTGAACAATATTATGATTCATTTGGATATGAATATTCATTGAACCAAGATTTGTCATGTCCAGGTGAAGAAGAACACTGAGATCCTCTTTGTTTTGTAAAGCTTTCTTTCTCGTAAAGACATACAAATCGCTATGAATATCCTGATTCTTTAGTTGAACCGGTAATTGAAGATAAGTATACATCTCGTTCAAATCCTGCATAAATCGGAGATTCTCCTGCAGGTTTTTAATGGGCTCCTGAAGTCGAGCATCATCTTTGGTCGGTATTTGAAGCTTTGACAAAGCAGAGAGCTGTTCCATATCTTCACGAAGATTTTCATAGAGATCCCGAAGAGCTGCTTTGTCAGTCAGTTTTTCAGGAGTAATGGTCCATTTGTCATGAAAAGCATTCTCTATCAGCGTCCGATACTCCGGTGAAGCAAGAAGCCTCTCGGCTTCTAGTCCCTCCATAGCTGGAAGGATATTCTTTAATGTGGTAAGCATTTCTCTGGCGGTAATGGTTCCCTCCATAACCCGGTCTGCGATCCCACGTAGGGATGGATCGGACCGAAGCAGTTGGGCGAAAGAAGCTTGCTCCTTAGTATCGAGTAACTCGGATAAAGGCACTTGACTATCATTGGCTAGCGAAATCTCCTTTATCAGAGCGGAAAGTGTATCAGGTATAGAGGGAGCTTGTATTTCGTTATTCATATCAGGTATCAACTGATTCAGTTCTTCGGATAATAACTGCTCTATATCAGGGTAAAGCGCTTTTATGTGATTAATAAAATCCTCACGGGATAAGTTTCCTTGATGCAACTGCGTCAAAAGTGATGTTAAGTCACTAGCTACATAATCGGCAGCGGTGGAGGGAAGGTTACGATTACCAAGTAATATATCAAGCAACCCATTATTAATCTGCAATGCCTGGGTAAGTGATTTTGTAGCAGTTCCCTGCAAATAGGCTGAAGAATCAGGACCTATGAAAGGTTCAATCATTTGAGGAGAAGATTGCGCTGCCTCCTCTGGAAGTAATTCCTTAGGCACGTGTAATTCCTGATTGATGGAAGGCATATCGACTTGAAACAGTTCAGAAAGTCCTGTCGTGATATGATGGATATCGTTAAGTAAACGGCTGGATCCGTTCTGGTAAGCTTCAAACTGTCTAATGTTCGCCGGAGTCATGGGAATATTGTTTTTATACATAAGTACTAAGGTAAGTGGTGAGGCATCCCGGTTGGTATGGGATAGACGTACTAAGGACTGAAGGGTCTGTTTGTCTACCGGCATGGTATGCTTTAATAGTTCTTCTACTAATGCCCGATTGCGTTCATTCATAGGAAGATTTGAAGCGGTGAGAGCCTTTTGAATGGTTGCATCGGAGGGAGAGGTGCTCTCAGGAATGTATTTCATGACAAGTCGATCAGAGCCTTCTTCGGTAACCAGAAACTGAGCTTCTTGGCCTATGGCGAGGGGAACATCGCCAGACAGCTTTGCATTTACAATCTGCTTGCTCGGTTCCAACTGTATCTTAATCTCGTTATAACGGTGATCGATAATCTGACCTTTCACCAATTGTCCCTCTTTCAGCTCTTGCTGTTTTGGATCGACCGGCTGCGTGGAAAGGCTGTCTTTCGTTTTATATACTTCGGAGGCAGCTTTATTCTCTGAGACGGAACGGGCTATTCCCGGTTTGTTTAGTTTTGATCGTGAAAATGATGATTGGTTGATATCCATTGGTCTGCCCCTTCCTTTTCGTTTGAAAACATTGATCAAACTCATTTTGCTGCATTACTGACAGAGTGTGAACAGTATCTTCTTTTATAATTAATGAATTAGGTCTGCGTGAAGCATCTTATCTTTTACTTTATATCGACTTATTGCTAAGATAAGTTTATGATAGCTTAATAGTAGTTTGGAGTCAAATAGTAATCATGACAAGAATTCGCTTAACTTAATTAATTAAGCACACGGTAGAACCTTAATTAATTAGGTAAAAATTATTTATTATTTAAAAAATTAACATCTAATTTAAAATAAGTAGAAATTATTCTTGCATTATGCATAAATATATATTATAATCAACGCAATAAAACGAGGGCGTTTTTAGACTTATCAATTGATAAGCCTAAGAGCGTCCTTTGTTGTATGTTAGAAAATATCGGATTTGAACAATAAAAGAAAAGGATGTAGATAAGAATGAAGGATAGCATCAGAGAGGAAATCACACAAATTCCCCAAGGCCTGTATGACCCCCGCTTCGAGCATGACAATTGCGGTATCGGTGCAGTGGTACATATGAAGGGTATCAAGACTCATGAGACAGTAGTGAATGCTTTGAAGATTGTTGAGAATTTGGAACATCGAGCCGGTAAGGATGCCAATGGACAGACCGGTGACGGCGTTGGAATTCTGCTTCAGATATCACATAAGTTCTTTACTAAGGCAACGAAGCCACTTGGGATTGATTTAGGCATAGCTCGAGAATATGGAGTTGGAATGTTTTTCTTTCCTCAGGATGAACTGAGCCGTAATCAAGCTAAGAAGATGTTCGAGATCATTGTTGAAAAAGAAGGAATGAAATTCCTTGGCTGGAGAGAGGTACCTACCCATCCGGCTACTCTAGGAGAGAGGGCAGTTGAATGTATGCCTCATATTCTTCAGTGCTTCATCAAAAAGCCAGCTAATGTAGCAAAAGGTCTGGATTTTGATCGTAAGCTTTATATTGCCAGAAGAATCTTTGAGCAAAGCAATGACAATACGTATGTTGTTTCGTTATCCAGTAGAACAATTGTCTATAAGGGAATGTTCCTAGTAAAGCAGCTTCGCCTTTTCTTTGAAGATCTTCAGGATGAGAACTATGAGAGTGCCATTGCGATAGTTCATTCCAGATTTTCTACGAATACAAATCCTAGCTGGCAGAGAGCACATCCGAACCGTCTGATCGTTCATAACGGTGAGATCAATACGATCCGTGGCAATGCAGATAAGATGCTAGCAAGAGAAGAAACAATGGAATCAGAGCATTTGAAGGGTGCGCTTCATAAGGTACTTCCTGTAGTGAATACCGAAGGCTCTGACTCAGCGATGTTGGATAATACCCTGGAGTTCCTGGTAATGAGCGGGATGGAGCTTCCCCTTGCCGTTATGATAACCATTCCAGAACCCTGGAGCAACGATCAAGCAATCAGTAGGGAGAAAGCAGATTTCTATCAGTATTATGCAACCATGATGGAGCCCTGGGACGGTCCCGCGTCAATTCTTTTTTCCGATGGAGATATCATGGGTGCTGTACTTGACCGTAACGGATTACGGCCCTCCAGATATTATATCACGAACGATGATCACCTAATTCTATCCTCAGAGGTTGGCGTTCTTGAGATACCGGCTGACAAGATCGTGAAGAAGGAAAGACTTCGCCCTGGCAAGATGCTTTTAGTTGATACCGTAAAAGGCTGCCTGATCGACGATGAGGATCTGAAGAACAGTTACGCTAAAAAGCGTCCCTATGGTGAATGGCTTGATAGTAACCTGGTGATGCTGAAGGAGCTTCACATTCCGAATAAAAAGGTGATTGAATATAGTGAAGAAGAGCTTGCGAGGCTTCAGAAGGCCTTTGGATATACCTTCGAGGATTATAAGACCACAATCCTGCCGATGGCAGCAAGCGGTCAGGAGGCAACAGCAGCCATGGGTGTTGATTCCCCACTTCCTGTATTATCAGGGAACAATCCTCCGTTGTTCAGCTACTTCAAGCAGCTTTTTGCTCAGGTAACGAACCCTCCGATCGATGCGATCCGTGAAGAGGTTGTAACAGCTACCTCGGTCTATATCGGAGAAGATGGTAATATCCTTGAGGAGAAGGCCGAGAACTGTAAGGTTCTTAAAGTAAATAATCCTATTTTGACAAATACGGATTTACTGAAAATTAGATTTATGAAGAAACCTGGCTTCAAGGTCGATGTTCTTCCAATGATTTATTATAAGAACACCTCTCTCGAGAAGGCAATTGATCATCTTTGTCTGGAGGCTGACCGCTCCTATAAGGAAGGTGCAAATATCCTGATTCTTTCCGATCGTGGTGTGGATGAGAATCATGTGGCAATTCCCTCCTTGCTTGCGGTATCTGCATTGCAGCAGCACCTGGTTCGTACCAAGAAGAGAACTGCTCTTGCCATGATTGTGGAAAGTGCGGAACCGAGAGATGTGCATCATTTTGCTTGCTTACTTGGTTACGGTGCATGTGCGGTTAATCCCTATCTTGCTCAGGAGACCATTCGTCAATTAATCAGCAACAATATGCTGGACAAAGATTACTATGCAGCAGTGGATGACTACAATAAGGCGGTACTCAAGGGTATCATAAAGATTGCATCCAAGATGGGTATCTCTACCATACAGTCCTATCAAGGCTCTAAGATATTTGAAGCAATCGGTATCAGCAAAGAAATCATCGATAAATATTTTACCGGTACCGTAAGCCGTGTGGGAGGAATATCCTTAAAGGAAATGGAAGCACAGGTAGATGCGCTTCACTCCAAGGCGTTTGATCCTTTAGGGCTGGAATTGGATTTGACTATGGACAGTGCCGGTTCTCACAAGCTTCGTAGCGGAAAAGAGGAGCACCTGTATAATCCGAAGACCATTCATCTGTTACAGCAATCCACCCGTACCGGTAGCTATGAGATGTTTAAGGAATATTCTAAGGAGGTTACGGCAGAGCAGGAGAAGATTAACCTTAGAGGTCTGCTGGATATCGCCTTTCCTGAGCAAGGAATTCCAATGGATGAAGTGGAAAGCGTAGACTCTATCGTAAAACGCTTTAAGACCGGTGCAATGAGCTACGGATCGATCTCCAAGGAAGCACATGAAGCACTGGCAATCGCCATGAACCATCTGGGTGGTAAATCCAACAGTGGTGAGGGAGGAGAGAGCCAGGAGAGACTTAAGACCACAGAGGATGGACTGAATAAATGCTCTGCTATCAAGCAGGTAGCTTCGGGACGCTTTGGTGTTACCAGTGAGTATCTAGTGAGTGCAAGAGAAATTCAGATCAAGATGGCACAGGGTGCAAAGCCCGGTGAGGGTGGTCAGCTTCCGGCAGAGAAGGTATATCCCTGGATCGCGAAGACCAGACATTCCACACCCGGTGTAGGATTAATCTCACCGCCTCCTCATCATGATATCTATTCGATTGAGGATCTTGCACAATTAATCTATGATTTAAAGAATGCCAATAAAAGTGCTCGTATCTCTGTTAAGCTGGTTTCAGAAGCTGGTGTAGGAACGATTGCAGCGGGTGTTGCAAAGGCCGGTGCCGGTGTTATCTTAATCTCAGGTTATGATGGCGGAACCGGCGCCGCTCCCAGAACCTCAATCTATAATGCAGGTCTTCCTTGGGAGTTGGGTCTAGCGGAGACACATCAGACCCTAATTATGAACGGACTCCGTACAAAGGTGGTAATCGAGACGGACGGAAAGCTTATGACAGGACGCGATGTTGCAATCGCAGCAATGCTTGGCGCCGAGGAATTTGGCTTTGCAACTGCTCCTTTGGTTACCTTAGGTTGTGTCATGATGCGTGTATGTGATCTGGATACCTGTCCGGTAGGCGTAGCAACACAGAATCCGGAGCTTCGTAAGAACTTCAAAGGCAAGCCGGAGTATGTTGAGAATTTCATGTGTTTTGTTGCGGAGGAGCTTCGTGAATACATGGCTAAGCTGGGCTTCCGTTCAGTAGATGAATTAATTGGCCGTACGGATTTATTGAAGCTAAAGAATAGTGGTCTGCTGAATGACAGAGCGAAGACCGTTGACTTAAGCGCCATTCTAAATAATCCTTTTGTTCAACGAGGACAGGGTATTCATTATGACCCTTCACAAATATATGATTTTGAGCTTGAGAATACCATTGATGAGAGGATGCTTCTAAAGAAGTTTAAACTAAACGAGAAGCATGCCCAGAAGATAAAGCTGACAGTAGGTAATACGGATCGTACCTTTGGAACCATCCTTGGTTCTGAAATCACCAGAAAATATGGAACGATACTGAGGGATGATACCTTCGCTATCGAGGCACAGGGTAGTGGCGGACAGAGCTTTGGTGCCTTCATACCAAAGGGCTTAGCCATAGAGCTGGAGGGTGATAGCAATGATTATTTCGGTAAAGGCTTATCCGGTGGTAGGCTGGTAGCATTCCCTCCGAAGAAAAGTACCTTCAAGGCGGATGAGAATATTATTATTGGCAATGTAGCTCTCTACGGTGCAACCAGTGGTAAAGCTTTCATTTGCGGTGTAGCTGGCGAACGCTTCTGTGTACGTAATTCCGGAGCAACTGCGGTGGTTGAAGGGGTCGGTGATCATGGCTGTGAGTATATGACTGGAGGTAGAGTAACTGTATTAGGTAAGACCGGCAAGAACTTTGCTGCAGGTATGAGCGGTGGTATCGCTTATGTTCTGGATGAAGATAGTGATTTATATAAGAAGCTGAATAAAGGAATGGTAGCATTTGAGGCAGTAACTGAAAAATATGATATCTTCGAATTAAAGGAAATGATTACAGAGCATGTGAAATATACCGACTCGGCAAAGGGTAAAGAAATCCTTGAGAACTTCGCCTCCTATCTACCGAAATTCAAGAAGATTATTCCTCATGATTACAGACGTATGCTTCAAACCATCATACTGATGGAAGAGAATGGACTTAGCAGCGAGCAGGCACAAATCGAAGCATTCTTCGCAAATACCAAGAAATAGTTGATGAGTGATTTTAGGAAGGGTTTGCGGGGAGGCGATGTATATTGGTCGAATACTATCATTTTCCCTTCGGAGTTTACTTCCTACATCGCATCAGCACTTCCTACTCTGTGAGCAGGAAGCTGCTGACGGATGCATAGTTTCGGAAGCAAACTCTCAGGAGAAACAATAGCTATTCTCCCAATATGGGAAGTTATAAAATGCAAACCCTGTCAAGTCATCATTACAAGAACTTTTATTCTGATATTTGTTCAGAATGCGACATTAAAAGTACAGAAAAAAATATTAAGAAAAGTAAATAGTAAAACAGTAAAATAATGTGTTGTTATAGTATTGATTTTTATCTGTGCTTTTGTATGTGACGATGATAAGAATGGATCGGGAAAAGGTTTGTTGTAGTTGTTGGGAATTGTGGCCAAAGCTTGGAATTTGAGATAGGAAGTGTATAAGGATGGACTTCTGGTTATTGTTTAGAATGCTACGTTTATTGTTAGGAAAGGATATGGATTAAGTATGGGAAAACCAACAGGATTTATGGAATATGAAAGAGCTCAGACCAGTGCAGAGTCGCCAAAGGATAGGTTAGCACATTTTAATGAATTCCATCAGCCACTGTCCATGGAGGAGCGTAAGTGCCAGGGAGCACGCTGTATGGAGTGTGGCGTACCCTTTTGCCAATCCGGAATGATCATTAGCGGAATGGCTTCAGGCTGTCCGTTGCAGAATTTAATACCCGAATGGAATGATTTGTTATATCGTGGGAATATGAAGATGGCTCTGTCCCGTCTTATGAAGACGAATAATTTTCCGGAGTTTACCGGCAGAGTGTGCCCGGCTCCCTGTGAGGCTTCCTGCACCTGTAGTCTGAATGGAGATCCAGTAACAATTAAGGATAACGAATATGCGATTGCGGAATATGGCTATGAGGCTGGATATATTCAACCGAAGCCTCCGGCAATTCGTACAGGAAAAAAGGTTGCTGTCATCGGCTCAGGTCCTGCCGGACTTGCAGCAGCAGATCAATTGAATAAGAGAGGGCATTCCGTTACAGTTTATGAACGCTCCGACCGGATTGGTGGATTAATGATGTATGGTATTCCCAATATGAAGCTGGAGAAGTGGATTATTGACCGCAGAATAGATATTATGAGGAAAGAGGGGGTTACCTTCGTTACCGGAGCGGATATCGGCGGTAATACCAAGGTGAGTAAGCTGTTGAAGGAGCATGACCGAATTGTCCTTGCCTGCGGAGCATCCAATCCAAGAGACATTAAGGTTCCAGGAAGAGATGCAAAGGGTATCTATTTTGCCGTGGATTACCTGAAAGCAGCTACGAAGGACCTATTAGATGCCGGAACCACTATGGTGACGGAGATGGAGAGCTTCACTATTAGTGCAAAAGGTAAAAGGGTAATGGTAATAGGCGGTGGAGATACCGGAAATGATTGTGTTGGTACCTCCATCAGACAGGGTGCTGTGAATGTAATCCAATTAGAGATGATGCCTAAGCTACCTGATAATAGAGCTGTGAATAATCCCTGGCCGGAGTGGCCTAAGGTCAGCAAGACAGATTATGGTCAGGAGGAAGCGATCGAAGCCTTTGGAAATGATCCAAGAATGTATCAGACAACCGTGAAAGAGTTTATCGCGGATGAACAGGGAAATGTGACTAAGGCGGTTACGGTAAGCTTGGAAAGTAAGTTCGATGAGGCTTCTAAGAGAATGGTCATGGCGGAGGTTGCAGGGAGTGAGACTACGATTGAGGTTGATATGGTATTAATAGCAGCAGGCTTCTTAGGAACTCAGTCCTATGTTGCTGAGGCCTTTGGTATTGAACTGGATTCGAGAACCAATGTGAAGACGGATTTGGGTAAGTATCAGACTAATGTAGATCAAGTGTTTGTTGCAGGTGATATGCACCGTGGACAGTCCTTAGTGGTATGGGCAATCCGTGAGGGCAGAGAAGCTGCTAAGGCTGTCGATGAGAGCCTGATTGGCTATAGTAATTTAGCATAGCATTTTACGAACACAGGTGTTTTGAATATAGTTTTGTTGGAGTAGCTACATTGAGACGACAAGAAGGGTTATATACTTCCAGTGAATAATATTTATGGAAGCATATAGCCCTTCTTGTTATGATTCTTAAGTATAAAGGGCTCGAAAAGAATTCTATTTATGGGTGAATCTGGAGAAGATCTTGGAATGCTACAATAGCACAAAGATGGGAAGAAATAGAAATTGTGAATTTAATATCAAAGTAGACAAGTAAGTAAATAAGTGATATATTATTGAATCGTGATTTGAATCACATAATTTTTATTTTTTTCATGTTATGTATAGAGTGTAAATTGCCGTAGGTATCAATTACCAAAAATAATAGTGTGAAATAAAAAGCAATTTACACAGGAAGAAGCTGCGAAGTTTGCCCCTTGGAGCATACTCCTTGTTCTTCTGGTTTTAAACTGCATCGAAGATGCAGCATGCTTGACGTGATGAGAATATCAGTGCCGTGGAAGACGGTGGAAAGGATGATTTAGTATGACAAAACAAGAATGGTATGGTTTTGAACCGGGTAGTTGGATGACAGATGTTAATGTCAGGAGCTTCATTCAGCATAACTATACACCCTATGAGGGTGATGAGAGCTTTTTGGCAGGACCAACCAATAGGACAACCGAGCTCTGGGAAAAGGTTATGGAGCTGATGAAGGAAGAGAACAATAAGGGTATCCTTGAGGCTGAGACAGAGAAGCCATCAACGATTACTGCCTTTGGCCCTGGATATGTTGATAAAGATAAAGAATTGATTGTTGGCTTTCAGACGGATAAGCCTTTAAAGCGCGGTATTATGCCCAATGGCGGTATCCGTGTAGTAAAGCATGCATTGGAAGCCTATGGATATACATTAGACAAAAAGACCGAGGAGATCTATTCTGAGAATAGAAAGACTCATAATGATGGTGTATTCGATGCCTATACTGATGCTATGAAAAAGGCAAGACACACCGGTATCATTACAGGTCTTCCGGATGCCTATGGCCGAGGAAGAATTATTGGTGATTATCGTAGAGTGGCTTTATATGGTGTGGACTTTTTAATTGAGGAGAAGATCCAGGAGAAGAAACTTCTTGAGATTCCAATCTTAGAATCCCCGGATATCCGTCTTCGTGAGGAGATCAGTGAGCAGATTGATGCACTGAAGCAACTGAAAGCCATGGCTGCTTCCTATGGTTATGATATCAGTGTACCTGCGAAGAACTCTTTTGAGGCAACTCAATGGACTTATTTTGCTTACCTTGGTGCGATCAAGGAGCAGGATGGTGCAGCTATGAGTTTAGGAAGAGTAACTACCTTCCTAGATATTTACTATGAAAGAGATTTAAAGCATAACTTAATTACAGAGGAAGAGATCCAGGAACTTATGGATCAGTTCGTTATGAAGCTTCGTATGGTACGTTTCCTTCGTACACCTTCTTATAATGACCTGTTTTCAGGAGATCCTACCTGGGTAACAGAATCCATCGGCGGAATGGGACTGGATGGTCGTACCTTAGTTACAAAGAGTAGTTATCGTATCCTTCACACTCTTTATAATCTGGGACCTGCTCCCGAGCCGAACCTTACCGTTCTTTGGTCTGTTTTCTTACCGGAGCCTTTTAAAAAATACTGCGCAAAGGTGTCCATTGATACCAGCTCTATTCAGTATGAAAGTGATGATATCATGCGTGGCTATTGGGGCGATGACTACGGTATTGCTTGTTGCGTATCAGCGATGCGTATCGGTAAACAGATGCAGTTCTTCGGAGCCCGCGCTAATCTTGCTAAGGCACTCCTTTATGCAATCAACGGTGGTAAGGATGAGATCTATGGCGATCAGGTAGCTCCTATGTTTGCGCCGATTACAGGCGAATATTTGAACTACGATGAGGTTATATCTAAGTTTGACCAGACCTTGGATTGGTTGGCAGAGTTATATATCAATACCTTGAATGTAATACATTACATGCATGATAAATATAATTATGAGCGTCTGCAGATGGCACTTCACGATATCAATATCCTTCGTACAGAGGCTTGTGGTATTGCTGGTCTTTCTGTTGTTGCTGACTCCTTATCAGCCATCAAGTATGCTAAGGTTAAGGTAGTTCGTAACGAAGCAGGTCTTGCGGTAGATTACGAGATCGAAGGAGAATATCCTGCATATGGTAATAATGATGATCGTGTTGATCAGATTGCCATTGATATCGTAGAGAAATTTATGAATAAGCTTCGTAAGGTTAAGACCTATCGTGATGCGAAACATACGCTGTCTGTACTGACCATAACCTCCAATGTAGTGTACGGTAAAAAGACAGGCAGCACACCGGATGGCCGTAAGGCTGGTGAACCCTTCGCACCTGGTGCAAACCCGATGCATGGAAGAGATAAGAAGGGTGCAATCGCTTCTATGTCTTCCGTTGCAAAACTTCCTTATCGTCATGCAGAGGATGGAATTTCTTATACCTTCTCCATCGTTCCAAAGGCATTGGGTAAGAATGAAGAGGAACGCAAGAATAATCTGAAGGATCTGATGGACGGTTACTTCAATAGTAAGGGTCATCATATCAATGTCAATGTGTTTGACCGTGAGACTCTGCTCGACGCAATGGAGCATCCGGAGAAATATCCTCAGTTAACGATACGTGTATCTGGTTATGCAGTTAACTTTATTAAATTGAGCCGTGAACAGCAGCTCGATGTAATCAATCGTACCTTCCACGAACGCTAGAATTAATGGCTGTTGCATAATATACTATACTGTAGGTATTAACTCAGTTATTGTATTGTGCAACAGCTACTATATTTGCGAACTAGTAAATGTGAGCAATGTGAACTGACAGACCTTTAAATTATTTAACAAAGAAGGGAGAGCTGACAGATGAGTAGTATTGGGCGAATTCATTCTTTAGAGAGTTTTGGTACGGTAGATGGTCCAGGTATCCGTTTCGTTGTATTCCTTCAAGGATGTCCACTGCGTTGTCGGTTCTGTCATAATCCAGATACCTGGGAGGTTCGTAAGGGGACGGAATATACCACGGATCAGTTATACGATGAAATTGTAAAATACAAGTCTTATATGGACTTTTCCGGTGGTGGTGTTACCTTTACAGGAGGGGAACCTTTATTACAGGCGGAATTCATTCTTGAGGTATCCAAAAAGCTGAAGGAGCAAGGAATATCAATAGCCATCGATACTTCTGGCTTCATCTGGAATGATATGGTGAAGGAAGTCTTGGAGTATACCGATCTTGTACTGTTGGACATAAAGAATTATGATCCTATTGTATATAAAGAGGTGACGGGTGTACCACTTGATCCGACCTTAAAGCTATTAGATTATCTACATGAACGTAAGATTAATACATGGATAAGATATGTACTTGTACCGGGGCTGACCGATAACCTGGATAGTGTAAGAAAGCTATCTGAGCATCTGGACCGATATCCGAATGTGGAAAAGATAGAGGTCTTACCTTTTCACAAGATGGGTGAGTTTAAATGGCAGGAGCTTGGACTAAATTATACTTTGTCAGATACAAAAGAACCGGAGCAAGCTCTTATTAAGGAAGTAAAAGAGATACTGGGAAGCAATGGCAAGAAGGTATCATAAATAATTGATCAATTAAGATAATAACTTTAGGCATGCGAAAAGGAGTTAGAAATTCTCCCTTCCACATGCCTTTTTTGTGTAAACAAAGTCAGTATCATGAGGAAAGAGGCTCACAAAGGAAGCAGCTGCGTATATGCTAACATGTACACGAATAAAGCCTGCCCGACAAACGTAGGAGAATTATGCGATGAATACATCTACATCTATACTGTAGCAGGAGGAGAAATGCACAATATGCAGAATCTTAGTAGATTTTGGTCTCCAATGTAATTTTTGGATTGACAAAAGCTCCAATCCTATAATATATTAATAATAATGATTTTCAATATCAATAATTATATTTCGATTCTTGACCGAAGGAGGATTATTGATAACAAAGGAAAAGGAGTTAATATCATGCTAGAAAAGCGACTAATTAATGAACTTAAGGATTCCATGAGGTATGTAAAGCTTAATGTTTTATTTCAGTGGATTAAGCTGGTTACCAATGTAGTATTTGTTGTTACGATTGGCTTATTGCTTCAGTCACTATTACAGCGGACCGATTTTATATCATTATCATCTGCAGTTAGCATATGCATCATCATGATCATACTGAGATTTGCCTCAACCATAGCTGCTAACAGAATGTCCTTCAAAGCCATCGACAAGGTGAAGGCGCATCTAAGAGACCGATTATATGAGAAATTACTACGAATTGGTAGCTCCTACCATGAGAAGGTTGCGACCTCAGAGGTAGTACAAATCGCTGCGGAAGGAATTGAACAGTTAGAGGTATACATGGGACGTTATCTACCGCAGTTCTATTATAGCATGCTTGCACCTTTAACTTTGTTCGTTATCATTGCTCCCTTTAGTTTAAAGTCTGCCCTTATCCTGTTATTATGCGTCCCTTTAATTCCGATGTCCATCATTGCCTTCAATCATATTGCTAAGAAAATAATGAAGAAATACTGGAATACTTACGCGGATCTGGGTGATACCTTTTTAGAGAATATTCAGGGCTTAACCACACTGAAAATCTATCAGGCCGATGAAATGAAGCATCAGAGGATGAATGAAGCGGCGGAGGATTTTCGTATAATTACGATGAAACTACTTCGAATGCAGCTGAATTCGATTATCATCATGAACCTCATTGCTTTTGGTGGAGCAGCAATCGCGATTATTATTGCAGCCTCAGAATATCAGTCCGGCAATATTGTGTTTTGGCAAGCCTTTGCAATCATTATGCTTGGAGCGGAATTCTTTATTCCTTTGCGATTACTGGGTTCCTACTTCCATGTTGCTATGAATGGAACCACGGCATGTGATAAGCTTTTTCGTATTCTCGGCTTTGAAGAGAATAATACTGCTGGGGAAGCTACTGCACCAATGAATTTAGCCTTCGATGAGGTATCCTTAAAGGAGATCGATTTTGCCTATGGCGATAACGATTTGGTGTTAAAGAAAGTATCCCTGTCTGTGAAGAAAGGAGAATTTATCTCCATTGTTGGTCCTTCCGGTTGTGGAAAGAGTACCATTGCCGGTTTAATTATGGGTAACAACACCGGATATAAAGGGAGTATTACCATGGGAGGTATGGAAGCAACAGGGCTGGCAGAAGCCTTGAAGATGAAGAATATGACATTAGTTACCCATGACAGCTATATTTTCAAGGGGACGGTCAGAGAGAATCTCCTGATAGGAGATTTATCCGCAAATGATAATAAACTGTTAAAGGCATTGGATCAGGTTAACTTAAAGGACTTTATTCTTGCGGAGGGCGGACTTGATTTCATGCTTATGGAACAGGGCGGTAATCTTTCTGGAGGTCAGAAGCAGAGATTAGCCATAGCAAGAGCCTTGCTTCATGATAGTGATATTTATATCTTTGATGAGGCTACCTCCAATATCGATGTGGAGAGTGAGAATTTGATAATGAAGCTGATTAATGAAATGGCAGCAACAAAGACAATTATCTTAATCAGTCATCGTCTAGCCAATGTGGTAAAAAGTGATCGAATCTACGTACTTGATTGTGGTACTGTCAAGGAAAGTGGAAATCATCTGGGATTATTAGCGGCAAAGGGCCTATACTCTGAAATGTATGAGCAACAGCAAAGTCTTGAGAAATATGGAAGAGGGGAAGAGATCAATGCATAGAAGCGCGTTATCAATTTTTTTAAAACTAATAAAATTAGTGAAACCACTGACCCATGTCATGGTTGCGACAATCACCCTTGGAAGTATCGGCTTCTTAGCATCGATTTTTATCACGATCCTTGGTGGATATGCACTGTTGAATGTGTTAGGGATAGAGACGGGAATAACGAATTCGACGATCGCGATTATCGTATTAGTTTTAGTGGTAGTATTATCCGTAGCGAAGTATCTTGAGCAGCTTTCCGGACATTTTATTGCCTTCAAATTATTAGCGGTAATCAGAGATAAGGTATTTGGGTCCCTAAGAAAGCTTGCGCCCGCTAAACTAGAAGGTAGGGATAAGGGGAATCTGATTTCCATTATCACGACGGATATTGAACTCATCGAGGTATTCTATGCCCATACGATAGCACCCATTTCACAGGCCATTCTGTGTTCAGCCCTTGTCATTGCTTTTATGGGCTCGTTCCATTACATATTAGGCATCATTGCATTTCTTGGATACCTTATTGTTGGCTTGGTGATACCCTACGTGAATACAAAGCTGGGCCGTCAGGCAGGACGTGAATACAGAACTGGCTTTGGAGAATTGAATACCTATCTATTGGAAAGTCTTAGAGGTCTCAGAGAAATTCTACAATATGGTCAGGGGGAGGCTAGAAGATCCGAAATTGCAGACCGATCAGCCAAAATCAGTGCAAAGAATAAATTGATGAAGAATAAGGAAGGGGAGGCAGCAGCGTTCACCGATTTGATCATCCTTGGCTTTGGACTAATCATATTAGTTACAAGCATACGTCTATATCAAGCCGGTCAGATGGAGGTTGGGGCTATTCTAATCAGTACTATAACAATGATTGGGTCCTTTGGTCCAGTGATTGCATTAAGCGCTCTTTCCAATGACCTGCTACAGATGCTTGCAAGTGGAGAGAGGGTTCTTTCCATCATTGAAGAAGAGCCATTGCTTCCGGAAATCGAGGGTGAGCTTTCAGTTGATTATGAGAAACTGGGTAGTATTGAGTGTAATAAGGTGACCTTTGCCTATGATAAAGAGATCATTCTTGATAAGGTGAGCCTATCCTTTCCGAATAATAAGATTATTGGCATACACGGAGCCAGCGGGTCAGGAAAATCCACACTACTGAAGCTTTTGATGAGATTCTGGGCAGTGGATCGCGGAAGCATAACTTTTGTGGATGATAAACAAAAGGATATTAATCATATTAATACAAGCTCATTAAGAAATATAGAAAGCTATGTTACTCAGGATACTTATCTTTTTCATGATACGATATCGGATAATATTCGGATTGCCAGACCGAAGGCAACCATGGAGGAGATTGTGGAAGCAGCTACTAAGGCATCTATTCATGACTTTATCTGTTCCTTACCCAAGGGCTATGATACTCCGGTTAGTGAGTTGGGAAGCAGTCTTTCCGGCGGGGAAAGACAGAGGATTGGCTTGGCAAGAGCCTTCCTGCATGATGCACCGGTTCTGTTACTCGATGAACCTACCAGTAATCTGGATAGCTTAAATGAAGGGATTATATTAAAATCCTTAGAGAAGGAATGCGCAAATAAAAGCGTAATTCTAGTATCCCATAGAAAATCCACTTTAAGTATTGCAAATCATACCTATAAGATGGCTAGTGGAAGAGTATCCTGATCGGAAAAGAATATTGAGCTTCCGAGTTGATCCGAAGGGAGCTCTGGCTGTATAAAGCACAAAGTTACTGGTTTAAGAAAGGCTGGGTTATTACGGTGAAGAATATCGAAGTTATTGGAGTTATAGCCGATGACAATGACTAAAATATAATGGATGAAAGAAATGGAGAAGCTATGAAACTACACAAATTTACAATGAAGGATATTATATTTATTGCTATTATGTCGGCTGCCTTGGTGTTAGCTGGATTAGTTGTTATGCCACTTGTTATGTCTACCTCACTCTTTGGTTTGCGTAATATGACCTCTGCCATTCTTTATTCCATCTTAACGATTATTGTATTGATGAAGGTTCAAAAAATTGGGGCTCTGACTCTTCTGGGATTATTTCATGGCTTTGTATTATTAATGATGAGTCCTGTCATGTTCTTTAATATGGCAGTAGGGTCTGTGTTAAGTGAGCTTCTTACGCTGATTATCTTTAAAAGCTATGAAAGTGATAAAGCGAAGGTATTTGCAACCACGTTATTTATACCCTTGACCATTCCTACGACCCTTTTATTTACTATGATAATTCATGGGCAGAGCTTTGATCAGATCATTGATCGACCTCTATTATCCCTAAGCTTGTGTCTGATAACCATTATCCTAAGCTACCTTGGTGCAAAGCTCGGTCAAAGATTAGGCAGGGAATTACAAAAGGCAGGAAAAATTTAATGGAGAAATTTTATGTTAAGCAACCAATCTATCCGCTGATCAGCCTGCTTTCCGCGCTGATGGTATTCTGCGTGGGACTACTGGTATCAAAGAGATTAACCTTAATTTATTTATTAATTGCCTTGACGGTGGTTTACATCCTATTTGGTTATGCGAAGGTCTTATTAAGGGCAGTCCCCCTCTTTTTCTTAATCGGTTCCATCGTTGGCTTAGGTGCAGCATTAACCAGCTCCAATCCCATGGCTGGTGTTCAGACCTTGGGAAGAACCCTGTTGTTAGCATACTCCTCGATTATTATGGTAGCACTTCCGCCCGTTCATCTGACGCGTAATCTAATTGCACTGGGAGTACCTAGGATACTGACACTCGGAATGCTGGTGACCATTCGCTTTGTTCCAATATTAATCACTGAGATTAAACAGATTTCAGAAGCAATGAAAACAAGGGGAGCAAATGTAAAAATCTATAATCTCTCTTATGTTTATCGTGCATTTCTAGTGCCGTTTCTAATGCGCATAATCAGTATGTCAGATATTATGGCAATCTCCATTGAGACGAGAGGCTTTGCTCTTTCTGATAAATCAAGAGTAGTATATAAACAAGTGAAGCTTACAAAAAGAGATATGCTATATGCTCTATGTATCTTAGGCTTAATGATAGGAGTGGCACTTTATGGATAAGATTGCGGTAGAATTAAGAAATTATAGCTTTCGGTATCAAAATACAGAGGAGTGGGTACTAAAGGATATTAATTTTAAGCTTCATTATGGGGAATTGATGGTGTTATCCGGTCTATCAGGAGAAGGAAAGTCCACCTTGCTTTATAGTATCAATCGTATTATACCGAGTATAATTCAGGGTGAAAGCCAAGGTGAATTCCTGCTTGCTGGGGAGAATGCCCTTGACAAGAAGCCCAGTGAGGTATCTAAGCTGGTTGGTAGTGTACTGCAGAATGCAGATAGCCAGATTATTAATTATGTAGTCGAGGATGAAATCGCCTTCGGCTGCGAGAATATGGATATGGATCCGGTAAGGATAAGGGAAGCAATTAGCTCCGCCTGTAATATCATGAAGCTGGAGCCGGAGTGGTACACAAAAACCTTATCAGGTGGACAAAAGCAGAGGCTGATAACGGCTTCCATTCTTGCTATGGAGCAAAAAATCCTAATATTTGATGAACCCTTAGCTAATTTAGATCTGGAGGGGGCTCATAATCTGCTCCATATGTTAAAAAGATTATCACAGAATGGTTATGCCATTCTTCTAATCGAGCATCGTCTGGATGTTGTCCTTCCCTATGCAGATTCTGTGGCATGGCTTAGTAATGGAAAGCTGGTGCTTCATACACCGGAGGAACGATTTCACAAATATACCGGTATCATCGATGGGACCAAAACAAAATTCGTAGTAAGGCAGTCTGAGCCATGTATTCAATTAAAGCAGATTGGTTTTAGTGTAGGCAATCGAAGGATATTGGAGGACTTAAGCTTTACCCTTTACCGTGGAGAGCGAGTAGTGATACTGGGGGAAAACGGCTGTGGTAAGACCACTCTCATGAGACTTATGGCTAGATTAATTAAACCCACTACAGGTAGCTATGAGCAAAGGATCGAGCTGGAGTATAAGAAACGACCTTCAAAGAATTGGTTCAAAAAGCTGGGCTTTGTTTATCAGAATCCGAATTATCAATTATTCATGCCCTCGGTAGATCAGGAAGTCGGATACCAATCAAAGACGGCTGAAGTTACGGAGGAGATGTTGCAAAGGTTTCAATTGAACCATCTTCGTAGTAGGCATCCTCAGTCCTTATCCGAAGGGCAGAAGCGTAGATTGACGATAGCCAGTGTCATGGCTATGGAGCCTGAGATATTATTATTGGATGAGCCTACGGTTGGACAGGATTATGATGGATTGAGGAATATCATTCAACAACTAAATGAGCTGCATGATAGTACCAAGCATGTGATGGTTACGATTACACATGATTTTCGGTGTGCCAAGGCGTTTGCAGACCGAATTCTATGGCTGAAACAGGGTAAGCTCTATAAGGATGGTGGGCCTGAACTGGCAGAGGAGTATTTCGAAGAGATCATATCATCGGAGCAGGCGATTGGTAAAAATAATTAATAGGATTAGTATGGAATAAAGCACCAAGGAGACGAAGAAAGCTCCTATGGTGCTTTTATTCTATACAATGAACTTCTACAAAAGCTATTTCTATAAAACAGTAGTGTTTTATTAGTTTAGTTATTGAATTTTATTATTTTATATAATATAATGGTTGGAAATACTAGATAACGGAAGTTATTTACTGTTTTACCCAACTACTTTAGGAGGATCACTAATGAAGAGGCATAATAGCATTAAGACAAGGATTTTGGTTAGTTTTATTTCGTTGATTTTGGTTGCTACCAGTGTATTAGCATACATTATAACCGCTAATGCAGGTAAGCTGATCCGCTTAAACTCTGAGAAAACCGCAGAAATAATGGCGGAAGAGGGATCTAAGCTAGTAACCAGCAGAGTAACCAGTTACATGAATGCATTAAAAATCATCTCAATCCAGAAAGAAATTGTTTCAATGAATTGGGAGGAACAACAGGAAATTCTCGCAGAGCAATTATCGAATACGGACTATCAGGAGCTAGGTATTGTATTTCCGGATGGGACTGCTCGTTATTCTGACGGTTCGGAAAGTCATTTAGGAGACCATGACTATATTTTGAAAGCGTTTAACGGAGAACCGAATATCTCCGATGTACTAATCAGCCACGATACCGGAGAACTGGAAATTATGGTATCAGTTCCGATTCGTAAAGATGGAGAGATTGTTGGTGTAATAATCGGAAGAAGAGACGGTAATTCACTAAGTAGTATTACTAGGGATATGTCGTATTCTAAGCTTGGGTATTCCTATATTGTGGATAATAGTGGTACTATAGTAGGGCATAAAGATAAGGAGCTGGTACTTAACCAGTATAATCCGATTACATTAGCTGCAGAGGATTCCAGTCATTCTGAGTATGCTAAAACAATTCAAACGATCATTGATAACAAGAATGGGTATCTTAAGTACGATTATCCGGATGAAACAGGTGAAATATCCACCCTATATGCAGGTTTTGCGATGATAACCGGTACCAATTGGATCTTCATCAGCACCACAGCGGAAAGTGAGGTTATGGCACCGATTACGGCCATGAGCAGTGTGGCAATGATGGTGAATTTTATAGCCATCGCAGTCATGGCATTAATAATCTACTGGATGGCAAGTAGAATTATTAAGCCTACGATTACACTATCCAAAGTCTCCAATCGTATAGCAAATCTAGACCTGACAATCGCTATTCCTGAGAAGCTTCTGAAGAAGAAGGATGAGAATGGTATTCTGGCACAGTCCATGCAGGAGATCATGAAAAATCTACGAAAGATCATCGGAGAGGTAACGGACTCTGCACTGCAGGTAGCATCCACTGCTCAAGAATTGACAGCGACGGCAGAACAATCTGCAAGTGCTGCGGAGGAAGTATCCAAAACGGTAGAAGAAATAGCCAAAGGTGCAGCCGATCAGGCAGCGAATACAGAGATAGGCTCTAATCATGCGATCAGACTAGGTGAATATATTGAGATGAACCGAGAATATATGGTGAATATGAATCAAGCTTCAGATCGAGTGAACGCTGTCGTAAATGAGGGTATCGAAGAAGTGACAAGACTGACTAAGATAACGGATGACAATAATCAAGCGACCAGAGATATCTATGATATTATCTTGAAGACAAACGATAGTACGGAGCAGATTAGTGAAGCTAGTAATGTGATTGCATCCATCGCTGATCAGACGAATCTCCTTGCTTTGAATGCCTCCATTGAAGCAGCAAGAGCAGGAGAATTAGGTAAGGGCTTTGCTGTAGTTGCCTCTGAGATTAAGAAGCTGGCAGGGCAATCCGCTCAATCGACAAGCTACATTGATGGTATCGTGAAAGAGCTTCAGGATAATGTAGCAAGAGCAGTACATAGTATGGAAAGAATGAATGAAATCTCAAGGGAACAGTCGGACAGTGTAATTAACACTAAGATAAAATATGAATCAATAAAAGATGCTATGGAGGATTCGGTGGAGGCAATTAATCATTTGAATGTTTCCGGTGAAGAAATGATGAAAGCTAAGAATGAAATTTTGGATATGCTGCAGACATTATCTGCTATTGCAGAGGAGAATGCAGCCAGTACAGAAGAGGCTTCTTCCGCCATGGTAGAGCAAAGCTCGTCCATGGAGGATATCGCAAAGTCCAGTGAGAGACTGGCTTCCCTGGCAACGAATCTTCAACAGATTATCTTAAACTTTAAGATTTGAGTCAACATAGAATAGTAATAAAACAGAAAGCATGGATCGGGTGAGAGACCTTGATCCATGCTTTTATACTGACACTTTGTTCTACAAGATATCACAGCTAACCTATGATGATGTTGATTTTGGGTATCATATTTGTAGAATATATAGGGCTCTGTTAAATTTTGAGGTAGCATATTTCGTCGGATTAGGGTAGAATTATAGAACATACATAGATACTGGAGAGGTTGGATATGAAAATATACTTAATCAGACATGGTGAAACGGATTGGAATCTGCAAGGGAGATTTCAGGGCAGAGAGGATATCCCTTTAAATGAGAATGGAATAGAGCAGGCAAAGCGATGTGGCGAGGCATTAATGACGGAGCAATTTTGCGCAGTTGTTACAAGCCCTTTAATCAGAGCGAAAAGAACAGGGGAAATTATTGCGGGGTATTTGGGAATTGATAAGGTCATAGTGGAAGAGGGAATCATAGAGAGAGATTTTTCTAAGATATCCGGAATGACTCTGAAGGAGAGAGAGGCTTTTTATGCCTCGGGGGAAGAGGATGATAAGGAGTCTTGGGAGAGCATGAGTGCTCGCATGATGTCCAGCCTCAAAGAATATGCAGAACAATTTGCTCAGGGCAATATTGTAATGGTTTCTCATGGAGCATCAATTAATTGTGTGCTTGCTAAACTCAGCGATAGCAAAACCGGTACCGGTAAAATTATTTTAAAGAATACCTGTATTAATGTAATTCGATATGAGAACGGAAGCTTTATTTTAGAACACTTTAATCTAACTCCGGAGGAATATCTAGCTCAGACAAATTCGTGATTAACGTGCAGGATAGCTTGCAGTTGTTAATTAATTACTATATTATGGTTTTTGTGTTGACATTCTTTCATGACAGTGCTAGAATATATTTTCGCTTAAATAAATATTTACCGCGGGTTTTCTTGGCAAAATCCAAGGAAAAAAGTGTACCTTTTAGGTATGCCGTCGCTTGGCAAGATATTTGAAAAAATATTACTACCAGGAGGAATAACATGATCAAGGTTGAACACATCTCTAAGACCTTCAAGGTCAGCCGGCGCAACGCCGGATTTTCTGAAGCATTCAAGG
>JAEZKA010000107.1 GCA_023436225.1 Bacillota bacterium
TCAAGTACGGCGATGAAGATCGTGTAGACGGAGGCTTTGGGCAGCAGTGGGGTGAATGGTTTCAAAGCGGCAGATTTGACAAGCTGGAGGAGTTATTATCAGATGAACTTAAGAATAGCTATGAAGACGCAGATGCTTATGTTGGCTTGATGCGCTTTAAGGAGGGTGAACCCTTCCAGTACTGGATTGGTATGTTTCTTCCGGAAGGCTGTGCGGTTCCTGAAGGGTACAATTCTATTGATATGCCCCAAGCTAAGCTGGGAGTATGCTGGCTACGCGGTCAGGAAGGGGAACTGTATTGTAAGGAAGACAAATGTGCTGAACTGTTAGTACAAGGGGGATATGAGATAATCCATGATGAGGAAGGTGCATGGTGGTTCTTTGAACGCTATGGATGTCCAAGATTTACTACACCAGACGAAGAAGGTCGTGTTATCCTGGATATCTGTCATTATGTAAAATAAATCTAACAGCATAAACTAATTAAGGGAGTGTGTTTATAAGTTATCTACACACTCCCTTAGTCTGTATACGGATATATCATTAGACTGTTCCTGCTTATGCACATCATCTACGGTTAAAAGCTACGGGTTTAAAAATAAAAAGGTGAAATCCTCTTCCTATTGAAAAATCACAATCATATGTTATAATATTCAAGATAAGCAGATTAGTCAAAACAAACATAAATGCTTTCTAAGCTTGCTTAAGAAAGCATTTATGTTTGTTTTGATAAGTGCAACGTGAGCAATGGAACCTACGGTTCCATGAAACGGTCTATTTTGAGCTACTAATCTGCTTATGTGTGTTGAGAGAAGCCAAGAAAACCTTTCTAAGCTTGCTTAAGAAAGCACCAAAAACTTTCTCAATAGGATGGACTCAATCTGGATAGAATAACCAGTAAAATCAATAAAAACTAATATAGATAAAGGAGTTATGAATATGGATTTAGTTGATGTAAGAGAATTGTACCGCAATAAGGACCAATATATCGGAAAGCAGGTAACAATAGGCGGTTGGATCAGAAGCGTCAGAGATTCCAAGACCTTCGGCTTTATCGTGCTGAATGACGGTACCTACTTTGAACCCATTCAGGTAGTATATCATGACAAGATGACTAACTTTGCAGAGGTATCGAAGTTGAATGTAGGCTCAGCTATCATTGTCAAGGGAGAGCTTGTGGCTACTCCAGAAGCGAAGCAGCCCTTCGAGATTCAGGCTGAGGAAGTAACCATTGAAGGAACCTCTACCGCAGATTATCCTCTTCAGAAGAAGAGACATACCTTAGAATATCTGAGAACTCAGACTCACTTAAGAGCAAGAACCAACACCTTCCAGGCGGTATTTCGTGTCCGTTCCCTGATTGCTTATGCAATTCATCAATATTTCCAAGACAGAGATTTCGTATATGTTCATACTCCCATCATTACAGGAAGTGATGCAGAGGGTGCAGGCGAGATGTTCCGTGTTACTACCTTAGATATGGACAACCTTCCAAGAACGGAAGATGGTAAGCTTGATACCACTCAGGATTTCTTCGGTAAAGAGACAAACCTTACGGTAAGTGGACAATTAAATGGTGAAACCTATGCGATGGCATTTAAGAATATCTATACCTTCGGCCCTACTTTCCGTGCGGAGAACTCCAATACAACGCGTCACGCAGCTGAATTTTGGATGATCGAGCCGGAGATTGCCTTTGCAGATCTGAAGGATGATATGGCTATGGCAGAGGGAATGCTAAAGTATGTGATTAACTATGTACTTGAGCATGCGCCAGCTGAGCTTCAATTCTTTAATCAGTTCGTGGATCAGGGCTTACTGGAGCGCCTTAACAATGTTGCTAATTCTGACTTTGGACATGTGACCTATACCGAAGCCATCAGCATCTTAGAGAAGAATAATGATAACTTTGACTATAAGGTATTCTGGGGCTGCGACCTTCAGACCGAGCATGAGCGTTATCTGACCGAGCAGGTATTTAAGAAGCCTGTATTCGTAACCGATTATCCGAAGGATATCAAAGCCTTCTATATGAAGCTGAATGAGGATAATAAGACCGTGGCGGCTATGGACTTATTGGTTCCCGGCATCGGTGAGATCATCGGCGGAAGTCAGAGAGAGGATGATTACGATAAGCTTGTTAAGAGAATGGAAGAACTGGGTCTGAAGAAGGAAGATTATGAGTTCTATCTTGATCTTAGAAAATACGGTTCTGCAAGACATGCAGGCTTCGGACTCGGTTTTGAGCGTTGCGTAATGTACCTGACCGGTATGGGTAATATTAGAGACGTAGTTCCCTTCCCCAGAACCGTAAATAACTGCGAGCTGTAAATTAATCAATCATCATCGTCACAGAAACCTGTAGGTGAAACGATGCTGTTATAGAGATTTATTGAAAAAAGGCTTGGAATAGGATGAATTACGCTTGAGCATATTCACCCTGTTCCAAGCTTACTATTATATATGACATGCTTAAGCCTATCTATTAATGAAGCTAGTGTGGACTAAATACGTTTATCGAGTGTCTGCTTCAACTGGAATCTCTTGAATACTAATCCCAGGAGCATATATCCATATACCAAAATAAATAATATGCTTAGGCTGGTTATGATAATCAAGCCAATACCGTTGATCGAAGGAAATCGGGCAAGATTAATTTGTCTCATCTCAATCCCTAGAGCATTCAGCTGCAGCAATAATAATGCAATAAAGAAGAAGCCATACTTTTTCAGCAGCTTATCATATAATTGACACTTGGACTCAACATCCGTAAATATCCGGTCTTCCTTGCTTCCGGTACGTATTCTGCGAAAATAATACCATTTCCCATTATATACACCATCCCAGGAAAACATCTCTTCCCAACCCGCATCCTGAAATAATTGATGATAGCTTTCTGTATCTTCATCTTCGTTTACATAGTCCAATTGATAGACATAATCCGTAGGCTCACCTTTGTCAAATTCATATTTTGATAGTAATCCTCTATGAAGATTAACAAATTGCCAGCCCTCTCTGGCCATCTTAGATAGAAACTCTTCTTCCTTCTCATATTGATGAGCGAAGAAGGACTTTCTCACGAATTTTTTGCTACTTTCCATAACCAAAAACCTCCCTTCCATTCCGATATAATTCTTCTATTCTTCCTAGTTCGGCAACTAATACCGCTTCCCCATCGACCGTTATCTTATAATACTTTCTCTTATTTTCTTCTCGTGTAATCATGACCAGACCGGATTGCTCCAGCTTTGATAGAGTTCCATATAATGTACCGGCACCCAAATTAATTCGGTTCAAAGTAAGGCCTGATACGTACTGCATGATAGCATATCCGTGGCGTTCTTCTGTCAGAGAAAGAAGAATGTAGTAGGCCGTCTCGCTCATGGGAATATATTCAGTGATCTCTTTCATAGTTCCTCCAATTTCTGCTCACATATCTTGCATAGCTAAAGTCTATACCTTAGTATCGCTGGTACAAGTCTCGTGAGTGCTTGCTTTGAGAATTCACTCCGTATTTATCTCGTGATTCGATATATCGCAACACGATATATCTTACTGCGATATAAATATATCACGGCGTGATATATTTGTCAATTACATTTGTAAGAGATTTTTGATTTGAATTGTAACTAAACGGAAGATAGGCATGGGATTATTCCATAGGGTCTATCTGTTTCCTGCGGCCGGTCAAGCTACAGGTCAGAGATTAATAACAAAGTGGATCGATGGATAGAGAAAAAGAGATTATTATTTCCAAATATGCTAAGGAAAAATAATCTCTTTATTTAATAGACCTTATCGTTAATGAATTAATTGATAGCTATCTGAAGCAATTCTTTATAGTGGATAAGTATTTCGAAATATTACATGCTTTACTTTATCCAGTGCAAATAGCAGAATGCTACCTAATACACCGACAGCTAAGACCTGTCCTGCACCCACGGTAAGCATCATATAAGGGATTGCATCAGGAAGCTGATAAGCATATCGTAGTACCCAAGGGATAATCAGTGCATTTGCAACAATGGGGGGCAGTGGGACAAGAAACTTATTTCTCCGTAGCTGATAGGAAATATATGCTGCGATCAAGGTAGCCAGAGAGCCGAATATCATATCGAGAATATCCGCCCCAGTTAATACGGCACTTAAAAAGCAGCCGATCGCAACACCGGGAATGGCAGCAGGGGTGAAATAAGGCAGAATAGTAAGGGCTTCTGCAATCCGAAATTGGATAGGACCGAAGCTGATTGGCTGAAAGGCCAGAACCAGCACGATGTAGATGGCTGCAATAACTGCAGCCTCAGTGAGAAACTGAGTCTTTTTGTTGTTCATATGAATTCTCCTTTAGTTTTGTTTTACGAGTGGAAGGTCACGAACACTCGGTTTATATAAACATAAGAGAAGAAGCTTGCTGCTTTTCTTATGTTTTGCCCAGAAAGACCTTGTTTTTCGGGCGTATGCAACGTTAAGTATAACATGAAAAAAGGGAAAGTCAAGCATTGGCTTGGTTTTGACTTAAGATCAACTGGCAGCAGGCATTTCATTAGAAATACCTTTCATTATGATTGTGCTTTCTAAAATATTAGGGTTTAAAGCAAACAAGATTACCAATATAATTGCAGGCCTTCTGATGGCCATTTATCAGATCGGCTCGTTCTTCTTTGGCTCCGCGCCGTCGCTTCACTATATATTTTTCAGCATAATTGAAATAGTGTGTAATTTATTTATCGTATACTATGCATGGAAGTGGTCTGAGTTGCAGAACGAAGTTTAAAAAGAGGAAAACAATTAAGCGGCAACTGGTCAAATAGAGAATGAAACCTTTGAGCACGTGATATTTATTAAAGAGGACTGGTGAGCAGTCCTTTTTTGATTCAACTCGGACACATTATAAAAAGCCTTTATCTCTGTGAATGATAAAGGCTTATAGAGTCAGATAAAAGAACAAATCGTAATATTTTGTTTTACGTGTGGAAGGTCTCGAACACACGATGGTTAATTAACGAATTTGAATATAGGTGGAAGTGCAGGAAAGGTTATTTATTGACATAAAAAAATTTCCATGGTAATATACATACAAATGTATCTATTGAGGTAATGATATGCCACGAAACAAATATCCAGAAATAACACGCGCACGAATTTTAGAGGCAGCCCAAAAGCTGTTTTTGGAAAAAGGATGGGAAAATACAACCGTACAAGATATTGTTGATGAATTAGCTGATGTGACAAGAGGGGCCTTTTATCATCATTTTCAATCAAAGGATGACATCATTGATGCGGTAACAACACAGATGTTCAGTGGTGATGTGGCATCTTTGATCGAGGAAAATACAAATCCTAATGTAAATGGTCTTAATAGACTTCGTAACCTTCTCTCAGCTTCCCTAGTCAATGAAGAACAACTGAAATTTGTTAAGGTAGCCCCATCTGTTTTACAAAGTCCTATATTTATAGGGAAGCAAATGAAAGATTGTGTAAGATCGCTTGCTCCGTATATCTGTAAGTGTATTGAGAAAGGCAATCATGATGGTTCGATAAATGTTGATAATCCTAAACAAGCCGCTGAGACTTTCATGATACTTGCAAACCTTTGGTTGAATCCGATAACATTCAATGTAACAAAAGAAGAATACAGAAGTAAGATTATTCACTTTAAATCATTGTTCGATGGTATTGGATTACCTGTTATCAACGATGAACTATTCGGTTTATTTGTAAAATACTATGACTATGTAGTACAAAATGGCTAATCATAATAGACTGCCGATTAAGGCAGTATATTATTAGTAATATACATACATTTATATGTATCATAATGGAGGTAAAATAATGAACGAAGCGGCAGTAACAATCAGAGGTTTAACCAAAGCCTTCGGGGGACGTGAGATCATCCGAAACTGTTCGATGAACGTCGAAAAAGGCTCTATTTACGGCTTCTTAGGAAAAAATGGAGCAGCTGTAATTATTTCCACTGCCATGTGCCAAATGATGGCTATTATAATGAGTATTTCAGGTGCAATTGCTTTTCTAGTGATAGGGACTATAATAGCAATAACCATAATAAATAATCTAAAAATAAGAGTTATGAATATGGAGGTATGACTTAAGTGATTGAGCACTGGATACTCTGTCCGGCCTATGCGTTTTATGTACTGCGCTCCTATTTTCGGACAGCACTAGCATTCCGGTAATTGGCGTACTGCTTGTTTTGTTATCCGTTTTAAGCATATTTGATAAGAAATGATTATCCTGGACTTTGGACGGCGCAGGATAATCATTTTTGTTGTTCTTTCACCTAAATACCTCTTGACACATTATACTATGTATTATATAGTAAAATGCATTAGGAGGTATAATATGGATATTCAGTTAAAAAAAGGACTACTAGAATTTTGTGTGCTTGCTGTTCTAAATAAATCAGATTCATATGGTTATCAGATTATTAAGGATGTGTCAACGTGCATTGAAATTTCTGAATCAACCCTATATCCAATACTGAAAAGACTGGAGACGGATTCTTATCTTAATACCTATTCTGTTGAACATAACAGCCGATTAAGAAAATATTATCAAATTACCGATGAGGGGAAAAAACGTATGAATGAATTTCTTAATGACTGGCAGCAAGTGATGAAAATTTACGATTTCATTAAAGGAGAATGCAATCATGAATAAAGTAGAGTTTTTGAAAGAGCTAGAATTATATTTACTTAAAATGAATGACTCAGAAAAGAATAAGTTTATCACCTACTATGATGAAATGATTTCAGATTATATTGAGAATGGCATGATTGAAGATGAGGCTGTAAAAAAAATAGGGACTCCAGTAAAAATTGCCGAGGAAATATTGGATGACTATAACAGTGTAAAATTAAATCTGCCCTCAACTGAGAGTAAGATATTAAACATAATTATAACTATTATAGGTTTCCCTTTATGGGGAAGTGTGTTACTTTCGGTTATCTTATTGGTGCTTTCGGTTTATATACTTTTCTGGTGCGTTCCTATTATTACAGGAGCTGGCTGTGTTGGATTCTTTGCATCTGCGATAATCGGGATTGTTGGAACCCCTTTAGTTATGAGTCAAAGCATTTCTATCGGTGTTATTCAGTTGGGAACTAGCGTTGCATCAGTTGGGATTACAGTACTGTTAGGAATTGTTACAATAGATTTATCTAAGAGATTTATGAATATTACAAGGAAGTTCAATGTAAAATTGGTGGAATTATTTAAAAGGAAAGTGGTGATACGATGAAAATTAAAAGGTTTAAAAGAAAGTGCATTATCCTAAGCTTAATATTGATTTTGACCGGTGCACTCATATCTATTGCTGGCTTCGGAGCAGTCGGCTTTAATTACAATGATTTGAAAGATCAGACTATCAAGGAGACTTGGTATCAAACAATCCATATTAATGACGATAATCTATGGTATGGAGTTAGACTAGGAGATAATATACATTTGTTAAACATAGGGAATGTCGAATAATATAATCTGAACCAAGCGTTCGTTCATAGAAAGGATAAAGCCTGATAAAACCAGATAAAACCGGATAAAAGAATACCTCCGATTGTTTTGGGTTAGAGAATTTATGCGATAAAATTACTATAAGCAAATAAGAAGGGTTGGAGAAGATATGTTTCAATATAAAACTTTAGATAATATAGAAATAGAAGTATTACAGAAAGCTTTTGTAGAAGCGTTTTCTGATTATCAGATAAAATTTGATATACCCATGTGGAAATTTAAAGCTATGTTACAAAGAAGGGGATATGCTCCAAGCATATCTGTTGGTGCATTTAAAGGAGAAATATTAGTAGGATTTGTTCTTAATGGTATTCGCGACTGGAACGGCAAGTCAACGGCCTATGATCTTGGAACGGGAGTTGTTAGTGAATATAGAAAACAAGGGATAACAAGTAACTTGCTGACTTACCTCAAGGATCTGTTGAAAGCAAAGGGGATAGAACAATATTTGCTGGAAGTTCTTCAGACAAATACCACAGCCTTTCAGTTATATAAGAAACAAGGGTTTGAGGTGGTAAGAGAATTCGCATGTTATCAGATAGATAAGAGTTTGTATCATCCAAGAGTGACTTATAGGGTGGAGTCGGTAGATCGATTTGGTGAGGCCGAATGGGAGATGATTGCAAGCTTTTGGGATTATATGCCTTCCTGGCAGAATTCTGCTGATTCCGTGAATGCGCTTGCCGAAGCGTTCAGATATTCGGTTGTAAGGGTTGATGGGAGCATAGTTGGCTATGGAATAATAGACAAGAGAACCGGAGACATAGCCCAATTAGCAGTGGATAAACGATATCGGCACAGGGGAATCGCCAGGAGTATTATTACGGATCTGATGGATAATACAGAGGGAGAGAAGGGCGTTGTCCTTAATATAGATGGTAGGGATGACGGAATGAAGAGCTTCTTTCTGGATGCAGGGTTTGTAAATACAGTGGATCAATATGAAATGCTTTTGAGGTTATAATGTACTAATATATAAGTGTGATATTCCAACAATAAGTAAGGTTAACCAAAAAGCATTGGGAATATAAAAATCCAGAAATACCATTATTAATGTGTATTTTCTGGATTTTTGTTTAACTCAATAAGTAATAGATCAATTATAACTGGTACCATTGGGATTTATTCAGTTCCAGTATCTGTTCAATTTCATTACGTGTTTCTAACATATGTCGAATAAATAAATCTAATTTATTCTCATCATATCGATAGATTGGGATTGCAATACTAATACCGGATACTACCTTTTGATCAAGGTATATTGGTGTTGCGATACACCGGATTCCAAGTGTTGACTCTTGATATTCATATGCAATCCCTGTTTCTCTAGTTTTTTTGGATTGCTCTGCTAATACATTAATATCTGTAATCGTATACGGGGTGATCGCTTTTAGTCCCTCTGGATAAAGCTGCTTTAGCTCCTCTAAATTAAACTGACTTAATATCGCTTTACCAAAGCCTGTAGAATAGGCCGGTAATTTATTTGCTACTGAGGCGGTTATACGAATTGCATTGTTTGATTCGCTTTTTAGTAGGTATAGTACATCGGTTCCGGATAAAACTCCAAAATATGTAGTTTCATCTGTTGAGTTAGTAAGATTGGTTAATTTTTCTTTTATATGATCCAAAATATTAACTCTACTTAAGTATTTATTACCTAAAATAAATAGAGCTTCTCCTAAGAGATACTTTTGGGTTTTATCGTTATATTTAAGATATTTGCGAGCAACTAAGGTCTGTATCAAAGGATGGATGCTTCCCTTAGGAATATCTAATTCGGTTATGATTTCAGAAAAACTCATTCCTTCATCGTGAATTGAAACTAATTCTAAAATATTTAAAATTCTAGAGCAGGTTCTATGCTCAGTATTATTATCCATTTTGTGCACCTCCTCGTATAATCATACAATTCTCCTATTTATACATTTATCTATCCTAAATTGTATTATTAGGTATTATACAACATAAAAATAAAACGGTAAATATAAACTACAAAATTATGTTTTTGATGTGTCTTGTAGGTTGGTTGGACAGCTATTAAATTATACAACATTCATAAACACTTGTATAACATGCTTTTAAATAAAAACAGATTTACCATCATGGAAGCAATTCCATGTAGAAAAATAGACAAAAAAAATACAATAAAAATATTGACAATATACATATTAGCTGATAGAATAAAGTTGTAATTAGGAACAATGTTCGTATATACGAACAAAGGAATACACGTGTAGACTACAACCCAAAACAACTTAGTAAATGCATGAAGGAGATAAGTATGAAAAAGAGAAAAACTAGCTTAATGGTATCACTGCTACTGATTATGTGTATGTTTTTAGGTGCTTGTGGTAATAAAGCGCAAACCACACCGGAAGAGAAAAAAGCTACGGATAGCACGACAGAAAAAGCTTCTGAACAAACGAATGATGAGGAAACAATTAAAATAGCATTTATTTATCCGTTATCAGGTGGTAGTGCCGAATCAGGAAATATGTGTCTGGATGCAGCTAATTTAGCTGTAAAAAACATTAACGATGCTGGCGGTATCAAAGCCTTAGGTGGTAAGAAGCTTGAGCTTGTGGTATTTGATGGAACAAGCGATCCTGCACAAAGTAAGAATGTTGCAGAAAGAGCGTTAAGTGATAAGAACATAGTAGCTGCTGTTGGTAGCGGTAGTAGCGCACTTACCCTTCCTATGCTTCCAGCATTCGAAAAAAATCAGGTTCCTCTTTTAACCTTCTCAAACTCAGTTGATATTACAAACCAGGGATATCAATATGTATTCTCTATCACAAACAGAGGAACACAATTAGGTGAATATAACATAGAATTTTTAGATTACTTAAACAATGATCTTGGTTATTCCTATAAAAAGGTTGCTATTATATATGAAAACTCAGCGAATGGTATCAACATGGCTGATGGAGCAAGAAAGAGTGCACAAAACATGGGATTGGAGATCGTATTTGACGAATCCTATCAAGCAGGAAATGCTGACTTTGCACCAATGATTACAGCAATCAAAAATTCAGGTGCTGAGGTTGTAATGCCTTATGGTTATATGCAGGAGCAAAAACTTATCTTCTCTGCAATGAGAGACATTGATTTTTATCCCTTGGTTATGGGTAACTCTAACTGGCCTTCCTTCTATGAAGCGTTAGGCGATGCAACAAATGGTGTTGTTACGGTTGGTAACTGGAACTGGAATACGAAGTTAGTCCAAGAAAATGAAGAATATACAAAAATCGTTAAACAATTTGAAGACACCTATGGATACTTTATGACAGAGCAATCTGGACCAACCTACGATGCAGTTAAGATTATTGCTAATGCATTAGAAATTTGCGGTAAAACTGATTCTGTCGAATTAAGAAACACAATTTCCGCCAACAAGTTTGATGGTATGCAATTAACTGGTGTATATGAGTTCAATGAAAAGGGCGAAAACATCAATGGTGTTCCTGCTGTTTCTCAATGGCAATATGGTAAACCGGTTGCAGTATATCCGATCGAGTATGCAGGTTCTGAATACATTGCACCTGATAAGTTCGAATAATCCAAAGTGAATTAATAGTAATACACTCTATATTGGTCATTAGACCAATATAGAGTGTATCAATTAGGAGGGCTATCGTGTCATCAAGTTGGTTAATAGGTCAAACAATACTGAATGGATTAACTATGGGTGGGATTTACGCTTTAATATCGGTTGGTTTAACAATGATATTTGGTGTAATGAAGGTTATAAATTTTGCACAAGGCGAATTTCTAATGGTAGGCATGTTTATGACTTTGCTGCTACATAAAATAACAGGCTTAGGACCATATTATTTGGTTATTCCTGTAGCTATCATTATGTTTATCATTGGAATGTGCATTTATAGAATACTGATTAAACCCATTATTGGTAGAGATGGAACAAGCTTTATTATTATAACGATGGGACTTTCTTATGTTCTCATCACATTAATTCAATTGATTTTCTCTGCAACCAGCCAAAGTGTAGTTACAGAGGTTAGTAAAATATCGGTTAAGATTGGTAGCTTTAATATTGCATTATCAAGAGTAGTTGCTTGTGGGGTAATGCTGGTATTTGTTACTATTGTTTATTTCTTTTTGAAAATGACTGATGTTGGAAGGGCTATGAGAGCTACATCAGAAAATAGAGAAGTATCTCAGATGCTAGGAATAAAGACAAACAGTATATATAGATTTGCGTTTTCAATCGGTATTACATTAGCCGGTATTACCGGTGTATTGCTTACACCAATCTACTATGTATATCCTACCGTAGGAGCACCATTTAAGACGATTGCGATGGCTTGTGTAGTTCTTGGTGGACTTGGTAATATATGGGGCGCTGTTGTTGGTGGATTACTAGCAGGTTTATTTGAAGCATTCATAGGTTCTTATATCTCCTTCGACTTAGCGCCGGGTGGAGCTTATTTAATACTTATTCTTGTACTTGCATTTAAGCCAAACGGATTATTTGGGAAAGGAGCTAGAAAGGCATAATGAATAAAGTGAAATTTTCTAAGAAAGCAATTTTAATATGTTTCGCTCTTCTTATTCTGGCGATTTTCCCATTGTTTGCAAAAAGTAACTATATAATATCAGTTGGTGTATTCTTTTGTACATTTGCTTGTTTAGGCTCTGCGTGGAATATTATTGGTGGATATGCTGCACAGGTTTCTTGGTGCCATGCTGCATTTGTAGCGATCGGTTCGTATACAAGCTTCATACTTTTTAATAATTATGGAATTAGTCCATGGATTGGAATGCTACTCGGAGCTTTCATATCAGCGATTGTAGCAACAATCATTGGCAGTATCTCCTTTAAGCTGAGAGGTCCATTCTTTTCCCTTTCAACCATTGGGTTTGCAGAATTAGTAAAGGTTTTCCTTTTATACAAAAAGGACTTAACAAAGGGTGCAAATGGACTCGTTATTACATTTAAAGAAGATAATTTTTGGCACTTAACATTTTCCTCCGATAAAATGTATTATTATATTCTCTTAGTTTTCTTAATTATTACGGTATGTGTGGTAAGAATTATTGAAAAGTCAAGATTAGGATATTACTTAAAAGCAATTAGAGCGGATGAAGATGCAGTTCAATCACTGGGTATTAACTCAAACCAGGTAAAACTGAAAGCTTTTGTTATAAGCTCTATCATAGCTTCTATCGTTGGAACAATCTATGCATTCTTCCTTAGCTATATCGATCCTGCAAGCGTAGGTGGACTTGATTTATCTACGAAAATTGGTACCATGGCGATTGTTGGAGGTCTGGGTACAATTGGTGGCCCTATTATCGGCTCCTTCTTCCTTGTTATTTTGTCTGAGGTAACAAACATATTCTTGGGTGAGTCCGGTGCAGGTATGCTTCTATACGGTATTATGATGATTGTAGTATTTATCTACAAACCTCAAGGACTTATCGGCATCTTTAATAAAGAAACTCTCAATAGTATAAAAAAATCTATAAAAGGTAAGAGGAGGGGATCTGATCATGGTAACACAATTAAAGCTAAGTAATCTTCAGAAATCATTTGGTGGTGTACATGCTACAAATGATGTTAGCTTTGAAGTATATCAGGGAGAAATATTAGGACTGATTGGCCCTAATGGTTCTGGTAAATCCACTTGTGTTAATCTAATTAGTGGTGTTTATAAACAGGATTCCGGAGATATTATATTTGAAGGAAAGAAAATTAATAAGCTAAGTATCCCAGACAGATCTAGAATCGGTATTGGACGAACCTTTCAATCTCCAAAGCCTTTTATTGGGTTAACTATCTATGAAAGTGTGTTCACGATAGCGATTCAGAAGATGTCTTATCATGAAGCTGATAAAAAGGTAATGGAGATTCTTGAACTTACAGATCTATTAGAAGTCAAGGACTGGCTAAGTGAGAAGCTTCCTATTGAGAGAAGAAAATGGCTTGATATGGCGAGAATTTTAGCTACCGATCCGAAGCTAATTATGTTAGATGAAGTAATGGCAGGCTTAAATCCATCCGAAATTGATCATAGTGTTGAATTAGTGAAACGAATTAATGAAACAGGAATTACAATCTTATTTATCGAGCATGTAATGAAGGCGGTTGTAAAGCTTTGCGATAGACTTGTAGTTTTAAATGAAGGTAAATTGATTTGTGAAGGTGCACCAGATAAGGTAATGAATGATCCAATGGTAGTGAAAGCGTATCTAGGAGGGGGATCGAATGCTTAAACTTGAGAATGTTTGTGCTGGTTATGGAGATTTACAGGTTTTATTTGATGTCTCTATTAATGTAAAAAAAGGTGAGTGTGTAGCTTTGGTTGGTTCTAATGGAGCGGGTAAATCCTCCTTGCTTCGAGTAATATCCGGTTTCCTACCGATAACGAATGGAAGTGTAACTTTTAAAGGAGAAAATCTGCTTAGCATGCCAACCACAAAAAGATCTTCTGTAGGTATTGCTCATATCCCTCAGGGTAGAGGTGTTTTAGGCACACTCTCTGTTATGGACAACCTAATTCTTGGTGGTTATGACAAGAGAGTAAAAAGCAGAAGAAAAGAAAATATTGAAAAAGCATTTGAAACATTTCCTAAGCTAAAACAAAGACAAAATCAGATTGCAGGCTCTCTTTCCGGTGGTGAGCAACAGATGCTTGCAATAGCTCGTGCCTTAATTATGGAACCTGACCTATTAATGCTTGATGAACCATCCCTTGGTCTTGCACCTATCGTTGTAGATGAAGTATTTGAGATTATCAGCAGAATTAGAGATACCGGTATGTCAATATTAATTATTGAACAAAATCTATTGGCGACTTTAAAGGTAGCGCAGAGAGGATATGTTATTGAAACCGGTAAAGTGGTAATAGAAGGATCCTCAGCGGAGCTTATGGTTAATGAAGACGTTAAGAAGGCATATTTGGGACTATAATTAATGGAAGGATTTTCAAATGAAACAATATGTTAAGGAAGATATCGATAAGTATAAAATTATTGCAATCGTAAGAGGATTAGAAAATAAATATATTTTAGATACTGCAAGAGCTTTATATGATGGTGGTATCAGGCTATTAGAAATAACCTTTAATCAAAAATCCCCCACATGTATAGATGATACTAAATTAGCTATTGAGATGGTTAAAAGTGAGTTTGGAGATAAAATGAGGGTTGGTGCCGGGACTGTTCTTACAAAGGAACAGGTTGATGCTGCATATAAGGCAGGAGCAGAATTCATTTTATCCGCAGTTATGAATAAAGAGATTATTCAATATGCGAATGAATTAGGCCTGGTGTCTATACCGGGTGCATTAACTCCGACAGAAATCGAATTAGCATATACCTATGGTGCTGATTACATTAAAGTATTTCCTGCTGGAGATTTGGGTATTAGCTATTTGAAATCAATAAAAGCACCATTGAGCCATATTCCGATGACTGCGGTCGGAGGAGTAGGTATTAATAATATTAAGGAGTTTCTAGCGATAGGCATCAACGTGGTTGGGCTAGGATCCAATTTAGTTAATCCAAAATTGATTAAAGAAGGTAAGTTTAAAGAAATCACTGACCTAGCAAGGCAACATACCCAGTTGTTAAGTGAATAATTTCTATTAAACGACAAATTTAATGATATTATATAACGAAAGTTGGGACAATCATGAGTAAATTAAGCTATATTATAACCATTGATTGTGGGACAACGAACACTAGGGTTATCCTTTGGGACGAGAATCGTAACTACATAGATAAAGAAGTATATGAGGTTGGTGTTCGAAATACTGCCATTGATGGAAATAATACATTATTAAAGAAAACAATAAAGAAATGCCTAAATAACCTTTTGTCAAGAAATGGACTAGGTTATGATGAGATTAAAAGTATTGTTGCTAGTGGTATGATAACTTCAAATGTTGGACTAGTTGAAATTCCGCATGTACTTGCACCAGTAGGTAAAGATGAATTGGCAGAGTCAATACAATCCGTTTTATTAGAGGATGTATGTCCCATTCCGATATGGTTCATCCCAGGTATTAAGAATAATTGCTATGATGTTAATTTAAGTAATTATGAAAAAATGGATATTATGAGGGGAGAAGAAGTGGAAAGCATTTATTTGATTGACAAATATTTTGCTGGGGAACCTCTAATACTGATATTACCTGGATCACATACGAAGATCGTAGCGGTGAATAACGAAGGAAAAATAAGTGGATGTTTAACTACGATATCTGGAGAATTACTATCTGCTATCACATATAATACAATTATTGCGGATGCAGTTGGTGCTAATTTTGTAGGCGATAATTATAATAAAGAAATGGTTATTAAAGGTTTTAATAATGCGAATAAAGTGGGCTTAAGTCGTGCTTGCTTTTCTGGAAGAATATTAAATCAATTCATAATATCGGATAAAGAAAAAGTAGCTAACTATATATTAGGATGTATGCTTCAAAATGATATCTATGCGCTTAAAAATACATCTACCTTAACAATAAGTGACAATACAATGGTTATTGTAGCAGGTAAAAACCCATTGAGGCAAGCATTTGTAGATCTGCTGGAGTATGACAATACCTTTAAGAAAATTATTAATCATGAAACCGATAATAAGGAACCAATGTCAGCAATAGGAGCCTATTTGATTGCAGATAATCGCAACATCGTGTAGGAAATATGCAGAAAAAAATACCACTTTCTGGTTGGAAATTAGATATGAATATTCTCATCCGGAAGGTGGTTTTTATTTGTCTTTTGCAAAGGGACGGCTTTTTTATTATCAAGGCTATGACATTTTACGGATCATTAATAAAAAGCCTTCATCCCGAAGAATGAAGGCTGATAGAATATAGATGGACACGATCATGTAATCATACCGGGCAAGTGTTAACTACTTTATATACTTGCTGATGTTTTCCTCATTACACATATAATAATTGCAGGTTTTGTGCTTTCCTTTGAAGTACTTTTTATATAGTGATGTAAGCTCGGCATCGGATATTACTTTTCCCATATCATAGTTATTAGAGCCGGTTAAGCCACTACCGGAGGAAGATAAGGAGTGTATCAACTCCAGCTTGCCGTCTATGATTTGGTATACCTTGGAAGAGCCAGATGCAGTTATAGTATTGCTACTGGTAAAAGTCTTAAGGGACGAATTGTAGCCAAATTCGATATAATCACCAAAATTAATGGAAGTAATAGTACCGATTGCTTTCATTTTACTTTTATTAAAGGTATATACGATAGCACCAGAAGGATTAAATACAATTAATTCCTTCGTTCCATCCTTATCAATATCCAAATAGATAAAACGCTCGATCTCCTCTTCTTTATTCGAAATAGTCATTTTTCCTTTTTTCAAAAAGTCTTTATAAGCAGTGGCTGCGGTTAGCTTCTTTACGGTTATCTTACAGGTATAGCTTGTACCTTTGGATGTTGCTGTGATGGTAGCAGTACCTGTTGATAATCCCTTAACCACTCCGTTCTTATTAACAGTTGCTATTTTTTTGTCGCTTGATTTCCAGGTAACTGCTTCTATAGAGTTATTAAGAATTAACTGATAAGTATTTCCGGTATAAATCGTTTTCTTCGTGGTATTTAGTTCTATCGTAGGATTTGGAATGATACCGACACCACCTTCTGTGGTAATTACATCGGTAAAGGCACCAAAGGAGGAGCCTTTATATGCTCTTACCTTCATCTGAAAACATCCGTCAATAATCCAATCCTGAGCAGTAGTATCCTCTGTTCTGGTGCTCAGCTTCCAATCTTCCCAAGCATCTGAACCGGGTATTTGAGAACGATAGTATACCTCATATCCATCTGAGCCGGATACCTCATTCCAAGTTACAGTAAGCACTGTTTGAGCCTCATCTGTAAATGTTACAATACCTTCAAAATCTGTAGGAGTTTTGAGCGTGCTTGAAGCCTCAGAAACGAATGGTTTTGCGCCAAGACTAACTGATAAGAATACAAAGATAGATAGAATTACTTTTAGTACTTTTCTAGTTGATGTCATACATAATAATCCTTTCATAAGCTTGTTGTATAGTTAGTATATTCTACACAATATGACATCATTTGTCAAATTGGTATATAAAGTAGTTGGCAGAACCAATATCATAAGATAAGGTATTAGGTGTATTTGCCTCGTAGAGCATATAATATTTATGCGACAGTATGCAATATATAAGATATTTCTTGCATTTCTTGGGATTGTACAACATACGATATATTGGACGAAGTAAGTTGTACAAGGGATGGATCAGAATGATGCAGGAAAGGAGTAAATGGAATGGAATTCTTATCACGATATGTTGTTGTCGTCGTATTAGCCATATGCTTATGTCTTGGATACATAATCAAACATAGTATTTCCTTTATCCCGAATAAGTTTATACCTCTTATCTTGGCGGTTGTGGGTACCTTGTTAAATGTATGGATCAACGGATGGACCTTTACACCAGAGATCCTCCTTGGCGGTCTTGCGAGCGGACTTGCAAGTACTGGCGCATTTGAATTAGTACGTAATATTACAAGCGGTAATGACGCCCAGAGTGGCTCGACATCATAGAAATATATGTGAAAATCCGTTAATAGTAAACAAAGGAGCATCCTTTTCCTTCTGATCCGCAGAGAGGTATCATGTCGGGAAGAATGCTCCTTTGTCATATATTTGAGACTTAGTTACACTGCAATCAAGTGCTTAAGCCTTCTTATTTAATTATAGAATTAATGATTGGCTCCAAATTCTTCTCATTTGTGAAATCCAAAGGATGCTCATAACCAGATAGCATACCTTTAACGTCCGCATCCGGATTTTCAATCTTCTGTAGCTGAAGCTTCTTTAACATCATTAATAGCTTATAGAATGGACTTAATCGACCATAATCAAAGCCACCGCGTAGATAGTATAGATCGATCTTATTCTGCTGATTCACCGGAATATTCGCGTTTACCAATTCAGGGACAATTGTATTCTTAGCAGGCGAGGCACCTACTGCGAATACAATCAGCCGTTTATCCTTCAGCAGCTCAAAGTTCTTTGTAATCAGCTTAATTCCGCTGATGCCGATTGCGTAAAGACCGCTACCGTAGATAATCGTATCATAATCCATGATATCCTTTATACTTATCTTTTTTCCCTCAAGTAAGGTGCAGTTAAGCCGCTTTGCCAGCCAGGTAGCATAGTTCTTCGTAAATCCGGTCTTCGAACGGTATACGACTACAATTTTCTCATTCTTTGACATATTCTTTACCCAACCCCTCCAATGTTTTTTTCATAGTAAGCATCACCTCTTCTGTAACCTTAAGATCCTCCGGCCTAAATTGTCCAAAGAGCTTCTCCATGAAATCAGCACTTTTATCATGGTACGCCTGGGAGAATTCCAGGCATTTAGGTGTAGCTTTAATTCGCAGCCGTCTTCCATCCTCATTATCCTTTGTTATCTCGACAAAACCCTTTTGCTCCAGCTTAAGCACCAGCTGCTTTACGTTCTGGTGAGAGCTGCCAACAGTCCCTGCTAATTCGGTCAGGGTAGGTGAATAATTTTCCATGATGCCAAGTACCAGAAGTACAAACCATTGCTTAGTCGAAATCTCAGCAAAGAAGGAATCTCCAATTGTCTGGAGCTTATTGGAGAGCATAAAGATGAGAGTAAAGATGACATATTTGCTTTCAGTACCCTGAGTCGGAAGTTCCATTGGTGTCTTCCTCCAATTATGTAATATATTACCTTATAATAGGTAATATATTACATAATTACATATTTGTCAATAACGTTTACAAAAGAAATAAAGAAAGATTTTAGTGCAATGGCGCAGGGGTCATTCATATTGGAAGTAACATTTTTCGATTACTCTTTTGGAATAACAGAATGAGTGTTCGGTCGTAAGCTTGCAGATTTACAGTATCTTGTGTATAATGAAAAGAGCTTAAAGGACAATAAATGACTATACACTGTGCTATACTTAGATATAAATTGACTAGTAATTAACATATAAATTGTTCATGCCGCCCAAATTCGCGGTCATTGGCAGCATAGGGATTAGTGTGAAAAGGAGGAGGCTCATGAAGTTCATACATATTGCGGACATTCACCTCGGGGCGGTGCCGGATTCGGACATGCCATGGGGTGCCCAAAGAGGAAAGGAAATCTGGAGCAGCTTCCAGGATATCGTAAGAATTTGTAATGAGGAGAAAGCAGATCTATTACTGATTGCAGGTGATATGTTCCATCGTCAGCCCCTGGTCAGAGAGCTGAAGGAGGCTAACTATATACTCAGTAAGCTTGAGACAGCCAAGGCTCTGATTATTGCCGGTAATCATGACTATATCGGGGCCAGATCGAATTACCAGGGCTTTGAATGGGATAAGAAGGTTCATTTCTTTATGAGTGCATCCATGGAATGTAAGGTCATGGAGGAGCTTAATACCCAGGTATATGGGCTGAGTTTTCATACGAAGGATATCTATGAGGCGTTATATGACGGGGCAAAGCATGATCGAAATGACGGCATTCATATTCTTCTTGCCCATGGTGGTGATGAGAGAAATATTCCGATTAATCGCAAGAAGCTGGCAGAGCTGGAGTATGACTATGTTGCCTTGGGTCATATCCACAAGCCGGAGATGATCACGAAACGAATGGCATATAGTGGTTCCTTGGAGCCTATGGATAAGAATGAGACAGGAGACCGCGGTTATATTCTCGGAGAGATTACGGTAAAGCCAGATGGAAGCAAGGATACGGTAGTACGATTTATACCTCATGCAGTCAGAGCCTATAAGCGCTGTCTTCTTCCAGTGAACCCGCAGACCACTAATGGCGCACTGGTGGATCTAGCCAGGGCTATCATGAAGGAACAGGGAGAACAACATATCTATTCCTTTACGATACAAGGGGTAAGGGATGAGACGATTCATTTTGATAAGGAAGCTATCCTGGCGCTGGGTAATATTCTGGAGACCACGGATCAGTCCGTACCCGATTACGACTTTGACGCATTATATCGAGAGAATAAGGATAATGTAATCGGTATGTTCATTCAGAAGATCAGAGAGAGTTCGGGGCAGGATGAGATAGCGAAGAAAGCGCTTTATTATGGAATTGAAGCATTACTTTGCGCAAAGGAAGCTTGATACCCTAATCAAGCTTGAGATTTACCGCTTAACAGAGGAAGATACAGATTATTTTTAGAAGGTTAATGAGAGCATTAGATTGGAGAGATTGTTTGAGATGCTGATAAGAAAGCTTAAAATAAATTATTTTGGTCGCTTCAATAATAAGGAAATCGAACTTAAACCCGGTATTAACCTGATTTACGGAGAGAACGAAGCGGGAAAATCTACAATACATACCTTTATTAAGGGAATGTTTTTTGGGATTCAAAGACAGCGAGGCAGAGCAGCCGCTTCCAAAGAAGATCTGTATATGAGATATTTGCCCTGGGATTATCCGGGAGCTTTCGCTGGAAGTATGGAGGTTGAGATTGAAGGAAAAAGGTATCAGCTGCAGAGAAATTTTCATGCCAATGATAAAAGCTTCTCCATTATTGATTTATCAACAGGACGAGAGATAAGACAGAGTGAGGACATGATCAGCGAGTTGATACCTGGTTTTTCGGAATCAACCTTTAAGAATACAATCAGTATTGAACAGCTCAAGGCGCAGACAGACTCTGAGCTTGCTGCCCAGGTACATAATTATATCGCGAACCTGTCTCTTGCAAAGAGTAAGGAGGTTAATATTGCAAAAGCGGTCAGCTTCCTTAACGAACAGCGAAAGCATTTGGAAGCCACCTGGAATCAGGAGGCACTTAAGACGCTGCAAAGCGCAATTGAGGACGGGATTGCCAAAGAGGAGAAGCTGGATCGATTGACTCTGCAGTTACGTGAGCTTCAGGAGCAGGAGAATAGGCTGCAAATACAGAAGGGGGAGTTGGCAACAGAACCGGATAGCGAAGCAGCTCGCCGCATGGAACAGCTTCCGGCGATATTAGAAAAATATCGCATTTATCAGGAGCTACAGCATCAAGTGGTACAGTTAGATGAGCAAATCAAACAACTTAAGAATAGATCGGACGTATGCGAGAAGCAGCAACAGGTCCTTGAGCAACTGAAAATGGATAAGAAAAAGGCAGAAGCCTTACGGAACGATCTCTATGAGTTGGAAAAGCAGGAGCAGGAGCTAAGCCACAAATTGGGTCACTTACAGAAAAGGAGCAGTAAGGCGCTCAATTATAGTATACCTGCATCAATCGTGATTGCACTTCTTGCGGTATTCCTTTCGGGGGTTCATCTTGTCGGATTCCTTCTGGGAGCGTTCGCTCTGATTACCAGAGGCGCAGGATATATTATTATGATGCGGAAGAATAGGAAGAGCAGGAGTGCGCTTCACCGTAGGAAGGATACCCTTGATCAGAAGAGAAGAGACACCGGGAACGGGATCATGGAAATTCTGACCAAGCATCAGGCGAATACCATAGAAGCCCTAACGGATCGGCAGGAGGAGCTTTACCAGAGTCTCCTTTCTATACAGCATTCCATGGATCAGATCAAGGAGCATGAAAAGCGTAAAAGCGATATACAGGACAATCTAGATTCCATCTACGATGCCATCATGACTTATCTGCAATATTTCATAGCGACGGATGAACTGACTCCCGAGGCGATGCAACGAATTACGGATGAGCTTCGTCTAAGAAAGCAGGAGACTTGGGTTAGACAGAAAGAATTAAATGAGAGCTTAGAAGCCTGCAGACTTCGTATGGAAAAGGTGAGATGGGAGATATCTGCCTTAGAGGGAAATGAAGAGGAGCTTCTTAAGAATCAGTTAAAATATGAGAAGTTGAAGAAGCAGCAGACGGAGAGTGGGGTTGAGGTAGAGGCAATTAAGCTTGCTCTGTCCTCCATTGGGGATTTATCAGCCCAGATACATGACAGCTTTGGACAACAGCTGAATAATGCTGTATCCAAGGTAATCGGTGAGATAACCGGGCAGAAATACAACGATCTAAAGGTTGATGAGAAACTGGATATTAAGATTGGAAGAAACGGTGATTATGTACTTCTGGAGCGATTAAGTGCCGGAACCATTGACCAGGTATATTTTGCACTGCGTATGGCAGTCGCTGATTTGTTAATGGGTAAGGATAAGATGCCGCTCCTGTTTGATGACAGCTTTGCTCTATATGACGATACAAGGGTTAAGGCAGCATTGGCGGAGATAGCGCAGCGAAGTCAGGTTATATTATTCACCTGCCATAAGAGAGAACAGAAGCTATTGGAGGAATTAAACCTTCCCTATCATTGGATAGAGCTATCGTGACAGGAAGCGTTAGGAGTAGCTTCAAAGAGAATGATAGGGATAATGATTTTAGGTGACGGATTATGCGAGGGATTATTGTGCAGAAGAAGCATGGAAAGAGAAAAAACAATAGGAATAACGGTAGAAGTACAAAAGGTAAAATCAAGGTTGGCCTACAGCTTTTGGTTTTTATCATGCTGCTGACGATTGTTATTATAATATTTTTCTTCTATAAGGAATACGGAAGAACGATACTTGATCTTCAGAATGATGCGAAGCAGAAGGTAAGAACCTCGACAGAGGATACCTTTAAGGCTTCACAGACCAGTTTGGTGTATGACGTGGAAGGTAATCTGATTACTACCTTGAAGGCAGAGAAGGATGTATACTATATTGATTATGAGGATATACCAAAGGCTGCCATTGATGCTATGGTGGTATCGGAGGATCGGAAGTTCTTTCAGCATAACGGTGTGGATTATCTGGCGAATATCAGAGCAGCAATCGAATTAATCAAGCATAAAGGCGAGATTACTCAAGGGGCAAGTACCATTACTCAGCAGGTTGCACGGAATACCTTCTTAAGCCATAAGGTTACCTATGAGCGTAAGATTGAGGAGATTTTTGCTGCTCAGGAATTAGAGAAAATTTATTCCAAGACGGATATTATGGAATTCTATCTTAATGGGATCTATTTTGCCAATGGACATTATGGAATACAGGCAGCAGCACTTGGTTATTTTTCGGAGGGAGTGAACACTCTTAGTCTGTCTCAGATTGCATTTCTCTGTGCTATTCCGAACAATCCAAACCTATATAATCCGATGTCTAATATGGATAATACGCTAAAGCGGCGGGATCGTATACTGGAGCAAATGCTCGAAGAGGACGTGATAGGCGAGGAGGAATACAAGGAAGCACTGAATGAGAAAATCAGGCTAAATCAAGAAAAATCAGGTCGTAAGAATTATGTGGAGACATACACCTACTACTCTGCCATCAGGGCTTTGATGAAGGTGAACGGCTTTGAATTCCGTAATCATTTCAATTCAACGAATGAGCAAGAAGCATACGAAGAGGAATATGAAGATATGTATTATCGCTATCAGAAGGAGCTTTATACCCATGGATATCGTATCTATACCTCGATTGATCTAAAGCATCAGGAGTTGTTACAGAAGTCGGTTGACGATGCATTGTCCGGCTTTAAGGGTACCAATGAAGAAGGGATCTATCAGATGCAGGGAGCGGCTGTCTGCATTGATAATGACACTGGCAGAGTAGTAGCAATTGTAGGAGGCAGGGAGCAGGAAAGTCAGGGTTATACCCTGAATCGTGGTTATCAGAGCTTTCGACAGCCTGGTAGTGCAATTAAGCCATTAATTGTCTATACTCCTGCTTTTGAACGGGATTATATACCGGAGAGCATCGTAGATGATAAGAAGCTGGAAGATGGCCCCAAGAATGCTGGAGGTAATTATGTTGGTAAGATGAAGCTACAGAGGGCGATTGAGTTGTCGAAGAATACTGTCGCCTGGAAGCTATTCGAGGAGTTGACACCGAGAGTAGGCTTATCGTATCTTTTGAATATGAATTTTTCAAAGATTAGTGACAGTGACTATGTTCCGGCAGCGTCGTTGGGAGGTCTGACAATTGGTGTCAGCCCGGTTGAAATGGCTGCCGCATATGCAACTCTGGAGAATGACGGTTATTACCGAGTGCCTACCTGTATTATAAAGATCATGGATTCGGAGGGGAATGAAATAGTCGGAGATGAGATGGAGACAAAACAAATCTATCAGAGGAAGGCTTCCCGGATCATGACAGAGACATTGACCGGAGTTATAAAGAATGGAACGGCACAAGGGCTTGGACTTAAGAACACAATCAGTGCCGGCAAGACAGGAACCACAAATGATAAGAAGGACGGTTGGTTTGTAGGATATACACCCTATTATACGACCAGTGTGTGGGTTGGCTTTGATATGCCGAAACCAGTGAAGGATCTTACGGGTTCCTCCTATCCCGGAGCCATCTGGCACGAATTCATGGAGAAGATACATGACTCTTCTATGAAGAAGAAATTTGAACTGTATGATTGGAGATCCGAATGGGAGGCTAAACTCGAGGAGGAAAAGAGACAGAAGGAGATGGAGGAGGCACAGGCAGAAGCACTGAAGGAGGAACAAGAGAAAGAATTTCAGGAGGGTGGGACCATTATCAATGTGGAACCGGATAGTGATACCGATAGCTCTGTAGAAAGGGACATAGATACGGATATAGATGAGAATGATAAGACCGTTGATGAACCCGTCGATGAGGAAAATACCGAAGAAGTACCGGAGGAAGAAATCCCGGAAGTAGATACCGGAGAAGAAACTGGAGAAGAAGCCGGAGAAGATACACAATCGGAGGAAGGAACACAATCAGAAGAGGGATCACAGACGGAAGAGGAGTATAATTCAGAAGATCCCATTGGAGAGGAATATATCGCGGTAGATTAGTTTGAAGTGGACGAATGATAAAAACGGACTGTGGCAAAAGCAAATAGTATTTTGCCACAGTCCGTTTCCGTATTCTTATATTTTTAAGCGATTATGATATTGGGATATTATTAGTCTCCAATCTCATTCTTAATATCCTGAGAGGTTAATTTTCTGCCTCCCTGATTATATTCCTTAAGGATGTTCTGAATTCTTTCAACCGGATTCAGTAAACCACTGATGCTTTCATCATGATTGAGGGTATCGATGATAAGAGCTACATACTTACTCATATCTACATTGATATACCAAGGCTTGGATAATAAATCGGGTGTCTGATAAATCAGGTTGGTTGTAAGTACACGGTAAATCATTCCTGATTCATAAGCCTCGTCCAGCTTATCAAATCCATTAGTAAAGAGTCCGAAGGTTGCAGCGACAAAGATACGTCCCGCATTTCTCTTCTTTAATTCGGTCGCAACATCCAGTATACTTTCCCCGGAGGAGATCATATCATCAACAATCAGTATGTCCTTGCCGGCAATATCAGTGCCCAGGAATTCATGAGCCACAATAGGGTTTCGTCCCTTCACAATCTTTGTGTAATCACGTCTCTTATAGAACATACCCATGTCAAGACCAAGAACATTAGCAAAGTATACTGCTCTTGACATACCGCCTTCATCCGGGCTGATTACCATCATATGATCAGAATCTAAGCGGATATCCGGAACATTATGAAGTATCGCTTTGATGATCTGATAATTCGGTGCTACGGTCTCAAGACTGTTAAGAGGAATTGCATTCTGAACTCTGGGGTCGTGTGCGTCGAAGGTAATGATACTTTCTACGCCCATTTTTGTCAGCTCCTGCAATGCTAATGCACAGTCCAGAGATTCTCTAGAGCTTCTTCTATGTTGTCTGCCTTCATACAAGTAAGGCATAATTACTGTAATTCTTCTGGCTTTACCACCAACTGCTGCAATAATTCTTTTCAGATCCTGATAATGATCATCAGGTGACATATGATTTTCATGTCCGCAGACGGAATAGGTTAAACTGTAATTTGTTACATCAACGAGAAGGTATAAATCAGAGCCTCGTACAGATTCTTTAATCTGTCCTTTTGCTTCACCTGTACCGAATCTCGGGCAGCATGCCTTCATTAAATAAGAGTCTCTTTGATATCCGGCAAATGCGATGGTACCTTTGTGTTCGCTTTCTCTCGAGTTGCGCCACTCAACAAGGTAATCATTCACGTGTTGTCCTAGGGTGCTACTGCTCTCAAGAGCGATAATACCAAGCGGTCCTACAGGAATTGTTTCTACGATCTTCTGTTGCTTTGACATTAGATTGTCCCTCCATGAAAATAAGAATTGGTTTCAAAAGCCATTAAAGTTATAACATATATCAAATTCATTAGTCAAGCCACTTTTCGGCTTTTCTTAAGAATTCATATGGTTGACTGCCTTGAGAAGACGGATGTCTTCTCCAATAATACGTTGTACGTTATAGCTGCTTACAATCCTCGAAAATATACGTTCCCCATAAGTGGTATTTATATTCGGAAGAGATAAATTAGTGGAAATAATCGTTGATTTTTGGCGAAGTAACCGTTCATTGATAATAAGATAGAGCTGGGAATTTGTGAAAGAGTTATTGAGCTCTGTACCAAGATCATCGATAATTAGTAAATCACATTCCAGTATGTAATCAAATTGATTGGAAGCTGCAAGTGAACTGTCCTCATCCTTGCTGAATTTATGTTTTTCGAGAATATCAAACAGACGGAAGGCGGTTAAGTAAATTACTGTATAGCCGTGATCTAAAAGCTCCTTAGCTATGCAATTCGCCAAGAAGGTCTTTCCAACACCGGTATTGCCGAGTAGAAGAAGATTCTCAGGCTTCTTATTAAAATGCTTTACGAAACTCTTGCAGCCAGCAACTACCTTCTGCATATTGGAAAGTGGTGATAAACCAAGGGATTCATCGACATAATCATCGGAATAAAAACGGAAGGAGAAGTGACTGAAATTCTCGTTGGCTAAGATTGCTCTGATATTAGAATCGGAATACATTAAATCGGCAATTGCCTGTTTGAAGCAATTACATTTTATTTTCCCTATATAACCGGTATCCTGACATTTGTTACATTGGTATTTCATCTGAAGATAATCGGTAGGAAGACCTTCTTTAACAAGCAGCTCTACTTTTCTTGCATTGAGCTCTGCAATCTTTTCCCTCAGATTACTTAAAGCGCTATCATCTCCCCGGAGAGCCATCCTTCCGCTCTCAGCTGATAGAGAGATAATCTCTTCCTCCAACACCTTTAATTCTGGAATTAAGCCATAGGCGTGGGAAAGGCGACTGTCCATATCATGCTTATTAGAAATTCTGCGGCTGTCATAATCCCGCAAAATCTGGTTATATTGATCATTCTTAAGAGCCATATTCTTTGATCTCCTTTATAAGCCTTTGTTTAGAAGCTTACGCTCCAGCTCTGCATAATCCTGTGCTGAATAGGTACGCTGAGGAAACTGGTTAAATTTATTCTGGGCAGGCTTTTGTATCGTTGTAACCTTATTCATATCAAGGTTTTTACTTGTTTTGCTGAATTCCTCATCCAGTCTGGCGATAGCGGTCAGGGTCTTTGCGTTCTTCTTATACCAGGTCTCAAGAATCTTATCGGTATATTTAAAATCCGGCTTCTGTGTTCTTAGGATGGTGCGATTACAAGCCTCAATAATAATATCGTCAGAAAAGCCGAATACCTCAACCCATTTTGTAATATATTGTCGTTCAATCTGTCCGGGTGCACGATTTAAACCAAAGGCTTTATTCACTGCATTGTAATGCTCGTTATACGTTGCAGTTGCTTCCTTTGCTTTCTCCTCTGTATCAATCCCTTCTTCCGCCCAGGTCAGGGCTACCGCCTCGATATAAGAAGCATTTTTCTTACCCTTGGATACACAGTATTCATAGAGATACATGATCAATTCAGCCGAGAAATGAAGCTCCTCATAAAGATACAGAATAAGTTGAAGATCCATGGGCTTGAGCGGACGGTCTAAGTAGATCTCCACGATATGCATGGCCCATTTTATCTCGTCATTATTAGTCAACTGCGCAATCTTTTCCGCAGAGTAGCTATGCCTGGTGGCAGGCTTTGTCTCGGTATGTATACTGACGGCGATCTCATCAATCTCGGTATCAGTGTCAACAGTGTTCATAGGTAGAGTTTGCGTGCTATTTATAGTCAAAAGGTCAATCCCTGTGATATCCTTCTGTGCATTATGTGTTAATTTCAGTAGATTAAGTTTTTCCCAATAGGTTAAAGCCCTAATAATATCTTTCTCGGTGTTATCCAGGTAGTCGGCAATGGAGGATATCGTCACTTCAGGGCAATTGCCGGAGAAGCAACGTAACAAATATAGATAAACCTTAACATAAGCGCCGTTTGCGGACGGCATAAACTGGTCAATGAAGGTATTTGGAACGATGGTAACGTCAGAAATACCTTCGGCATGTAATGAAATCTTATTCATAGGCTTGGCCCCTCTCTTTTACCCTTGTATAACTAATAGTGGATTGTATATAAATCAAATAGTTTGTCGTAGATTATTGTCGCAGATTAGCAACTCATGTGCTACGCACATTCGTTGTCGTTGCACTTATCCATGGATGTCAAGTCATTTATTCGAGCAAGCTCGATAAATGCCATGTCATTCACGGACTAATCTGCTTTTTCGCAGATTAGCAACTCATGTGCTGCGCACATTCGTTGTCGTTGCACTTATCCATGGATGTCAAGTCATTTATTCGAGCAAGCTCGATAAATGCCATGTCATCCATGGACTAATCTGCTTATCGTGCACATTATAGCACACATATTTTGCGTTGGAAATAGCCTATTTTCAGTGTTTGTGGAGTTTTTGGGGGTTGTGGATATTGTGGATAATGTGGATGAAAAGGAGGTAAAAATATGTAAAAAATTGTAATAACCTTAGAGAATATAGTTAAAATCTGAACAGTTCAAGCCTCAAATCTATAATTGTAGAAAAGAATTTTGTGAAAAGAATATCCACAGCATTTAACAACATAAATTGTTGATAATACTGTGGATAATGTGGATAACTACAATCCTAGAAGATTTTCTCCCACGGATACGATGTCTCCGGCGCCCATAGTTATCAACAGGTCACCGTTCATACAATTTTGTAATAAA
>JAEZKA010000068.1 GCA_023436225.1 Bacillota bacterium
CTTCTACCAGGGAATTACTGGACTTAAAACTGGATCCACCAGTCTCGCCAAGTACTGCCTCTCCGCAACGGCGAAAAAAGAGAACATGGATCTGATTGCTGTCATTATGGGTGCACCGGACACAAAAACAAGGTTCTTAGAAGCCTCAAAACTTTTGAATTACGGCTTCGCGAATTACAGCATCTATACGGATAATAATTCTGATACAGTACTGACACCGGTTAAGGTGAGTAAGGGTGTTCTTGATGCAGTTAAAGGCAAGACAGCTCAGGATTTTTCCTATCTTTGTTCGAAAGGAAAAAGTAAGGCAGACATTCGCAAAGAAGTGATTCTGTATGAAAAGGTTGATGCTCCGATACCGATGGATGCAAAAATTGGAGAGATTATCTATTACTATGGAAATGATAAGATCGGTACCTTTGATATTCTTGCGACAGAAGCAGTAGAAAAAGCTGGTTTAAAGAATTATTTTGTAAAGGTATTAAAAAAATATTTTATAGGAAATTAGTTGTAATAAATTCTATCATTTCTTGGGGCTGAAGCAAAATTCATAATGCAGCAGCCCCATTTATCTTGTGCACCAAGCTTGAGTGCAATCTTATTTATCTGATTCTTATGGTAACCGACTTCTATCTTATTGACACATGAAACCCGAACTAGTATAGTATAATAGGTACGAGATATTGATTAATATCTTATTGAATACCTACATATTGCATTGAAAGGAGTATGGCATGCAGAAAGATACGATCCTATTATGGGTTATATTATTGATTGTTTTGTGGACATTCATTGAGCGAAAACTCATTTTAACAACAAAGCATACCATTTGCTCGGCAAAGCTTCCTAATACATTGAACAATACGAGTTTTGTGTTATTAGCGGATTTACATAACTGTACCTTTGGCAAAAATAATAGGCGCCTGATCAAGAGAATTCGGGCGATGGAACCGGATTTTATTATTGTTGCCGGTGACATGGTGAATAAAAAGGAGATTTGTTATCCGAGTAATGCTTATGTATTGATGGAACAGCTCGCGAAGAGTTATAAGATTTATTATGCCTATGGGAATCATGAACAAAGGTTGGAACGGATTGGTAAGGATGCATCCATTCCATGGACAAAGGAAGATAAGGAGCACTATTCTACTTGGGTAGAATACAAAAAGAGATTAGAAGATACCAAGGTAACCTTTCTGGATAATGAAAGTACGATACTTACGTTGCATTCCTCCTCATTGCGGATCACCGGGGTTTCTCTTCCTCATGATTATTTTGAGTTCAATTCATCGAAAGAGCTGCCACAAAAGGAATTAACGGAGCTGGTTGGTGAGAGCTCGAAGGAGCATTTTCAGCTTTTAATCGCCCACAATCCTGTTCATTTTAATGCTTATGCTAATTGGGGAGCTGATCTTACACTATCCGGGCATCTGCATGGAGGAATGATGCGCCTTCCGGGAATTGGAGGGATAATTTCACCTCAGGCTAAGCTCTTCCCCAAATACGACAAAGGGAAGCATACAAAAGGCGCTTCCCATCTAATCGTATCCAGAGGATTGGGTTCTCACTCTATTATGCCAAGAATATTTAATATACCGGAGATTATTTATGTGAAATTAAAAAAGGACAAAGCAGAATAATTACCGTATAATACGATAAGACATTTCGCCTGATCGGCCTAAGGAAAGGAGTAACATGAGTATTCCGGTTAAATTAGAAGCCTTCGAGGGCCCTTTGGACCTGTTGCTTCACTTGATTGATAAAAATAAAATTAATATTTATGACATACCGATTGTAACTATCACGGAGCAATATTTGGATTATATCAAGCAGATGGATACCAAGAATCTGGAGATTATGAGTGAGTTTCTGGTAATGGCAGCGACCTTAATCAATATTAAGTCTAAGATGCTGTTACCTGCAGAAGAGAGCGAGGACGAAGAAACCGTTGATCCAAGGCAGGAGCTGGTGGATCGATTGTTACAATATAAAATGTATAAATATATCTCGGAGGAGCTAAAGGACAGAGAAATGGATGCATCCAGAGTATTATTTAAGCAACCCACCATCCCTTCTGAGATTGCTGATTATAAAGAGGATATTGATGTGGACGAGCTGTTAAGTGATCTTACCTTATCTAAGCTGCATGAGATTTTCAAATCCATCGTTAAGAAACAGGTGGACAAGATTGACCCAATCCGAAGCAAATTTGGAAAGATTGAAAAGGAAGAAATCAACCTCTCCGAGAAATTCGTCCAAATTCAGAAATATGGTTTATTACATAGAAAATTTTCTTTCCGTAATCTACTGGAAGCACTAAGTTCAAGGATGGAGATTATTGTGACCTTTCTTGGGATTCTAGAGCTGATCAAAATCGGAAGGATCGAGATTTCACAGGAGTATTTATTTGATGATATAATTATTACCTATCTTGCAACAGATATCATTACTATGGAGGAGGTAGGCTTTTAATGGAGTTGAAGATGATTGAAGCACAAATTGAAGCAATTTTATTTACAATGGGGGAAGCTGTCGAGGTAGAACGTATCGCAGGCGCTTTAGACCATGATGTTGAAACTATAAGGAAAATCGTCCGCAATATGATGGACCAATATAGCAGTGAAGAACGAGGTATCTATATCATCGAGCTGGATGGTGCCTTCCAGATGTGCACAAAGCCATCGATGTATGAATCAATCGTTAAAATCACCCACGTTCCCAAAAAGCATGTGTTAACCGATGTTTTATTGGAAACCTTATCGATCATTGCTTACAAGCAACCGATTACGAAGCTACAGATCGAACAAATTCGAGGTGTAAAATCCGACCATGCAGTTAACAAACTGATTGAATATAATCTGATCTGTGAGATGGGTAGAATGGATGCCCCAGGAAGACCTATTCTTCTGGGAACGACAGAAGAATTCCTAAGAAGCTTTGGACTACAGTCCTTAGACTCCTTGCCGGTTATGAATCCGGAGAAGCTGGAGGATTTTAAGCTGGAGGCAGAAGAGGAAGCCCAGATGACGCTGGATATATAGTAACACGGCAGTTTTGTTGAAGTAATATTGACAGTTTTGCTGAAGTAATCTAGACAGGCAGGATATCTACATGTATTCCGACGCCCGGACAACGGATTGATTATGTTCGCATCAGCCCTGACATGATAAAGCATATGTCAGTCTGCTTCGAACATCCTCAACCCGCTATCCGTTCTGACGGAATACATCAGCAGATACTCCGGCCTGTCTAGATTACTTCCTTTTTGGTTGTGAAATTATTAAGTCTTTTATTATTTGGATTTGTCACATCATAATATTGATATTAAGAATGTAAATCAGCGAAGATTTGTGACATTCATCGAAATACAGTTTTTGTATGGAGACAAGATTTTTTTGGATGCTCTCCAGTAACTTGCTGAAGTATGAGATTAGATAGCTTTATCGAAGCAGATGAAACTTTATTCCGTGTATCTATATAAAGGAAACCACAAATAAGTTGATTTTAAATGCCAATGGAAGATCGAAAGCGTGATGATTCGGTACATAAAATAGAATTGACATATTTGTAATATTATGTTTTATGATGTATAATTTGTATTACAATAAAACATAAAATAGAAATATATTAGGTGGTGTGACTGTGAAAAATAATATAATTATTTCGGGAGTTCCCCGTGCTGGAAAAAGTACAATATCTCATATAATATCAAAAAAATTTGGCTATCAGCATGTTAGCATGGATTCAATTAATGCTGGATTTGAAAAGGTTTTTCCGGAATTAGGTATAGACACTTCTGCAAACATGCCTTCTCTGGATAAGCTTCACCATATTAGCGGTAAAATTGCTCCGTTCATTAAAGCCATGATGGAAAGTGGTGAATATGATGAGTTTGAGCCAGGCATGGTCTTAGACGTTTATCAATTACTACCCGAAGATTATATGAAATATTTGCATGGTAGAAATTGTGAGATTTTCTATTTTATCACTTCCGATATGACACCGGAAGAACGTTTTTCCATACTAAAAACTTACGACACCGAGAAGGACTATACTTTCTATAAATCCGAAGACGAATTACGTAAAGGTTGTGTAGAACTTGTTGAAGAGAGCAAGTTTATAAAGGAGCAGTGCATAAAGTATAACTTACCCTATTATGAGACAGCCAAAAATAGAGAAGAAGTATTTAAACAGTTTATTCAACTGTTTCAGTAGACTGCAATCGCGTTACACTTATCCATGTATTGCCGCGTTCCACACATAAGCAGCTTCGGACTGGTCACGTTGCACTAGCTGACAAAAGCTCGGAATACTCTTAAGCAAGCTTTAAGTAGTTCCGAGCTATTTGTCAGACTAATCTGCTTATGCGTGGAAAGAACAGTAATACTAAACTTGGTGTTTAGGAATAGTAAAAATAATGCTTGCATATTAGGATACATTTTTGTATAATAGTCAATGCTGTTGATTATTATTTTTCAGCTAATTTTTATTACTGTTTTATATTACATAATTCATGCCGAGTTTGACTAATCTTACTATTTACATTTTTCTGCTCAGGATGAAATATTTTATTGTTCGGCGTAAGATACTATGAAAGAAAGGTTGTGATGTTAGGGTTGGATAAAAAGCTTACGTTATACGGCTTTAACAACCTCACAAAAACACTTAGCTTCAACATTTATGATGTATGCTATGCAAAAAGTG
>JAEZKA010000002.1 GCA_023436225.1 Bacillota bacterium
GGTCCTAAGCCGCGAGTTGCCTAGGGTCGACAAGCTGCATGCTTACGCTGCAGCTAATTCGTAATTATTGTTTGCGTTTAATTTTATTTCTAAGTTGATGACGCAGTCCTAGTCTGCGAATGGCTTCTACAATTTCAAAACCCCCGTCGAAACCAGTACAACCCCGTTAAGGTATGATTGTGATTATGAAGCAGGTTGCTTATATATCGGCATAGCCCCTTCATAATATCCGGTTTTCAAACGCATAACTATCGTAATACATTTTAATCCTCATGTCAAGCAAGCAACAACAAATTGCATCATTTATTATTACCAGACCTGCCAGTCAATTACAGTATGGAATCCCCCCTATTATAACGTTTTCCTTATAGCCATTGACTTTCTTTGGTATTACGAAGAGATTACAATAAAATGATATCGTTTATTATGGGCGGATCTACAATATAGCTTTTTATTTCACTTTAATCTTAAGCTTTGATGACAGACCAGTGGCTGTTTTCGCCGTCACAGTAACGGTTCCTTTCCTTTTGGCACTTAGTTCACCAGTTTTCTTATTTATTGTCGCAATTGCTTTGTCTGATACCTGCCAGGATATTGCTTCCTTTGTTCCGTATTTCTTAGCCTTGATCGTTACAAGCTCACCCACAGTAAGCTCTTTATTGGAAGCGGAAAGCTTAAGATATGGTTCTTTAACACTAATCGCGATTTGTAACTCATTAATCACATTGTCTTGAGCCACATGGATATATATGATAGCTTTACCTGTTTGAAGCGGGCAAATAATACCATCACTACTTACCACTGCTACCTCAGGAGAATCGGAGGTATAATAAATCGTTGCATCCTCTGCTAACTGTTCCAGCTTAATCTCATAATCCTGATAACCGATATATAATGTCTTCGCTGTCTCCTTTAATGTAGGAGTAGGATTTAATGGAATAAATTCCGATTCCGATGATTTCTCATCGATTTCATTTGTCTCCTCCATCTCAGAAGCAGTAGACATTGGGGTTTCAGCAATTCGTTCACTGTAGGTAAAGAAGGTATATCCCGTTCCCGTTCTATCTACAGTACACCCTGCCCAGGCCATTGTACCGGTTCTATAGTTCTGTTGTATTATTGTAACCTTATCTTCACTTACCTCTTTTACGATTGCCCAGTGAGTTCTTGCATTGTCTCTTACAATGTCACCAACCTGTGGTGACTCAGTAATCATGAAGCTCCCCTTATTGTTATATACCAATGGTGTGCTCACCGAAGAATGAAGATTATATACACCAATTCCATATACCTGTTGATAGAACTTCTTAACAAAGGCTGCACAGCTATAGATTGGATCTGAGCCCGAATGAGCAGCATTGGTATAGATTGCTTCTACCGTAATACCCTGATAAGTGATCGTTTCCAACACCTGTTCCGGCTGAGTCAAGGTGATCAAAGTTCCGTTATTCTGCGCAGCCAATGCATTCGTAGTACCAATGTATTCTATCATGCAAAACAATAGTATCCAAATGACTGAGATTGCCGTCACTCTTCGTTTCATAATCCTTATTTCCTCCTTCGTAACCTGCAAGCTTCTGCTTTCGTGATAACCTAGTATAAATTCTTCACCTTAAAATCCTTCTCCGCTTCTCTTCGCTGATCCTTCTTCGCAATATCCTCACGCTTATCATATAGCTTCTTACCGCGTGCCAGACCAACCTCTACCTTTACGAGACTACCCTTAAAGTAAATCTGCAGCGGCACCAAGGTATAGCCCTTTTGTACAAGCTGCCCTCCGATTTTATTTATCTCGTATTTATGCATTAGGAGCTTTCGCACCCGAAGTGGATCCTTATTAAAGATATTCCCCTTTTCATATGGACTGATATGCATGTTATAAATGAACATCTCACCCTTCTCAATCCGAAGAAAGGATTCCTTTAGACTACATTTTCCCATCCTAAGTGATTTAACCTCTGTTCCATGCAAAGCGATACCTGCTTCAAACTTATCCTCAATAAAATAATCAAAATATGCCTTCTTATTGTTGGCAATCAGTTTAATATTTTCCCCCACTTTATTCTTCATGGCTCCTTTCTATAGAAGGCACTGCCTCCACAAGAGCAAAATCAATGGTACGTAGAATCTTATCGGCATTTACGACCTCAACCGTAACCATCTGCCCCAACTTATATATTTTTTTGGTATGCTCTCCGATCATTTGGTACCGTTCTTCATCATAGATGTAATAATCATCATTCATCTCACTGACTCGAATCATTCCCTCAATCGTATTCGGTAATTCCACATACATTCCCCAGGAGGTAACACCTGAGATTACACCTTCAAAGGTCTCGCCGATATGCTCCATCATGTATTCTACCTTCTTTAGCTTCTCCACCTCACGCTCTGCCTCCTCAGCACGGCGCTCGGTCTTACTGGAATGGTTTGCTACCTCGAAGAGAATCTTCTCATAATGCTGAACTCTCTTCTCTCCCAGCTTGCCATTCAGGTTCTCCTTAATAATTCTGTGTATCTGCAGATCAGGATATCTACGGATAGGAGAGGTAAAATGGCAATAATATTTAGCGGATAAGCCAAAGTGGCCTGTATTGGCTACCGTATACTTCGCCTGCTTCATAGACCGAAGAGTTAATCGACTAATCAATGCTTCCTCCGGGGTATCCTCCACTTTTACTAGAAGCTTCTGCAATTCCTTGGGATGAATCTCCTCCTGCCCAAGCTTTATACTATAACCAAAATTATTGATAAAAATAGCCAGCTTCTTAATCTTATCTTCATCCGGATTATCATGAGTACGATATACGAAGGGAATTTCCTGCCAGAAGAAATCTTCTGCAATGGTCTCATTGGCAATCAGCATGAACTCTTCGATAATTTTAGTCGCTTTATTTCTCTCATAGGGCTTGATCTCAACCGGCTTCCCCAGCTTATCCACAATAATCTTACTCTCCGGGAAGTCGAAATTAATAGAGCCTCTCTTATGTCTACGAGCTCGCAGCACCTCTGCTAATTCCTGCATCAGCATAAACATTGGAACCAGATCTTCGTATTCCTTCGTTACCTCCTCGTCGGTTTCCTCTACAATCTTCGCCACATTCGTATAAGTCATGCGACGATCCGAGCGAATTACGGTCTCAGCAATCTCATGACCTAGAACCGTACCCTTTGCATCGATATCCATAAAACAACTCAGCGCCAGGCGGTCAACTCCCGGATTCAAGGAACAGATACCATTGGATAATTTATGAGGTAGCATCGGGATTACACGATCAACCAGATACACACTGGTTCCACGCTTAAGAGCCTCCTTATCGAGAGGGGCTCCTTCCTTCACATAATGAGTCACATCTGCTATATGAACACCTAGATGATAAATATCCCCTTCCTTACTGATGGTAATTGCATCATCCAGATCCTTAGCATCCTCGCCATCAATGGTTACTGTCGTAATATTTCTAATATCCTTACGATTTTTGATCTCTTCCTGATCAATCTCGTCCGGCACCTTATTCAGTGATCTCATAACCTCCTCCGAGAAATCCACCGGCAAATCATAGGCACGGACTACGGAAATTATATCAACTCCGGGGTCATTCACATGTCCTAGTATCTCCACAATCTTACCCTCTGGATTCGAGGTGGCATCTCCGAAGTTGGTGATCTTAGCCACTACCTTATGACCGTCAACTGCTCCCTTAGTAAATTCCTTTGGAATAAAGACATCCTTTCCAAACTTCTGATTATCCGGACGGACAAAACCAAAATTCTTACTCTTTTCGAAGGTTCCGATCACTCGATCATTGCTGCGTTCCACAATATTTACTACGGCACCTTCTCTTCTTCGTCCTGTCTGCTCCTCCTTAATCGTAATCATGACCTTATCACCATGAAGTGCACCTTTCGTAGCATCTCCGGGAATGAAGATATCTTGATTCTCTCCCTCAATTGACACAAAGCCAAAGCCTCTCTGGGTACCAGAAAAGGTTCCTACCTTCACATCATCTCCAGGAATTCTATATCGTCCCTGGCTATCCAGGATAATCTTACCGGTAGAAATCAGCTGGTCCAACACCAGCTTTAGCTCATGCTTTGCTCCTCTTGGTACCTGGAGCAGCACCAGAAGATCCTTGAATCTCATCGGTTTATATTCCTTGCTTGCAAATAGTTCTTCAAGCATTAATTTTTTCTCTTCTAATAGTTCAGTTTCTTTCACTTATAACACCTACTTTTCTTCTTAAAAATAATTTCTACCTATGCCAATCTATAGTCTTCCTGTCAAACGGCATATCATTTAGTATTAGTATACCATATATTACATGCTTTAACATAAGATTTAAAAAAACACTCCGAAAAATTTCAGAGTGTTTTGAATGCATTCCTATCTAATTGATTACCAATTCAAGCATAAAATAATGGAAAGAATGATAAACGCTGCTGCTAAATACTCCGTTACTCGTTCGAGAGTACCTTCAACAGAACGTCCCTTATTCTTACTCCAATAAGTCTCACCGGTACCAACCAGCGCACCGGATAAACCAGCTTGCTTACCTTCCTGTCTCAGCACTACGAATGTCAATGCTATACACACTAAAATGTATATAATCTGAACGATTAGTTTTAAAGCTCCCATGTCTACACCTCCTAAAAACTAAACTCAATTCTACCATAGATTAGAAAATATTTCAACCTATTTTTTAATCAGCAGGGACTTTCCAGTCATTTCATCCGGTTTTACCATATCCATCATCTCGATCATAGTAGGAATAATGTCTGCAAGACATCCACCCTCTGCTAATGTATACTCTTTATCATAGTTTACTAAGATAAACGGAACCGGATTGGTGGTATGAGCAGTAAAGGGCTCATTGGTATTGTAATCCACTAATTGCTCTGCATTTCCGTGGTCCGCACAGATGAACATCTGACCATCCACCTCAAGTAAAGCTTCTACTGCCATTCCTACACATTGATCTACCGTTTCAATTGCCTTAATAGCCGCACCTTCGATTCCGGTGTGACCTACCATATCCGGATTTGCAAAATTAACCACAATCACGTCATATTTACCAGACTTTATGGATTTAACCAGGTTATCTGCAACCTCATAAGCACTCATCTCTGGCTGAAGATCATAGGTTGCTACCTTAGGAGAATTAACAAGGATACGATCCTCACCTTCATTTGGAACCTCAACTCCTGCATTGAAGAAGAAGGTAACATGTGCATATTTCTCGGTCTCTGCAAGACGAAGCTGAGTCTTATGATTTGCAGCTAAGAACTGTCCGAAGGTATTGTCCAGAGAAATCTTATGAAATGCTACAATCTTATTCGGAATGGTAATGTCGTATTCGGAGAAGCAAGCGTAAGTAAGTTCGACTCTCTTGCCACGATCAAAGCCTTTAAATTCCTCATCACAGAATGCTCTTGTAATCTCTCTTGCTCTGTCCGGTCTGAAATTGAAGAAGATAACCGAATCCTTATCTTTAATGGTCGCTACGGGTTTGCCATTCTCCTCAACTACAGTCGGAAGCACAAATTCATCATACTTTTCAATATCATAGGAATTTTGAACAGCGAGCACTCCGCTCTCTGCCTTCTCACCCTCACCGAAAACCATGGCGCGGTATGCTTTTTCTACACGATCCCAACGGTTATCACGATCCATTACATAATATCTACCCATTACAGTTGCAATCTTACCAACACCGATGATCTTCATCTGCTCCCAAAGCTCCTCAACAAAGCCCTTACCGGAAGAAGGCGGTGTATCACGTCCATCAAGGAACGCATGAACATAAACATTGGTTAAGCCTTGCTTCTTTGCAAGCTCCAAAAGTGCATACAAATGTGTATTATGGCTGTGTACACCACCATCGGATAATAGCCCGTAAAGATGCAAATCAGAATTGTTTCTCTTGCAATTATCGATTGCTGCTAATAGTGCAGCATTCTTGAAGAAATCTCCGTCCTTAATCTCCTTTGTGATTCTGGTAAGCTCCTGGTAGACAATTCTGCCGGCGCCCATATTGATATGACCTACCTCAGAATTACCCATCTGACCATCTGGAAGGCCAACTGCCATACCACTTGCATATCCCTTAACAAAAGGATATTCTGCCATTAATCGATCCATTACCGGTGTATTAGCTTCAGCAATAGCATTTGCTTCCTTCTTCTCATTAAGACCATAACCATCTAATATCATTAATACTGTAGGCTTTTTACTCATTTCTATTACTCCTTTACATATAAAATCATTTTGAACGCATTTATCACTTAGGCGTTAGATAATTTACAATCATCCTATTCCCTACTTATCTATTATAATCATACCCTGATACTATATCATGAAAACGAATTACATTCATGTTCTTTTGCTGTGTCATATACGTTCAAGACTATAACGAATGTCTTTCTCGCATTATGCTCACAACGCTTAGATAATATCATAATCCTAATAGGTATGTTACTTTCTTATATCGCTATTTGTGCTGATCCACATTCTACATGCTAGTATCACATTTTGTCGGTCTTCTTAGGAACAGCTCGAATTAAAGTATATACTTAAACATCATCATTTGTCAAATGGTATGCATGAATATGTTAAAATTAACATATAGCAATGGGCCCGGTCCCCAAAGACCGGACCCATGAAGGATCAATTTCTGCAAAGCAAAGTTAGCATTGCAAGCCCGCTTACATGTATGCGAACGTAGATGCACGAACAATGCATGTAAACAGGCATCAGAGAAACTCGCATTACGTGTTTCTTCCATTTATATATCTAATTCTATATCAACATAAAGATGAAATCCTACTTGTAATTTACAATCTTTCCGAAGTCAGCCTTTAAACTAGCACCACCAACTAAACCACCATCAATATTAGCCTGGGAGAATAAATCAGCTGCGCTAGATGCTGTTACACTGCCGCCATATTGGATACGGATTGCTGCTGCTGTTGCTTCATCGTAGATCTCTGCAATGCACTCACGAATCGCCTTACATACCTCTTCAGCCTGCTCGGTTGTAGCAACCTTACCGGTACCGATAGCCCAGATAGGCTCATAAGCAATAACAGCAACCTTAGCCTGCTCCGCTGAAACGTTTAAGAATGCAATCTTAATCTGCTGACGAATCCAATCAATTGTGATTCCCTGCTCTCTCTGCTTTAAGGACTCACCGCAGCAAATGATAGGTGTGATACCATGCTCAAATGCCTTTAATACCTTCTTATTTACAGTCTCATCTGACTCTGCAAAGTATTCTCTTCTCTCTGAATGTCCGATGATAACATATTTTACTCCGATACTGGTTAACATACTGGGAGAAATCTCACCGGTATAGGCACCGCTCTCTTCATAATACATGTTCTGAGCACCGATTGCAATGTTCGTTCCCTTTGCTGCTTCCAATGCTGTTGTTAATGATACTGAGGGAACACAAAATACAACGTCTGCCTCTTCTGTTACTACCAAAGGCTTTAATTCATTGATTAAAGCGACTGCTTCTGCTGGAGTCTTGTTCATCTTCCAGTTTCCTGCAATTATTTTTCTACGCATGATATTCCTCCTATGATAGGATTACTCCTATTACTTATTATTAGCTGCAGCGATACCGGGAAGCTCTTTGCCCTCTAAGAATTCTAGAGAAGCGCCACCACCGGTAGAAATGTGAGACATCTTATCGCCAAAGCCTAAGATATTAACAGCTGCTGCAGAATCACCACCACCGATAATTGTGGTAGCATCGATCTCAGCCAGTGCCTTAGCAACAGCGATGGTTCCTGCTGCGAAATTGGATAATTCAAATACACCCATCGGTCCGTTCCAAACTACTGTCTTAGCATCTTTGATTGCATCTGCATATAATTCACGAGTCTTTTCGCCGATATCAAGGCCTTCCCAATCCGGCTCAATCTCACCACGGTTTACAGTCTTGTAAGGAGTATCATTCGAAAACTCCTGAGCAACAACGGTGTCGATAGGGATTAATAAACGAACACCCTTCTTCTCAGCCTTTTCCATCATCTGCTTCGCATAATCGATAAAATCAGGCTCTAATAATGATTTACCAACCTCTTCACCAAGAGACTTCATAAAGGTATAAGCCATACCGCCACCGATGATTAAGGTATCAACCTTATCAAGAAGATTATCGATTACAGAGATCTTACTGGAAACCTTTGATCCACCAAGAATTGCAACGAAGGGTCTCTTCGGATTATTTACTGCATTACCAAGGAATTCGATTTCCTTCTGCATAAGGTAACCAACTACGCTTGTCTCTACAAACTGAGTTACACCTACATTGGAGCAATGTGCTCTATGAGCGGTACCAAAGGCATCATTAACAAAGACGTCACATAGAGAAGCTAGTTCCTTGCTGAACGCTTCACCGTTCTTTGTCTCTTCCACTCTATAACGGGTATTTTCAAGAAGTACTACATCGCCCTCCTTCATAGCAGCAACAGCAGCCTTCGCATTTTCTCCAACTACATTATCATCCTTCGCGAATTTAACTTCCTGGCCAAGTAACTGAGCCAATCTAACTGCTACCGGAGCTAAGGATAATTCAGGCTTCGGCTCACCCTTCGGCTTGCCTAAATGAGAGCAAAGTATAACCTTACCACCATCTGCGAGTAATTTCTTAATGGTAGGAAGAGCTTCTACAAGACGTACCTCATCGGTTATCTTACCCTCCTGTAACGGAACATTGAAATCGCATCTAACTAAGACTCTTTTTCCTTTTACATTGATATCATCAACTGACTTCTTATTTAACATATAATATCTCCTTTCAATACTATGTTTTACAACGTTTAAACGCTCATTAAGGAATTAATTCTATGTTATCCTTAGAAACTCATACAGCCGATCAGTAGATAACTGCTAATCGACTTTTTCTCATAGGACATAATTTCCTATGAACCAAAAAAGGGTCCGGTCCTGAGAGACCGGACCCATGATGGATCAATTAAAGCATGATTCAAAACAAGATTATCAAACTATTTGAATCGTGTATTAAATATTATGCTAATTCTGCAAAGTATTTAATTGTTCTAACCATCTGGCTTGTATAGGAGTTCTCGTTATCATACCAGGAAACAACCTTTACTAAGCTCTTTCCTTCTCCAAGGTCAGTAACCTTAGTCTGGGTAGCGTCAAATAAAGAGCCATAGGTAATACCAACGATGTCAGAAGATACAAGTTCGTCCTCTGTATAACCATAGGATGCGCTCTGAGCTGCCTTCATAGCTGCGTTGATATCTGCTTTTGTAACCTTACCGTTTACAACTGCAACTAACTCAGTAGTGGAACCTGTCGGAACAGGAACTCTCTGTGCAGCACCGTCTAATTTACCAGCCAACTCAGGGATAACAAGACCGATAGCCTTAGCAGCTCCTGTGGAGTTAGGTACGATATTAACTGCTGCAGCACGTGCTCTTCTTAAATCACCCTTCGGATGAGGGCCGTCAAGAGTCATCTGATCACCTGTGTAAGCGTGGATGGTAGTCATGAAGCCTTTCTCGATAGGAACTAATTTATTTAAAGTATCTGCCATAGGAGCTAAGCAGTTAGTAGTACAAGAAGCTGCGGAAATGATAGTGTCTGATGCCTTTAAAGTATTTTCATTAACACTGAATACTACTGTAGGAAGATCATCGCCAGCCGGAGCAGAGATAACAACCTTCTTAGCACCTGCATCGATATGTGCCTGAGATTTAGCCTTAGAAGCAAAGAAACCAGTACATTCTAGAACTACGTCTACACCAAGCTTGCCCCAAGGTAAATCAGCCGGATTCTTCTGAGCGTAGATCTGAATTTCCTTACCGTCAACAACGATAGAACTTTCTTTCGCTACAACCTCATGTCCAACATATCTACCCTGTGCGGAATCGTATTTTAATAAGTGAGCTAACATCTTAGCATCTGTTAAATCGTTGATAGCCACGATCTCGTAACCTTCTGCGCCGAACATCTGTCTGAAAGCAAGACGGCCGATACGTCCAAAACCATTAATTGCTACTTTTACTGCCATGATTATATTCCTCCTAATTGTTTTAATTTATAATATACTGCCATAGGGCAGCAATTAAACATGATAAAACCTTCTATTCATATAAAATTTGAATCGCTTGGACACATTGACAAAAATTTCTCAATCCAAATTTATTTTACCTAATTTAAGATAAAATATCAAGAGCATATTTCTCAATTTCTTGAATATTATGAATATGTTACTAAATTAAATTTAATCCTTGTTTTTTTTGTGCAGTTTTGTTTTGTTACAACTATTGAGCCATCTCACTTTCTACAAAATTTGCAATATTTAGAGAATGATCTGATATTCGCTCAAGATTAATTAATGCATCTATAAATATAACACCATTTTCTGGTGTGCACAAGCCCTGAGATAAACGATTTATATGACTTTGTCTTAATTTATCTTTCATATCATCAACCAAATCCTCTAAACGCTCCACTTCACGGATATATTGGATATCTTCTGTTTCTCTTGCTTTGATTGCGTAATCGAAGGAATCAATAGCCGATGTACATACCTCAGCCAATTCATTATAAGCTTCTTCCGTAAGAAATATGTCATCACGTATCTTTTCTAGAGCCAAATCCGCAAGATTTTCCGCATGATCACCGACTCTCTCAATATTTGTAATCGTATAAAATAGATTATTTACAACCTGATGCTGCTTTTCGGTCAGAGATAAATTATTGATCTTGATTAAATATTCGGTAATAATCTTTTGATGCGCATCTACAATTTTTTCTACTTCAATAACCTTTTCGGCTTTTTCTTTATTATTCTGAAGTAAGGCTTCCACTGCTTCTCTTGCATTATCCAAGGTGATACGCCCCATATGAACAACCTCTTTCACCGAATTCTCCACCGCAAAGGATGGTGTCTCAAGAATTCGCTCATCTAAGTGACGTAAGGTCACATGTAACTCATCATTAGAAATCTCGACCTTAGAATCATCAATAATCATACCGGAAAGCTTTACAAGCCAATTTCCAAAGGGGAATAATATGATTGTATTTGTAATATTAAATAAGGTATGAAAGATTGAAATTTCTATACTATTAATTTTAGAAGCAGCAAAACTCTGATTTACTTTAAATACAAAAAACATGACTGTACCAAAGATAACGGCTCCGATGACATTAAAGGATAAATGAATAAACGCAGCTCGTTTTGCTGTCTTGTTCGCTCCTAGTGAGGAAAGAATAGCAGTGATACAGGTACCGATATTCTGCCCCAGAGTGATAAAGATTGCAGAGTTCCAATTCACAACTCCGGACATTGCAAGTGTCTGTAGGATACCCACTGATGCGGAGGAGCTTTGGATAATAGCCGTAACAAGAACTCCCGCTAAAATACCCAGGATCGGGTTTTGTCCCATTATTCTAAAGGCATCTGCAAAGATTGGTGCATCGGCATAGGGTTTGATTACATCCGACATGAATTGAAGACCGACAAATAGCAATCCAAAACCAATAACGATCTCAGCTATATCCCTTCTCTTCTGATTCTTGGACATCATTAAGACAAAGGCACCGATTCCTAGTAAAACCGGAGCAAAGAAATCCGGTTTAAAGACAGCACTCCATTCATTCATGGATACCAGCCATGCAGTTACCGTAGTACCGATATTAGCACCCATAATAACGCCGACTGCTTGTCCCAGGTTCATAATTCCAGCATTAACAAAGCCTACTACCATTACTGTTGTTGCCGATGAACTCTGAATGATACCCGTAACAAGAGTACCAACCAACACTGCAACCAATCGATTATTTGTCAGGTATCCCAAAAGACGTTTCATCTTATTACCGGCAGATTTCTGGAGACCATCCCCCATCAGGTTCATACCGTATAGAAACATACCTAAGCCACCTACAAACATAAATAACACATTTAAAATTTCAATCAAATTCATATAATCCTCCGTTTATGTACGTTTCTTTTTACGCAAATCATTTATATAATAACATAACTCATCGTGTATAATCTAGGTTATTTATGTTAAATCGATGTAAAATACATATCTCAAGTTTTTCAATCTTCATATATGATGAATGACATATCCCTAAGTTCATTCACTTATACTTAGGGATATATCGATACCTTCTTAATCAAGATAATATCTTAAATTTAGCTCATCATACTAGCTGAAATTATTATATAACACATTGATTAACTATCTCTGTTGACCTGAAGTACCGGAAAGACCAAGAGCTTCCTGACTTGCAGTGATCCCTGTATCAGAGGAAAAGACACCGGACATTCCTGTGGCACCTGTCATACCAGTATTACCTGATATACCGGATGTACCGAAAACCCCCGTATTGCTACCCAAATCACTATTCAGATAGGAGCCGCCCATACTGGAGGACATATCTTTGCTGCCTGACCAGCCCGAACTCCCAGAAAAGGTGGATTTCAGTTCATTGATTTCATTCTGAGAAGCTTTACCTGCTGATTTGTAATAATTTTTATCTTTCGCAATCTGATATAATTCAAATTGTGATTGTTCCGCTTCATTTCTTATCTGTTGTAAAGTGGTTCTCAATTGTTGGTTCTCCGTCTGTGAAATCATATCCGTATATGTCTTCAAGTTGGAATTAATAGAATTGAGTGCATCAGCAACCATTGCCTTTTCTTGCATATTTGTGACCTCCTTATTGTAAAAATTGTAGAATGGATTGAATGTTCTTCTCACAGGTCTGTGCAGATTTTTCAAAGAATTGCTTTACCTGCTGATCTTTGGAACCATCTGCATAGCTTCGAAATTTCTCTGTATCCGCTTCTCCAAATTGTAATAGATGTCTTAAGTTCTGAAGTTCAACTTCACTCAAATTTGCCATAACTTAATTGCCTCCTTTTATTGTCATACATAAGTAGTATCTCGATTACTAATAGAATTATGTAATGGTGACCGAATAAGAATACACAAAATACCGACTAATCGAGTGTATTAATATACTTCAAAAAACCTCCTTGGTTATTGCACCAAGGAGGTTGATATGATTTGAAGCATATTCATGAATGTCTGGAATATTACAATTTATTTACTATGCTCTAAGCTTGTACTCTAAGCGAATTTTATCAGCAATCAAAGCAACAAATTCGGAATTTGTTGGCTTACCCTTACCATTACTTACTGTATATCCGAATAACTCATCAATCGTATCCATCTTGCCCCTGCTCCAAGCCACTTCAATCGCATGGCGGATTGCTCTTTCTACTCTACTGGGGGTAGTTTTATGACGCTTTGCAATGGAAGGATATAAGAGCTTTGTGATTGAATTAAGCATCTCAGCATCATTAACAGACATCATAATCGCATCACGTAAGTACTGATAACCCTTAATATGTGCCGGTACACCAATTTCATGAATGATATTGGTAACATCTGATTCCAGATTGCGTTCCATATAAGCGCTCTTATTCTCGTATGCACTTACTCTATGGTTATCAATCAATTTGCTGTGATAGTCACCCTTGATCTGTTTAATTCTCGACAAAATCACATTGTTATCAAAGGGTTTCATAATATAATAATTGGCACCTAATTCAAAAGCATTCTCCGTAACGCCTTCCTGGCCAATTGCAGTTATTACGATAAAGGATGGTGCTTTCTTAAAATCCGAATCTCTTCTAACCTTTTCCATAACTCCTAATCCATCCAACTTAGGCATAATTAAATCCAATAAAACGACATCCGGCTTCTTCTCTTTAATCATGTCCAAAGCATCAATACCGTTTTCCGATTTTCCAACAACCTCGATATCCGAATCCTCTTTTAGGATATCCTCAAGTAAATTTACCATTCTCTCATTGTCATCAACGATAGCTACATTAATTTTTCCCATTGCTTTTCCTACCTCCATTACAAAATTTGTTCTTTCAGATAGTTCCCTTAGGTTTCTCCCACATAACTTACTTTGTGATGTATGTCGCACTTCACTTTTCGTGATTTTTAATGGTGTATATTTGGTTTCATGTTGTTTTATTGATTTAATTATACATCTTAGCTATTTCAGCGTCAACGTTTATCGCTTTAGCAAAATGTACAAATACTTGTGCCATAATGCGACTTATATTATTAGTATTTTACATTATCAGCCATTATGCAACATGAAATCCAAAAGCATATACGACAAGTTTTGCAATACCCATCTTTGTAAATTTTTACCATATCTGCATTATAGTCATAACATTTTTAACTTTCAAATGTTTCTTGTCGCACCATTCGACATAGAAATAATGCTCTTTATAATGGAAAAAGCGGAAACTACAACATTTTGTGGAATTGGAAATTTTAAACAATTAATATGCTGTATATTTAAATTTTTTTAATTAGTATTAACGCTTTTTACGTCGATTTGTTTTTATAACAAAACTTTTCCTTATTCTAAATTATTTACCATGTTCTCTATGAAAGTACCGTAACCTTTCGTTGAATCCTGTATAAATACATGCGTAACTGCACCAATTATCTTATTATTTTGGATAATAGGGCTACCACTCATTCCTTGCACGATACCTCCTGTCAATTTCAGTAATCTTTGATCGGTAATTCTTATCACTATACCCTTACTATGATTACTATTACTGATGTCCACGCTTTCGATATTAATTTCATAATCTGTGATTTTATTATCTACATTACAGCGAATATATGCTTTCCCTCTCGTAACCTCCTGTTTTAGGCCTATTTCAAGCGGTTCCATATCAGAACCTTCGTTGTACTCATAACCAATTCTACCAAAAATACCTTGATAAGTGTTATTCGTGATACTTCCTATTTTATATTTATCACTTTGTCTTATCATACCGATTAATTCTCCCGGTTCACCTTCTTTTCCTTTGATAATCGACATTATTTCAGCTGTGTAGATGGATCCCAGCTTTACATCCATAAGCAATCCCGTATCAATATCCGTTATTCCGTGGCCTAAGGCTCCAAATTGTCCATCTGTCGAAATAAAAGTCAGTGTTCCGATACCCTGAGTATTATCACGTATCCACGCACCTATCTTGTAGCTGCCGCTTGCTGTCTTCACCGGTGATATGCGTATCGACATCTCATCACTATTTCGTCTCACCAGTAAAGTAATATCCTTTCCGTCACATCCTTGAAGCATATCGATAAAATCATCCTTACGATCTACCTCAACCCCATTGATTGCCAAGATATAATCACCTGATTTTAATTTATCCCTGGTCGGTTCATAATTAAGACCGTCGATCCCAGTAATTCTACCACTACCAAGAACCAGAATTCCATCTGTCTCCACATAGATCCCTATCGGATTACCACAAGGAATCAATTCCCTGGTTTCAATAACATCCACTGAAACCCTCTTGAAATTAATCCAGCCAAACAATTTCAAGTCCATATTATAGGTTCCTGTTTGAGATGACTTCAATGTAAACGGCTGATTTAGATCAATTCTTATCTGGTCTGATGGAACACTAAGATCATTTACTTGAATAACGTCAATATCCTTTGATGTTATTTTGCCCTTCAGTGGCATACCAAAATCAAAGCTCTCTTGTGTTCCTACAAGCATTTTGATCTCATCAGGTATGCTCTTATCAATTGAGTAATATATGAAAAATGCGATTAGAAATATATTTAATATCAAAAGGGAGATTAAAAACCTTCTGTATCTTCGCCTGCTCCTCATCCTTTCACCTCATGTCCTTTGTCTTTGTCCAAAAAAACTGCGCCAGCGAGTTTCTTAGGTTCGCGAGCGCACTCGCAATATATCCATTATTTATTATTAACATGAACAAAGAGTGCGTGATAACACAATCTTTGTGCCTGAGCGGGTTGAGAAGCTACTATTTCAGAACGCATTCCTGCATTTTCTCACAGAGGGACACATCCCAAGATGAACTTCATAGACTTACCCGGAGGTCTTTCTTTTTAATAATATTCACTTTTCTATGAAACCGGAAGAAGCAAGCTTGCAATGCTCACTTTGCTTTCGCGCAAACCGGAAGAAGCACGCTATGCGACCTTCTCCGGCTCGCGTGCGCGTTCGCATATATGCAAGCAAGCTTGCAATGCTCACTTTGCTTTCGCGCAAATAAAAAAGGATATACATAGTATTGTATATCCTTAATGTAAGTATTCTCTGTTTTTAAATTTTTAAAGCTTGTATTTTTTAGTAGCCATCGCCAATTCCTTCATCTCTTTTGCATTTTCTCTTACACGTTCCGTTATTTCGGCACCTCCCAAAATACGAGATAATTCATCAATTGTATCACCCTCATCCAATTTACGAATTAATGTCTGGGTTGACACACCGTCCGTCTGTTTTTCGATAATATAATGAGAATCTGCCATGGATGCAATCTGAGCCAGATGAGTAATACAAATTATCTGATGATGCTTTGCAATGATAGATAACTGTTCGGATACCTTCTGTGCGGTTCTTCCACTGATACCGACATCAATTTCATCAAAGATTAATGTCTCAATCTCATCCTTATCTGCTAGAACAGATTTTATACCTAACATGATACGTGAAAGTTCACCACCGGAGGCAATTCTTGACAAGGGCTTTAACGCCTCGCCCGGGTTCGTGGATATGATAAATTCTCCGTCATCAAATCCATTCGCTGTATAATGTTCTGTCTGCTCAAAGGTCATCTCAAACTTCACATCCAGAAAATTAAGGGCAACCAATGCTTCTCTAATCCGTTCGGTCAGATCCTTCGCCTTTCTTTTACGAATCTCAGATAAGCAACTGCATAATTGCTTCAGTTTGGTCTCAGTGGCGGCTAGTTCCTTCCCGAGCTTAATCATATATTCATCGTAATCTTGATATTTATTAAGCTTTACCTCACATTCTTGACAGTAATTCAAAATCTGCTCCACAGAATTACCATATTTTGATTTAAGGTGATTGATTAGATCCAGGCGCTTCGTTACTTCTGTCAGCTCCTCATCCGGACTATCCATATCAGAGATATATTGCGACAGATCTCTGTTCAAATCATTCAGTAAGCCGTCGATATCTGTCACCTGACTTAACAGTCCGCTAATTGTATCATCAAAGTCAGCGAGCTTAATCAGCTGGCGAAGCGCTCGCCCAATCGAATCTCCGGCAGAGTTAGAATCATAACCAGTAAATCGGTATACATTCTGTATACCCTCCGATATGATATTTGCATTCGATAATTTCTTATATTGAAGTGCAAGCTCCTCGTCTTCGCCTTGCTTCAACGCTGCACTCTTTATCTCATTCACTTCATATTCCAAAAAAGCAATTTCTCTTAGCCGCTTTTCTTCATCGATTCCGGATTGCTCAAACTCTTGCTTCAGTTTCAAATATTCCTTATAAATCTGCTCCAGCTCTGGCTTAAGCTGGCCAATCTCATCCTTGGCAAAACGATCCACTATCTCCATGTGCTTCGCTTTATTCAATAACGACTGATGCTCGTGCTGTCCGTGAATATCGATTAATAAGCCTGCAATTGCTGATAAAGCAGAGGCTGTTACATTCTCTCCATTGATCTTACAGATACTTCTTCCATTCATAATCTTGCGTGATATGATAATCTGGTCCCCTTCAATAGGAACATCAAGATTGCGCATCGCATCAAAAACTGTTTCATCCTTAGTCTCGAAAACAAGCTCAACTAAAGCATATTCTGCACCGCTTCGAACAATGTCCTTATTAATCTTCGCTCCCAGAGCTGCATTCACTGATCCGATTATGATTGATTTACCAGCTCCGGTCTCACCAGTCATAATGTTTAAATGGTCTTTAAAGTATACTTCAACCTCATTAATAATCGCAAAATTCTTCACGTGCAAGCTGATTAACAAATAGTATCCCTCTTTTCCATAGAGTTTATCACAGCAATTGTAAAACATATGTTCTGAATGTATTGTAACATATCAAAAAATTATTCGCAATCCCAACTTTGAAACCTTGTAGGAATGCACAGATATAAACGTTTTCCTTATGCAAATTTATGAATCCAACAAGATACAATATAAATCACTTATCATGAACAAAAGGAAGGGGCTGCTGCAAATCGTATGGTATAAATTAAGGAAAGAACAACTGCATCCCTCACACACAGGATGCATGTTGTCCTTTCCTTCAGTATAAGCTTGTGTTTGTTACAGCTTCTTCCTTTTAAATCTTTACAACTTTTATTTTACAGGTCAACTTTCGTCCGTTTACATAAGCAGTAATAGTTGCTTCTCCCTTACCCTTTGATATCACATTCCCGTTCCTTACCTCTGCTACCAATTGATTACTACTACTCCAGGTAACTTTAGAGGATGCTCCCTCTACCTGTAACGGCGTATCAAATCTGGTATATTCCTGCAATGTGATCTCGGTTATGTTCAATCCGATTACGATTACTTCAACCTGGGCAGTTTTACCGGAATCAGTCATTACCGTAATATATGCTACACCGGTTGATCTTGCTGTAATCTTACCGGTATTCTTATCAACCTTTGCTATCGCGTTATTATCGGAGCTCCAGGTCGTATGATCGGTTGATGCAGAAGGAATCAGAACCATCTGCACAATCTTTTCTTCACCTGGTAACATTACAATAGATTTATCCTGCAGCGTAATTCCAGTTGATGCTACTCTGTCATACACTGTAACATAACATAATGCTTTCTTTCCGCTGTTATCCCCGGCCTCAGCAGTAATCGTCGTAGTTCCGGCTTTGATTGCAATAACCTCTCCGTCTTCATCCACAATTGCAACACTGGGATCACTGGAAATCCACTTCGGGGACTTTATCGTAGCATTTTTGGGTCCAACCGTCGCCTTTAGCTTTTTCGTCTGACCAACTAACAAGGAGATTGTTGTCTTATTTAAGGATATGCTTTCTACCGGATTGACTACCTGAATTTCACAGGAAGCCTCTACCTCGGTGCCGTCCAATGAAGTTGCGGTTATCGTAACAGTACCCAATCTCTTACCAGTAACCTTACCCTTCTGATTGACAGTGGCGATGTCTGAATTGCTTGTTGACCAGTATACCTCTTTATTGGTAGCATTCGGGGTCGAAACGGTTGCCACAAGGAAAACCGACTTGTCAACTCCGAGATAATAAGTCTGATAATTTAAAGTAATAGTAGATACCGCTTCTACGACATTGAGTACACAAGTAGCTGAAAAACCACCATCCTTGGTAGTACAGGTAATGATTACCGTTCCACCGGCTACACCGGTGACCTCACCATCTTCATTAACAGTCGCTATACTTGTATTAGAGGACTTCCAGGTAACTCCCATATCAGTGGCTGTGCTGGGATTTATAGATACCTTCAACTTGAACTTTTCACCGATATAGATGGTTTTATCTGTGAAGTTAAGGATCAATCCGTTAACCGGCAATGTAACATTGACCTTACAGTATGCTACCGCACCAGTATCCAACCTTGCCATGATAATTGCAGAGCCGGCTGCCTTTGCTGTCACCTTACCTTCATCATCTACCGTGGCAACCTTAGTATCGGAGGACTCCCATACAATTGCAGTATCCGTACTGTTCTTTGGTGTTAAGGTTGGCTTAAATATATGACTCTCACCAGCCTTTAGGTTCAAGGTAGCTGCATCCAGCTTAATTCCGGTAGCTACCTGCCTTACCGTAATGTTACAATATACAGATTGGCCGTTTTCCAGCGTCTTTAATATAATAGCAGTAGTTCCAACACTCTTTGCAGATACCAAACCTGTCTTATCAACAGTAGCAACGCTGGGATTGGTAGATATCCAGGTAACACTATTATTGCTGGCGTTCATAGGAAGTAATACATAGGATAATCTTTGGGATTGACCAACGTACATCGTCTTGGATGTCTCGTCAAGCGCAACTGAGGTTACAGGTATATTCACCATAATATTACATATCGCCGTAATGGCCGGAGAATCCTGGGACGTCGCAATAATTGAGACTCTTCCAGCTTTTTTTACACTTACCAAACCATTCTGATCGACTGTTGCTACTGAATTATCGGTAGAGCTCCAGACAATCGTCTTATTCAAGGCATTGCCCGGTTCCACTGTTGCACGCAGCTGAAGCCTTGTTGTCTTTAAATCGATCGTAATATTAGACTCTGATAAGGTGATACCAGTAACCGGCTGTTGAACACTGATATGACTATAGCCAACGACAACATTATCCTGATTGATCGCTGAAATCACTGCATGTCCGCCTGACTTAGCCTTAATTGTAGCGGTTAAGTCACTTGCTTCAACTACTTCTACTATATTAATATCAGATGATTTCCATTTCAGCTTAATATTGGACAAATCCTTTGGCTTAATCTCGGCATGTAGAGTAACATATGCTCCAATTGCTAAAGTCTTCTCTAGTGGATCAATTGTGATCGTGTCTACCGATTGTTGTACCGTAATATCACAATAAGCCTCCTTAACAATACCATCAATCGTCTGCTGTGCGGTTATCCTTACCTTTCCTTTCTTTACACCGGTAACCAAGCCACCATCAACAGTAGCAATACTATCATCACTACTTCTCCATGTGATTTGGGCTTCGGAATCGGTAACATCCGCAATCAGCTTCAAAGTACCCTTTGTATTAATGACCGCATTGGTCATACTAAGTGAGATTCCGTCAATAACCCGAACTGTAATCACAAAATCAGGGATCGGAAATGTAAATAGGTTCAAGCTTTTATTAAAGGTACAGGTAATCGTTGCGATGCCCCTCTTACCGGCAGTTAATTTACCCTTACTGTCCACACTTACTATATTCGGGTCACTTGTCTTATATTGAAAGGTATTTTCACTTGGTATATTCGAATTGTCAATTATACTATAGGTGTCCTTTACCTGCATTGTTATGTTGAGATCATTCACACGTATCGGAACCACAATCTTCATATAAGCCTTATCCACAGCTGTCTCTAATGTATATTCCTTGTCAGCAATTGCATAAATCTCATAGGTTCCGGCTTTAACATTAGTAAATTCGACATTACCACTAACATCACTGACCGTATATTTTAGCTTTGATGAATCTGGCTTCAGCTTCTCACGAGGCTTTTTGCTTAAATCATATACTTCCCACTTCAGAAATTTAGCAAGCTTTGCGCTAGAAATGAGTCTAAATGCACTCGGTACATCCTCTATAATATGGACCGGATCATTAATGTCAGGAGAAATAGCGGAAGGATACGAGATAGCACCACCTGAAACAGAATTGAAATTAATCGTAAACTTTGGTGATACAGCTACCGTCAACGTCTTGGTCAACGGCTTATCTCTACCAGACATCGTAGTTGTTGTAATTGTAATTTCAGAAGTACCGCTGCCAACCGCCGTTACTTCACCGCTAGTCTCATTTACAGTAGCAACCGAGGTATTACTGCTAGAAAACATAATTCCTGATTCAATCGCTCCACCTGATACAGTAATCGCACCAGAAGAATAGTCAACATATTTTAACTTAATTGTCTTCTTGTCACCAACATTATTAATCTCAAGCACTTCATTCCCCGTCGTTGTAATCTGCTTCATGGGTGTCTGACTCTTATCAACCTGGAGATCCACCCAGACAACACAGCTCAATGTCTTCTGATAGCTCCCCGAGGTTATATATGCTGTAATTGTTGTATAACCGGGACCTTTTCTTACCATTTTCTTTGATGTTTCTAAACCGGCTGCTCCCGTATCCAGCTCAACTACTCCCGGTGATATGGATACCCATTCTACACTTACAGGTGTTGCCCATCCATCGGCTGCAACGCTGATATAATCCTCTTTGTTTTTTAATTCGATCGTAGAAAGATGACCATATTCCTTTCCTCCTATCTCAAAATGAAACTCCGGTAAAGTAACTCCCGAGGCATAAACCTTTTCCTGCCGGACTAAGGTTAATAGGACGAAAAAAAACAAACAGAATACGACTGACGTTCCAACCTTTTTTGCTATACTCATTATGCAACCTCCTAAACCATATCTTAATCAATATATCGGTAATATACATGGATTATATTAGTTCTCTTACCAATATAATAATTGGAATTTTTGGCAGTTATGTGTCAGTTTTTGTAGCAAATTATGGCTATACAGCAAAAAGGATGTGCTCTGATACACATCCTTTTCTTAAACCTATCTTACTCTCATCGCTCTCATAGCATTGAATAAAGCGATGAGTGCGACACCTACATCTGCGAAGATTGCAAACCAGATAGAGGTAATGTTAAAGAATGCAAGAACCATAATAAGAAGCTTTACACCCAATGCAAATATGATATTCTGGGTAACAATTGACTTAGTCTTGCGAGCAATCTTCATTGCTGTTGCGATCTTACCGATCTCGTCATTCATGATTACGATATCTGCCGCTTCAATCGCTGCATCCGATCCCACACCGCCCATTGCGATTCCGATATCCGCCTGCGCCAGAACCGGAGCATCGTTGATGCCGTCACCTACAAAAATAATCTTCCCTTTCCCGGTCACCTCTGCCTTCAATCGTTCAAACCAGGAAACCTTATCCTGGGGTAGTAGCTCAGCCCGATACTCATCCACACCGCATTGCTCAGCGATTTCCCTTGCTGCATTAGTATGATCACCGGTCAGCATTACAGTTCTTCTGACACCGAATTGCTTAAGCTGGGCAATCATATCACTAACTCCATCCTTTAACTCATCTGCAATAAGAAGATAACCCATATAATCTCTTCCTGCTGCTAAATGTACTATACTGCCGTTTGCCGTAACCTCAGGAACATTAATTCCATATGTCTGCATTAATTTATCATTTCCCGCATAGATGATTTTACCGTTATATTCCGCTGTCACACCGTACCCTGCGATTTCAGTAATCTGAGCAGGTTCAATCGAAGCGCTGGGATTTGATTTCTCATAGAATGCTTTGATTGATTTTGCAATAGGGTGAAGGGAATGATTTTCGGCGATTGCTGCAAGCCTTATTAGTTCATCTGAAGATACCTGATCTGCTGGAGCGACCTTAACCACCTCAAATACTCCCTTGGTTAAGGTACCTGTCTTATCAAATACAACAGTATCTACCTGTTGTAACGCATCCAGATAATTCCCTCCCTTGATAAGGATACCTTGCTTTGCACCTCCGCCAATTCCGCCAAAGAAGCTGAGTGGGATAGAAATTACCAGTGCACAGGGACAGGAAATGATAAGGAAGCTAAGTGCCCGATACAGCCAATCTGTAAAGGTACCAAAGCCGAGTAATGGTGGAATGATAGCTACAGCAATGGCAGAATACACGACAATCGGTGTATAATATCTGGCGAATTTGGTGATGAACTTCTCACTCTGTGATTTCTTACTGCCTGCATTCTGAACCAGCTCCAGAATCTTGGAGACAGTAGCCTCACCGTAGCTCTTTTTCACCATAACTTCAATTACTCCGCTGGTATTTATGGTACCTGATAACACATTATCCCCAGGTAATACCTCTCTTGGAACGCTCTCACCGGTCAATGCTCTGGTGTCTAAAAAGCTGTTTCCCTTGGTAATCACACCGTCCAAGGGAATACGTTCTCCGGGTTTAATCAAGATGGTTCTTCCCACTTCTACTAGTTCGGGTGAGACAACGTTGATGCTCTCTCCATCCAAAAGGTTTGCGTAATCCGGACGAATATCCATAAGTCCTGTAATGTTCTTCTTTGATCTGTGAACTGCCATATCCTGAAGTAATTCACCAATTCCGTAAAAAACAAGAACTGCGATTGCTTCCACTGTCTCTCCGATCAAAAACGCGCCAAGTGAAGCAATGCCCATCAAAAAATTTTCGTCAAAGACCTGGCCCTTTCGAACATTCTTCACGGCTGACCACAATATTTCATAACCTGCCAGAAGATATGCTATAATTAGAAATGCTAGGTCTACTGACGACGGCAGCTTTAGTAGAGATACCGATATCGTAATAATCACTGCGATGCCAAGTCGAATCAAATATGACTTAAGCTCTCCGGCCTCCTCTTTCTCTCCATGCTCTTTCTGATTACCGGATGCAGCCATGGATAAATCCAACACCTTCACTGATGGCTCATGTGCCATTACAATCCGCTTCACTGCGGAGGTCAAGTCGAAATCACTGGATTTAAGCCCTACGCTTAATTTGTTATTCATTAGATTTAGATTAGCCTCCGATACCTCATCTAAGGCCCCGACTTCCTCTTCGATTCGTGATGCACAATTTGCACAGCACAACCCCTCTAAAATATATTCCTTCTTATCACTCATATAATCCCTCCATTCAAACGCCTTTCGACACCACACTTTCTACTTTTCTCCGATATGCTCTAAACCGATCTCAAGAATATTCTTCACATGCTCATCCTTCAAAGAATAATATACAATCTTTCCATCCTTTCGGTACTTCACAAGCTTATCCTGGCGAAGAGTCTTAAGCTGATGGGATATAGCCGATTTTGTCATATTCAGTAATACTGCTAAATCGCAGACACACATCTCACTTCGGTCCAATGCCCATAATATCTTAATTCTAGTACTGTCTCCGAATACTTTAAAGAAATCTGCCAGGTCATAAAGTATCTCCTCCTGAGGCATTGTCTGACTTACCTCCTCTACGACATCCGAGTGGATTACTTCACAATCACATACTGCAAATTTATCTTGGCTCATAATACTACTCCCTTCTAATAAGTTTTCTATTCTAAATTAGTAATTCAATAATTGATTAGTTGAGTAATTGTTCAACTGTTTGATTATATTATATTCCAGTTCTTAGTAAAACGCAACTTGTTTTTTATATTTTCATAAATTGATAAATACTTGTAAATATGATGATTTCATTATATAATATATCATACTTATTTGATATGAATACTGCGTATTATCGTTCAGGTAAACATCTCTATCAAACTAAAATTTCAATAAGGAGTGTAATATGGATCGGTTGGAGGAAAAATATAATGAATTACTAGAGTTATTAAGAAGTTATGAAAGTGTAGCAGTTGCATTCTCTGGCGGAGTAGATTCTACCTTTTTATTAAATGCTGCGAAGGAGGCTCTTGGTGATAAGGTAATTGCTGTCACAGCCCGTTCTCTCAGCTTTCCTACCAGAGAATTGAATGAAGCGAAAGTCTTTGCCAGCCAGATCAGCATCGAGCATCTCGTTGTTGATTCGGAAGAATTGGATATAGATGGTTTCTCTCAGAATCCTAAGAACCGTTGTTATCTATGTAAATCCGAACTTTTTACAAAGATTACTGAGATCGCTCAGAACAGAAATATTAGTGTGATACTGGAAGCATCCAATCAGGATGATAACGGGGATTACCGTCCCGGCTTATTAGCAGTACAGGAATTAGGGATTCATAGCCCACTAAGACAAATAGGCTTTACCAAAGATGAAATTCGTATCTTATCAAAGGAGCAGAAGCTACCTACCTGGAATAAACCCTCCTTCGCTTGCTTATCCTCCCGTTTTCCTTATGGCGAAAGCATCACTCCAGAACGATTAATCATGATTGATAAGGCAGAGCAATATCTGTTGGATCTTGGTATCTGGCAGGTTAGAGTTCGTATCCATAACAATCTGGCTCGAATCGAAACAGACGAGAATGGGTTTAAGCTCCTTCTTGAAGCTCAGCTTCGCAATCAAGTATTTGAAGAATTTCGTAAAATCGGCTTCACCTATATTTCTCTGGATCTGAAAGGCTATCGAACCGGTAGCATGAATGAGACGTTAAGTTCTGCTGAGCTTCAATATGGAACAGCGAGCAAAAGATAGGTTGAAGTAATCAAATTTCGGTTTAATGTCATTGCAGAGCCGAATTATTTTTTTTGAATACATAAAAAGCCGAGTTCCGTACCTGTTTGTACTCACTCGGCTTTTAACTCAGCTTTTTATATAATGTTTAGATTACGGTACTTTTCCTTCAGGAATCTTGTCACAAAGAAGATAGAGCGGAATAACCAGTCGATCGTCATCGCAATCCATACTCCCAATACTCCAAGATCAAATATAATTGCCAATACGTAGCTAAAACCAATTCTCCATACCCACATGGAAATCATCGATAACCACATCGTGTATTTAACATCATTCGCCGCTCTAAGAGCATTTGGTAAGGTAAAAGATAAGGGCCAGATCAGAGTTGCCAGGATACAATGATATATCATTAATTCGCTGGCAATCTTCGCTGTCTGTTCCGTCAAGCCATATAGGTTCAAGATCAACGGTATACTAAAAATAAGAATTAGATTGATAATTGCCATACAGATATAAGCGAATCGCATCAAACGGAAGGTATAGCGCTTTACAGCATCATATTCGCCTGCTCCGATGCATCGACCTACAACCGTAATCAAGGCAAGGCCTACAGCCGATCCGGGAAGAACCCCCAATCCTCCGACGGTTCCTGCAACCGCATTGGCCGTGATTGCTGAAGTACCGAGACCTGCAATGATTCCCTGTACTAAAATCTTACCAATCTGAAATGCACTATTCTCAAGACCGTTGGGAATCCCAATCCGAAGTATCCTCTTAATCATACTACTGTTAATTCGATAAGCACGTAAGGGTTCGAGATGAATCGCATGCTTTTTATTTCTAATAAGCACATACATGGTGACTGCTGCAAAAATTCTTGAGATTAACGTTGCGATTGCAGCTCCGGCGACACCCATACCAAAACCAAAGATAAAAATCGCATTGAATACAATATTAATCATATTCATAATAAAAGCGATTGTCATTGATACCTTGGAATTGCCCATAGAACGGAATAAGGCGGCACAAGCATTATATATGGCTATGAAGGGAAAGGATAAGGCGGAATAAAACAGATAGGTCCTTGCATTATCCATAACATCGCCACTAACATTGCCAAATAAAAGTATCAGAACTTTGTTTCCGAATAAAAGTGCAATTGCCATTAAAATCAAAGATAACGCAAGAATTGCAACCAGCAGCTGTTCGCCTGCTTTACAGGCCGCACTCTCGTTTTTTTGGCCAAGATACTGTGCAGAAACCACCGCACCTCCTGTTGCCATCGCACCAAAGAGTCCGATCAGAAGAACATTCACTGTATCCACTAAGGATACACCGGAAACCGCTGCCTCTCCTACTCTTGCTACCATCATACTGTCAGCCATTCCAACGGTTACCGCCAACAGCTGTTCTATGATTAACGGAATGATTAACTTTATTAAATCCTTTTTCGAAAACATTTTATCGCCTCTATGTATTCATATTCATTCGAAGAAATTGTACGCAGCTCTAAAAATTATGGTTCGCGTGGGGGTTCTCATATGTGCATGCAAATGTGGGAAAACACAAAGGGGACTACCTCTCTTCGTCAGTCGGTCGCCCCCATATTATCATTATTTCTTCAATGTGCTATCTAAAACATCAATTTCTACTGATTAAGTATAAGTCTAACATAATCACCTGGCAAAAGCAAGGCAGAATATTTTCCACTAAAATTTTAGTAGATAGTCATCTATATCAAAATTACTTATTGAATTACTACATTCTGCTCTCCGCTGTTCATTCTTTGTCCTGAAACCTCAAGATAAAAGGCGGCATTGGCTGCGCTCACATAGGGTCCCAACCACAGGAAACCGATCCCACAGGATAAAACGCTAAGCAGTGCCCATCCGATAAAGCTTAAGTGAAGACAGAAGAGACGTCCCTTATTGCCATGCATCATTGCCTTAGATTGATTGATCGCCTCCATGATATCAATGGAAGGGTCATCATTCATGATATAAAAAGCCATAGAATATCGATAGGCAGCTATGATGCCTGGTATAATGAAGAGTAAGCTCCACAGAAAGATGAAAATGGATGTTACAATACGTAAACCAAATGCTTTACCAAACAAATTGAACTGTGAAAATAAATCAGAAAATTGTGGATTAGTACCGTTAATCAGGTTCTTGTTGAAACGGCAATATCCGAGTTCAATTACTCCACCAATAATGAAGGTGACAAGTCCCCAAAGTAAAAGAATTGATATAACACCTGCAACAGCGATTAGAATAGCTCTACCCCAACCGGTAGATAACAGATCCCCTATTCCATATCCACCATTGCCATTGTAGTTGCTACGGCCACCACCGCCGCCACTTCCTCCGACACTACCTGCTCCTAACAGCGCTGCCACAAATCCTGTTCCAACAGCAAGTACCCATTTTCCACGGAGTGCTTCACGCGCAATTCTACGAAAGTCCTCTGCATACAACATACTATTACCTCCCATTTATACGTTAATTTTTTATTCTTTACTAGACAGCAACATAATACCACCTTATTGCCGTAGAGATCAATATAATCACCCTTATTCTAATTATTCTAATCAAGGATTAATCATTTTCTCCTGCTGCTGTTGGAACGTAATCCGCTTTATCCGATATTCATGATATACCATAAAAAGATAGATATTATATATAAATCCTATGATAGACATGATCCCGAGCAAGATAAGATATCCCGTGGAATAAAATGTTCCCTTCATCATAAGATTATAACTTAGTATTGAGTAGACTGCCTGTGGTAAAACCAGCAATAAAGTAGCAAATAGCAGTCTCCAGTAATTCTTTACTCCCGCTTTAGCACCTAGCTTTAAGGCTCGTATTACCCCTGTATCCTCAAGGACCAATGCAGGCAGCCACAGTGCTATAAATGGAGCTGGAATAAGGACAAGTATCAGAGTGACCAGTATGATAATCAGTGTCATCGTGTACAAGGATCCGTTCGTAGCAGCAATAATTGTGAGCGGGATCGATAGTATACCCAATAGAACAGAAAGAGCTACCGCAAATACAATGGTTAATAATATAAATAAAACTACTCTTCCGAAAAATAGCTTTATTCCTGTTAAAAAAGAGGATGCTTTCGTTCTTCCTGCAAATATTGCTTCTTTTATCATGTTACTAAAGCCTGAGATATAAAACAGGCTTATACCAAAGATAAGTAACAGAGCAATAACCAGATTTCTCATGGTGACTAGGTATAAGGAATAATCAAACGCACCTTGTTGAGTATATGTATCTATACCAAAGCTCTTGGGATATAGAAGGAGCATAAGTAAGATATTGATTGCCAGATAGACTGCATAAAAAATGATAATGATTGGATTGCTTTTGATTAGCTGCATTGCCTTTTTTAACATTGTTGTTCCCCTCTATTCTTCGTTCGTTTCGTATCGAATTGAATGAAATTCACAATTAGTTTATCACAAAATATTCCATATATCAACACAGTGACATTAATATACATTCGTTGTGCAATTCAAATAACCTTTTATGATCAAATCTTCATAGTATATTTTAATAAGAGCTTTACTGCTTTGATTGCACTGTTTCACTAAAGATAAGGATATGGTATAATCGATGTATGCTTTCGTTATATCATATGCGAATGGTGGAGCAAATATAAGCTGGGAGTATCTATATGAAGGATGTTAATATTGAAAAATGCATATATTGCAACAGTACCAATATCGGTGTCGGTTATCAGTTAGGCCAAGGCCAGCTCTTTGCAGATCTTTATGCTTATCAGTCCGGCGGAGAGTGTTCGAATATCGAGCACCTGCTTTGTAAGGATTGCGGAAGTATCCTTCATTCCAGAGTAATTCAGACAAATATCTTTCATCAATACAGCATGGCCAGACAGGAAGAGCTTAAGGACTATATCGATACACACGGAATTCTATTATGCAATGATAATCCGGAGCTGCCGTCCTTATGCAGTCTTGGTTACAACATGGAGAATATCATTGGATTAATTGAGCTCCACCAGGTCTTCTACTGTAAGGCATATAAAAAGCGCTCCACCTATCTGTCCGTAAGAGCGTACCAATTATTAAGACGCACCCGAACCGTTAAGGAGCTTTATCCCGAGGCAAAAAGAATCTATGATGACATTCGAAGACAGGATTATATCGATAAAGAGGAATTAAAGATAAATTATGAAATGGATAAGAAGGTATTTGACAAAGCCTTTGATTTTCTGTTAGAGAATCTATATATTACAGCTTATGCCGGAAAACGATTGAATCCGAATTGGTATTCTTACCTATATTGCAGCTTCGATCGTTTTGAAAAAGAGGTAGCCGGACTCCACTATAACGGGAATCCGGCTGATGCATTATGGAAACTTGTTGGAAAGCATATGAGCGAGAAGGACTTTATCAGTTTCTGTAGATAACACAAGGGCTTACCAAGCTGTCCTTACCTTCTTTACTGAATTATATCATGAACATAATGCTTGTTCATGATCTTTCACTCCGATCGCATACCCACAAGTAAACTTGCGGTATGCGAGTGTTCTTCTCGCATTATGCTCACTACGTTTACATTATATCATGAACATAATGCTTGTTCATGATCTTTCACTCCGATCGCATACCCACAAGTAAACTTGCTATGCGAGTGTTCTTCTCGCATTATGCTCACTACGTTTACATTATATCATTACGATATGACGTTGACCATCATCCTTAAGCGGGATACGATTGCCAGGATGCTTGATACCGTCTACTGTTACCTCTGTCGTCTTTAGCACACCCTTACTACGGCTTTCTACCGTGATATCATAGAAGGTAGTGCCATATCGGTATTGTACGGAAAAGTCACCAAAGCTTGCAGGTGTGGCAGGATCAACAATCAACTCCGCCCCTTCCTTACGAATTCCCAAAAACCAGCAAACAAGACCCTGATACATCCAGCCTGCGGAACCGGTATACCAGCTCCAGCCGCCTCTTCCGGTGTACGGGGGACTTAACGAAATATCTGCGATCATAACATATGGTTCTTTCTCGTAGGTTAAGATCTCTCGCTTGTTCTCTGTAATGTGAATTGGATTCAACATGGTGAATAGGATATGAGCCATATTATAATCACCAATCATAGCCGTAGCTATGGCGAGCCAGACAGCTGCATGGGTATACTGTCCTCCGTTCTCTCTTATTCCCGGAATATAATTCTTAATATATCCCGGATTTTTCTCCGTCTTATTAAAGGGAGGCATCAAAAGCAATGAAATCGAGTCCTCTTCTCGTACCAGATAGCGCCAGGCAGACTGCATCGCTGTTAATGCCCGTTCCTTCCTTGCTCCTCCTGAAATTACACTCCAGGACTGACTGATGGAATCAATTCTACACTCATCATTCTCTTTAGAACCAAGCTTACTTCCATCATCATAGAAGGCGCGCAAATACCAGCTGCCATCCCAGGTATACTCCTCTATATTCTTTATCAACTCTTCCCTCTTTTGCTCCAGCTCCTTAGCATACTCCTCATCACCCACGTAGCGGCAGATCGGAATAAAATCTCCCAGAACAGTATAGAAAAACCAGGCAAGCCATACACTTTCACCTGCACCGTCTTTTCCGACTTCATTCATTCCGTCGTTCCAGTCTCCGCCTCCCATTAGTGGCAGACCATGGACTCCGTAGCAGGTATGCAGAATAGTCTTCTTACTGTGCTCATATACATTTCCCACCATTTCTGAATTCTTCGGTGTGAACATAACATCATGCTGGTCGTCCTCCAATATCGGTCCTTTGATGTATGGTACTTCCTCCTTCAAGATGGAGTAATCGCCGGTATTGCGTATATATGCAGCTGTGGCATAGGGCAGCCAGAGAAGATCATCGGATATTCTCGTACGTACTCCTACCCCCATCGGTGGATGCCACCAGTGCTGCACATCTCCCTCTTCAAATTGTCTGCTGCAGGCAATCATAATCTGATTACGCAGGGCTTCCGGTGTGGTGAATTGAAGAGCCAGGGTATCCTGGAGCTGGTCCCGATACCCATAAGCTCCACCACACTGATAGAAGGCAGCTCTGGCATTAATTCGACAGGATATTGTCTGATACAATAGCCAGCCGTTAACGAGATAGTCAATCGCCTTATCCGAGGTCGTGACCTGGATCGTACCAAGTATATTGTCCCAATACGCTTTGACCTGCTCCAAGGCCTCACTCACATTTCTGATATCCTTGTATTTATAACGTAGGTTTTGAATCTCTTCCCTATCATCACTTTGTCCTAGTGCAAATACTACCGTCTTCTCTTCTCCCGGAGCAATTACCACCGACACCTGAATTGCTCCACAGGAATCGTAGCCTACGCCAGTATGATTCGATAATTTACTATCAACCCCTTGGGGATTGTACACCGAGCCCCGAAGTCCTAGAAATTCCTGCCGATCTCCGGTATATCTTTTAATCATTTCATTGGAGAACATGAAGGCATAACGATTTTGAAAATGCATAGCATAGATATTCTTCGCAGCCAAATATTCATGTTCATTATTATACGAGGTTAAAATATAGGGATTGGTATGCTCACGCTGTGTTCCTAATACCCATTCCACATAATAGGTTAATCCGAGATACTTCACTCTATCTGATTTATTCTTAAGCTTCAGCTCCCAAAGCTTGATTGGCTCGTCCACCGGAACAAAGACAGTAAGCTCTTGGACAACCTCCATCTCCTCATGAAAGAACCTTGAATAACCAATACCATGTCTTACGCGGTAGGTCCCCCGATCGCTACGACCAAGTGATACCGGAGTCATCATCTCACCGGTCACCTCATCAAACAGATAGATAACCTCCGACGGCCGGTCAATAACCGGGTCATTACTCCAGGTAGTAAGCTTGTTCTCTCTGCTGTTCCCCGCAAAGGTAAAACCGGAACCCGACTCCGAGATGGTGAAACCAAACTGTTTGTTGGCTATCACATTAATCCAGGGAACCGGAGGTTTATTATTTCCCTCCAGGAGAACCTCATATTCTCTTCCATCCTCAACAAAGCCTCCAAAGCCGTTAAAGAATTCGTAATTTGTTTGATTGGTATTGCCGGTCTTATCCGGTTGTATCAGTCCGACCCCAGCATCCATGTTATATGCCTCCTTAACTGCTTATTCCTCAATTAATTCATTCAGTTTATCCTTGATGTTTCTAAAATAAATTCCTGTCTTACCTGTGATTACTACTCTGGCAACCGTCATCAGTAGATCTAACTCCGCTGGTATCATCTGATAAGAATGAAGCAGGAATAGACTTGGCTTTGAATTGTCTGAATTATATAGCCGGAGTGAACTGGTCAAATCATTCACTAAGTCATCTAACTCCTGCAAATAGCCATGCTTTGCCTCGCTCAATATGATCAGGTCAACTACCACCTGGTTTATCTTCAGATACTCATAGGCTTTCAAAACATCCTTAATAATTCCAGCCTCCTCGATGGAGCTTACATTCAATAATATGATTGGATGATCGCCCGATACACCAAAGCGCCAAAGGAAACTTTGATTCTTATCATTCCTTCTGATATTCTCGTATGGTCCCCTATAATACCTCGAAGGATAGTAAATAGGACTAATCAGATCCTGGAAGGCATTAATTTGTGCTCTATTAATCTCAAGGTATTTTAGCTCAATTTCCTTTTGCAGCTTAAACTTCTCAAATATATCATCAATATGATATGCCTTCTCCAGCTCCTGTCCGATCTGTATCGCTTCTTCCTTACTGTCACAGACTCCAGTTATAAAGGAAATACTTGCCGTCTCCCCTTCCTTCACCGATATTGTCGCACGTAGACTCATGATTGGATCGTTACAAAAGCCTGCTCGGTTCGATAGGGGAATGCCGTCAGTTACTGTGACGGGATTTTCAGGGGTATTGTTTCTGCCAAGAAAGCGAGATCGGTCATTCTCATATTCTACACGCCTACAGAACTTCATCTCTGATCTTATCATATGGAGGACATAAGGGTAGCTCGATTTCTTTCCGCTCCGGCGTCTCGATAAAAAGATTTCCTGTTCCTCCAAATACTCACTTTCAATAAATAGCTTATTGAATGCAGGATGGCTTATCTCAGCCAGATGTGTATCGCCTACCATCTCAAGATAACTGGTCAGTTCGAGCAGCTTTGCCTCTTTACTGTGATTCGTCAAGGTTACCTTACGAATCTCGAGATTATGATTCGAATCCAAGCTGATTACTGTTTTCGTTGAGATATCATTATCCCTACGCTTTATTTCAGCCTGATGCGGTGAGAAGATAACCTGGTATTTATCCGGCTCCTTCTTCGTAGGAAGGTAAGTAGTGCTCCACATGCTTCCGTTTCCAACATCCCTGATATAGATATAATTGCCTGTATTCGCGTACATATCTGCTCTCCATCGATAAAGCATCATATCCTTGTAGCAGCTGAAGCCATCACCGTCGGAGGTGATCAACAGAGAATATTTGCTATTTGACAGATAATTTGTGACTGGAACACGAGGCGCAATATTGTTAACATATCGATTGCTATATTTCTCCTCACGGAAATATACCTTACTGATTTTAATTGTATAACCTCGTTTTGCAATGGATATCAGATAACTCTGTCGTTTTTCTTCCAGCAGCGATTCTGTCGCCTTAATCATCGCTTCCGAATGGAAGCGTTCCCGCATGATTCCGTGATTCAAATAATTATTGATCGCCACCAGGTTCATTCCCTGATGGTGTGCCATGAAGGACCTGACGATACAATAAGGTGTCATCTCCTGCGTATCCGGACTATTATAATCAATTGCCTCATAATAACCATAATCTCCGTACATACCGAGCTCCTTCAGCCGTCTTAAGTTGGCAAGGGCTTCGTCTTTCGCATATTCTAACGCAAGCACTGTTGCATAAGGAGCTACTACCAAAGAATTCTTTCGAACCGGCTGTAATCGAAGCTTGGGAACGCCGAAGGCCTTATATTGATAATTAGTATTCAGGTCAAAGCGGTAATATTGTGATTCAGAAATACCCCAGGGAATGTTCGTTTCCTTTGCATATTTCATTTGCTGAAGTACTGCTGCCATAGAAGTCTCAGCATATACTGAATCCTCATATTCCTTTAACACCAGATTCGGCATTAAATATTCAAACATGCTTCCGCTCCAGGATACAAAGCAGGGAATGCCCTTCACCATAGTCAGTGGTCTGCCTAGCTTATGCCAGTGCTTCTGCGACACGGCACCGCTGGCAATAGCCAAAAAGCTGGTAAGTGCCGATTCGGAAGCCATAAGATCATAGCAACCTCCATCCAGAGTCTGGGAGGATACATGAAACCCGATGTGAAACAGCATCCGCTTCTCGTTATATAGGAACCGAAAGTCCACATTCGCCAGTAAGCAATCTATCTGCTTACATAATTGGTTTATTCGATCCTGGATGACTAAGGCATACTTATTATCTCTTTGCACCAATTGTTTTAAGGTTGGCTGACCAGAGAAGCTTTCGCCCTTAAGCTTAAACAGGCCTGCCTCCTCTACAATTTTCTCGATCTGAAATGCTAACTCCAGCATCCAACGCGACTTCTTTCTAACTATATAATCGCTTTCCTGTAACTCATCCCATATATCCGTCACGTCCTCAATGAATTCATCAATTCTCTCATAATGATCCTTCAGACTTCCTTTATAATTACTAAGCTTCAGGGTCTTCCTTAGTTCCCTTCGGAGTTCTTCAGGAAAAATTGGTCGTTCCAGCTGCTCGAGTAGCCCCTGTTTTAATGCAACCAGATGACCGAAAAAATTACCGCTATCTACGGTTGAGATATATGCCGGACTAAGCACCTCCAGTGTTCGGATCTGATACCAATTGTACAGATGTCCCTTCCATTTTGTCAGCTTTAGTACCGAGCTCATCAGATGCTCTACTGATACAAGAGTATAACTAAGCGTCTCAAAACCAAGGTCTCTGGCTGTAAGAATGGATAAAAACTGTAACCCGATATTCGTTGGCGAGGTCTTTTCACTTACCTTCTCAACCCTGGCGATCTGATAATTGTCCGGGCAAAACCAATTGTTATCTTTTGTGGATAACTCCTTAAAGAATTGCCAGGTTCTTCGCGAGGTATCCAAAAGCAGTTCTCTGTCACCCTCACTTATCTCCTCCTGTACTCTCACCTTCGGCTGGCTAAAACGATAAGATAGATAGTATGCCAGTCCCCACCAGATCGAGGTGACCAGGTAAATCAGGCTTCTATATACCGAGAGCTCCCTTGTGAAAATAAGGTATATCAAGATCGCAGAGGCAAGGACCGAGCTCCACATTGTGAGAAAATATCCTCTGCGTGTATTGATAATCGAGGAATCAACTGATTCTGCTGTATTCCAACGAAGCAAATTCCTTCTGCTAACAAACAATCGAAAAAGGGTCCGAATCATAGCATCGGTTGCAATATAAGCCCGATATGGTGTTATAGCAAATTCAAATAGAGCTCTTAAGATTAGGATTCCAAGCTCCTTCAACAAGCCCTTATATACAAGGGCAAGCTTCGGCCGATACAGCTTTTGTTTTAAAATTCCCAAAAGTAGTATGACCAGATTAAAAACATCACTAAAGAATATAAAGGGCAACCAAAGAACGGGAGCTCCGGGCAGGAAGGCCAGGCAAATAATGATAAATAAAACCTTACTTAACGGGACAAGACTGCGCCTCAGGTTATCGAATATCTTCCATTTAGCAAGACCACATAGGCTTCTGCCCTTTACGATATTATTGCGGAATAGCCAGGGAAACAACTGCCAGTCCCCCCGGATCCATCGATGTTCTCTCTTGGCGAAGGCGATAACACTATTCGGAAAGCTATCCATAACCTTAGCACTACTGGAGAAGGCGGTTCTTGCGTAACAGCTTTCCAGGAGGTCATGACTTAAGACCTTATTCTCTGGAATCACATTATGCAGTAGCTGATGAAAGGCATGTACATCATAAATACCCTTACCGATATAAATTCCTTCCCCGAATATATCCTGATAAATATCGGATATGGCTGTTGAATAGTATACTAAACCGGACTGTCCTCCGAAGATTTCGGCAAAATGACTTCCACTCCGATCAACAATATGATTCCGAACAGAAGGCTGAATAATTACATAACCCTCCTTCACTTTATTCACAGAAGGATCAATAACTGCATGGTTCATAGGATGATCGATGAGACCGACCAGTTTGGCTGCATTATCCCGTATCAGATCCGTATCCGCATCCAGAGTAATTACATATCGGAAGGTAGTAAGCATATCCATTTCAAATACTATAGTCGAAAAGCTTGTCTCCTCCTTCTTTACGCCGCTCAGCAGGTAATTAAACTCCTCCAGCTTGCCTCTCTTCCTTTCCCAGCACATATAACATTTTTCCGAACCATTCCACTTGCGATATCGAATAAAAATTGAAAAGATCGGATGCTCTGCTGGATAAAGCAGATTTAGCTCTTCAACTCGATGAAGGAGCGCTTCCTCAATCTCCTTATCCTCCGGCAGGAATTGCTCTGCGGCATCCTTATAATCAACCAAAAGAGCAAAGTAAAGATTTGATTGCCGGTTCGCCAAATAATGCTTCTGAAGTCGGTCAAGATAGGAAATTCCCTGCGCCTTTGTTGCTATGATAACGGGCATGACAATAAAGGTACGCGCCGAGTCCGGAATCTGAGAAAGATAGTCCATGGAGGGAATCTTCTTAACAAATCTATTCCTAGTGAAAATAAAATTAATCAATTCCAGTGCAATCCCAACAATTAAGGGAAATGCTGCGATTATAATAAGCAAGTCATAAATCGTTTTATCTACCCCATAATAACGAACAGCAAAGAATAGTAAGGCGCTAATTCCGAATACAAGCACTAATAGTGAAGTAAAGTAAATAATACCTTTTCTGCTCTTCTTATCCAGATTGAAGGGTTCCTGTTTATTCCGTATCCTGGCAATTAAGATTCGATATCCCTTTCCAAGCAAATATGCTCCGACATGATGCGAGCAATTCAGATGTTCATTGCCCTCCACTGCTAGAGACAGGCAGGCATCTGCAATAATCTCCTCTTTTATCTTATATCTGGATGCCAGCTTAACGATAACCTGTCGATACATTCCTTTGCTTTCTGTATCAAGTCTTGGATAGACTCTCTCCGGATCCTTGGAGAGTATTTTCTCCAGGTAGGAGTAACGTTCAAAGAATGTGACAGCATCAACCTCATTAACCTCACGGAGACTTACAATCAAGACTCTGATTTCGGCTTCCAATCTAGCTTCAATCTTACCCTCTTCATTGAAGACATGGCTTGTCTTGATACTTTTCTCAGTGTCCCTATAATGATAATCCAAGTATTTCTGAATAACCGCTTCATCCACTGATATATTCTTTAATAGATAAATGACATGAGCATGAAAGGAGTAATTGTGTTTACAGTCCTTTTCCAGCTCGGAGATTAACGACATAGGTTCTATCGCTCCCTGGCCATTGCCCTGTAATCTGCGAACGAACCCATCGGCCTTTGATTTCACTCTGATAACCCGGATAACCTCCTGAGATAATCCGATGATTCCCTCCAGCAGACAGAAACCAAAGAGCTCCGGTAAAACCCAAATTTCCTTCGCCGTCAATGGAATTACCTGTTGATATGCAGTCATCATCATATTTATATTATCATCGTTCAGGTGTCCATTGCATAACTCGACAATCGTCTTAGCAACGATATAAATTCTAGGATACCCCTTATCTTTTCCGCTTCTCAATATGGGAAGAAGCTCATAGCTGATTCCAGATGCTCGAAATTTCTTTATTTCCCGATACAGCATCTGATAATTATCAAATAACCAGCGTGCAGCTGGAATTAAAGTAATAATATCCGGAGATAATTCGGAAATATTATCACGTATTTCATTTAATCTTTTATACGCAATCTGATTGTTCTTATCCAGAATCGAATTATATCTTGTCAGTTTTACATCCTTATGACTCAAAGCAAGCTCTCTCATCCGCTGCTCCCAGTCTTTTGCTCCCAAATCATTCAAAGTCATTGTAATGTCCCTTTCCTGATAGCATATCTACTACGTAGACTGACTACTTTTTATATCAAAAAGCAATGCAATATTATGTTATGCTATTTTTATAAATCTTATTAGTGTGAAAATAAAAATCAATTTTCAAATTGATAAACGTAGACATATTATACTAATCAAAAATAGAACAATAAGAACATGCTTCCCTGCATGTGGGCGTTCGCATTTTGTAAGCGTGCTTACTAAAGTGAACAAACATTGTTTGTTCACTTTGCTCACATTTATGCAAATAAAAAAACTTCTGCTATTTGACAGCAGAAGTTTTTTTATTCAAGACATAGATAATTGCGAAAGGGTATACAATCGCTTTATATTTTGTTAGCAATGCTTTACTCAATTTTTTCCATTCACAACGATACGGTACTGCAGTCCAAATAAAATCCACAGCAGCATTTCCGAGGAAAGCTTGTCCCCAAGCCGCTTCGGTAATCCGATCCGATTGGTTATCAAACTCCTTGATGAATTCCAGCTTATGATCCAATGCCTGATAATGTGTTAATAAGCTAATACCTCGTACCCCTTCTCCATAATCGCTACGGTTATCTCCCACTGTGCCGAATCCTTCCCATCCTTCGTTGTTATGGTCCATCCATTTCTATGATTAATGACGACATCGGCTCTTCCCATATTGATCATTGGTTCAATTGTAAATACCATCCCGGGTACCAGCATCATACCAGTCCCTTTTTGAGACACATAGCTGACAAAGGGATCTTCATGAAACTCAATACCAATACCGTGCCCACCGATTTCCCGCACAACTGTATATCCCATAGATTTTACGAAGTCATTGATTGCCTGACCGATATCTCCGAGGAAATTAAATGCCACTGCCTGCTCTACCCCAATATCAATTGCCCTTTTTGCTGTTTCAACTAATCGCTTTCTTTCCTTACTAACTGCTCCTAAGCAGAACATTCTGGAAGAATCCGAGTAATAACCATTTAAGATGGTTGATACATCGACATTTATGATATCTCCATCGTTAAGAAACACTTCGTCGGAGGGTATTCCATGGCATACCTCCTGATTAATTGAGGTACATACACTTTTCGGAAATCCTTCAAACCCTAAAGGAGCTGGAATTCCACCGAGCTCTTTCGTCTTATAGTAAACAAGTCTATCTATTTCAGCAGTACTCATACCAATCTGTATATGATCAGAAATATAATCTAATACCTCAATATTAACCTTACCGGATTCTCTTATACCTAATATCTGTTCAGCCGATTTAATAATATGTTTGGGTGGGATATTGCCAAGACCATTACGTTCTAATTTGTGCTTCATTCTCGCTCCTTATTCTTTTCCACAGATGGAATTAATAACTATTATACCGACATACTGCGGTAGATGTGACCGTTCTTTCGAAAGTGGCTTGGCATTTTCCTCATCATTTAATAAAATTCCAGCCGGTAAGGCTATATATCTTGGTAAAGGGAAGCAGTATTGGTGTTTTCTTAATATATACCTGATAATCATCCTGTTGGCCATAATTCTTGTTTTGCCTGATTTCAAGACGCTTTGCGCCGCTGAACATGACATAGATGATTAGAATATAACCCATAATTGCAATAATCCACTGCCATGCGCCCTTTAAAGCGCCAAAACCGGAGATAAATACGCCTGTCCAAAAGAGTATCTCACCGAAATAATTAGGACAGCGTACGAACTGATAGAGCCCGGTATCACAAAAGCGTCGAGGATTTTGCTTTTTAGCAGTACTTTTTTGCATATCTGAGATCGTCTCAATGATTAACGCAACTGCCATGATCAACGCTCCAATCCAAGGTATGATACCTTGTGGGAGGTTGTTTGAGAGACGATAGTACACAGGGGAAGTCTGTGCGACATACAGTGCTATCACACAGATCCATATAGAGAATTTTACGAATATCGGCATCGGATTTTCCGTTTTCGTCGTCTCTTCCAGAGTATTACGGTATGTAGAACTTTTTACTTCACGAAGAATCAGAAAGCCACTCAGACGGATGCCATATACGATTAATAACAAACATTGGACCAAGCACCCCGCGGATAACGATTTGCTAAACATGATTATAAGTGTTATACCCACTCCACTGATTGCTAGCCCGTAGCCAATCGAGAGAAAGTACACAAACTTATAGAAGCCTATTGCTGAAAGTACACCGCATACAAGTGCCAATACCCACATCAATGGCGGAAATGCAAGATTCCATGTATCTAAAAAGGTCATAATGATCCCCTCCTATTCATAACAGCTTTTAATATATTCTTTAAAGCTAAGTTTACCATATTTATTATCAGCGACCATCTCCTCGGAGAGAGTCCATTTTGAAAACTTAATAATTGCCTCTTTTCCATTCTTTTTACGTTTTGCCAACGAAGCAAGAATCGTAAACAGGAACGCAGGTGCCCGCTTAATTACGACCGGTTTTCCTGCTGCATCAAAGAACATACTTGCTATTTCTTCATAGGAATAGGTTTCTGTGCCGCCGATATCATAGGTCTTGTTTTCATCCTTCATATGCATAAGAATGAAATCTGCCAGGTCGGTGGTATCGATAACATTAGCGTGTACAGCCTTTTTACCAAGCAATGTTACTTTTCCCTTTTCAATCATTGGCATGAAAACCTTTGCAATGTCGTAAAAATATCCGGTAGGACGGAATATGACATAGGGTATTCCACTTTTCTTAAGCTCCTGCTCAAAAAGATATTTTGCATGGAGCATCGGTACTGTGGGGTCACCATCCGCTTTAAGAACGGAAATGAAAATGAATTTTTTCACTCCTGAACGCTTGGCTTCCTCCAAAAGATTTAAATTGCCTTGATAATCGATATCGTAATTTGTAACAATTGGCGATGAGCTTGTGAGTCCCACGGTTGTAATAACGATGTCTGCACCACTACAAAGATTGGAGAGAGAAGCCTTATCTGTTAAATCAACCTTTTTGGATGTAGCTCTCCCTTTAATTTCAGGGATTTCTCGTACAACCATGTCCACTGCAATAACTTCATGCTCTTCTCTTAACAAGGCGCGTAGTATATCGCTGCCTAGCTTTCCAAATGCTCCCGCAAGTACTACTTTCATAATCTCACTCCTATCTCTTATATAATCAAAATAATTTAATACTAATGTCCAAAGACTAATGAGTCACAAAGGACTTGATTTGGTAGTACTGTATTATTTTTTTTGATCCTTATTTGGATTTTTCTTTCGCACGTTTGTCATTGATGATCTTCATATTCTCTGCGGTAATAAGAGTAACATTATTTTCCTTTGCCCAGGCAACGCAGCCCTTCAGTGCAGTCGGCAGGAATATACGAGGTACTTTTACCAACGCTGCACATGCATCATCGGTAAACTTCACCACGTCATCAATACGGTCCGCTGCATAACGCACGGAGTCAATCGAAGCCTCGCGTATGGGCAATAGCTCAGCATGAGGTCGACGAAAACGTGTATACCAGAAATTTTTACTGTCACGGTAGCCGTAATCCACAGGCACACTGGGAAAAGCCTTCGAACTCACACCGTTTACAATGGCTTTATAGTATTTCTCCTTCATCAAAATCTTATCTACCCGAAGGATGAAATGCGCTCCGAATTTGGATGTGATACCATTAAAATCATGATATGGCGGCTCATAACCGTCTAGATAGCCCGGCACATCTACTTGAGCGCCGTCCAGCTCACGCATCCATGTGCATTCAAATACTTGATACGCTTCCTGAACCACTTTAGGAAACAATTCACCTGGATGCTCCTTAGCCATCTGTCCGTCTTCCAGGGTGAAGGTGCAATTCTTCATTTTCTCCTCTGGCTTATCCCCAGGGAATCCAAGACGCACCGTCTCTTTAAAATACTTTTTCTTATCCGGAATAAAATTGAGGCTGCACTTTCCGTAGCGTAGCAGATGCTGAGACGTATTAGAGGAATTTCGTGAACAAAGCAGCATGGCATAATAGTCCTTACCCGCAACATAATAGGGCTGAACCAATGAATAGGGTCCCAAAGAAGTGGAGCCGTCCTCTGCTATCGTGCCGATCAATACGGTCGGCATCGGAAAGAATGCAGAGGTTTGATAAAAGTTGTCAACAATTCGTAGATTTTTGAAACTACTCATATTCACTCCTCTTTCCTGCGCATGTGGTATGCGCTTTTGATTAATATACGGTCAAATATCGCCGCTAAAGGCTGAAAATCACTTTGCTTCATGGCTGCAAGCAATAGATTTTCAGCTATAAAATTCTCAAGAAACTTATCTTCAGCAATATGAAAACGCAGGATCAAAGTATGGATGATTCCTGCAAGCTGTTCAAGTAAAAGATCATGTCGCTTGGAATACTCTGATGCAAATTGACTGGTATAGGAAAACTGTGACCAAACACCTTTGTACAGTGAATTAAATTTCCCAATTTCTATGTATATGACATATAACCCTTCTGTGATGCTTATCGATGTACCTGAGCCTTGCCGCATAGCAAACAGTGCTTCATTCCAATCCTTTAGCATGACAGATGCTGCAAGGATGTCTTTGGAAGTAAAATAATTATATATAGTACCAACCGCAATACCACACTTTTTTGCAACAGAACGAATTGTGAAACGACTGTAATCTGATTCCAGTAGCTCGCATTTTGCTGTCTCAAGTATTCTATCTTGCAGGTTTTCGATTTGCTTTGGCATATTTTATCCTCATATGGTATCAATTTTTCAAGGGTGATTTATATGAACATGTTCATATAAATTATAATACATGAAACTATAAATATCAATCTATGCTTACTAAAATCTGGTGGATTTATATTCTTTAAATAATGATACTGATAGATTAAAAGAGAGAAATCTGCAAAGTAAATGCAGGTTTCTCTCTCTTCCTAATAGCAAATTTTCTGTTCCTAGAATAATTCTCAGCCTTTGACAGAGCCAACCATAACGCCCTTAACAAAGTATTTCTGAATATAAGGATATACCATTACAATCGGTAATGTCGTAACTATAATAGCTGCTGCACGAAGTGATTGGGTCGGTGGTAGAACATCCATCGCATTATATGCCTCTGAGCTTAAATCTCCCAGAGAAGATGCAGAGGTAATGATGTTTCGAAGGATATTCTGCATCGGCAGCAGGGATGTCCTATTAATATAAAGCATTGCATCAAACCATGCGTTCCAATGAGACACCGCATAGAACAAACCGATTGTCGCGATAGACGCCTTAGACAACGGCAGAAATATTTTTCCTAAAACTTGAAGCTGATTTGCTCCGTCAAGGAAGGCGGCCTCCTCTAAGCTAACAGGTAACCCATAAAAGAAATTTCTCATCACAAACAAATTCCATGTATTGATCAGACTAGGAAGAATCATTGCCCACCGGCTATCCAGTAGTCCTAATCCTTTTACGGTCATAAAGGTTGGAATCATACCTCCTGAGAAGATCATTGTGAAGAAAAAAAATCCAGTCAGGAATGTTCGGCCCTTTAAATCACGTTTTGATAATCCATAAGCTAGAGTAATCGTAAAAAACAGATTCAAAGATGTACCAACGATTACACGAAACAAGGTATTGCCATAAGCTCTGATAATATTGCCGGAGCTTTCCCATAAAAGCTTATATGCAGAAAAATCAAACTCTTCCGGAATAATAATAAAGGAGCCTCTTCTTGCAATTTCAGCCTCACTTACAAAGGAAGTCATAATTACAGTCAGAATTGGAATCATAATGATAACCATGAAAATAAACATAAGAAGTACATTGAACAACTGAAATGCATCTTCTCCGCCAAATTTCTTTCTTACGTACTTCATATCACCATACCCCTTCCTGTCCCAATTTCTTTGTAATGCTGTTCGTTCCAAATACCATAATTAGAGATATGACCGCTGTGAACACATCAACTGCCGTAGCAAATGAATAATTCTGGTTGATCAAACCCTCCCGATACACATATGTACTGATAATATCTGAAACAGAATAGATTTGAGACGAATACAGTAATAATATCTTTTCATAACCCACATTAAGTATATTTCCAACTCTCATAATCAGCATAATGGTTACAACCGGCATGATTCCGGGAAGCGTAATATACCACATGCGTTTAAACACTCCAGTCCCATCCACTTTAGCTGCTTCATACAACTCCTTATCAATCCCGGACATGGCCGCGATGAAAACGATACTATTCCAGCCGATAGTCTGCCACACATCAGATATAGTGTAAATAGCGCGAAACCATGCGGTTTCTCCTAGGAAATATATTGGCTCTCCTCCAAAGTGAACAATGATTGCGTTAATCAACCCACCATCCGTACCCGTCATGGTACGGATGATGCCACATACAATAACTGTGGATAAAAAATGAGGCAGATAAGAGATGGTCTGTACTATTTTTTTATACTTTTTATACCGGAGCTCATTAATAAACAATGCCAATACAATTGATAGTGGGAATCCCCATGACAATGTATATATACTTAATAGTAGAGTATTCTTAATGAGTCTCAGACAATAAGCTGACTGGAAGAATTTCATAAAGTATTTAAGTCCCACCCATTGCGAAGTAAAGATTCCTTCAATTCCAAAAAATGGTTTGTAATCCTTAAATGCTATGACAATTCCAAACATCGGTATATATTTAAATAAAATATAGTAAATCAATCCAGGGAGTAGTAATAGATAAATAAGCTTATCTTTCTTTAAATAGTATAATAATGGCCTGTTTCTATCACCCTGCCCTGTTGCCTTTTTTCCATGCTGCCTGGCCATGCTCTCACTCCTCTCTGTTTCTTTTACTTGCTTTCGTTGTATTGTCTGGTATATTCATTGATCCAGTCTTCCAGACCCAAATCATATAATCTGCTAATAAAATCATCCCAGGTATCAAACGAACGACTGCCGATTACAAATTTAACCAACTCTTCATCCCTATAGGTTTTAATAGAAGTATATCCGGGTATGTTCTCTGATAGCTTATCGTTCTGCCATGTAATTCCGTACTCGCAGCCTGGTTCAAGTGTTACATCAAAATCATCCAAATGCTCCTGCAGCCACAAATTGTGCATGGTCTGTCTGCCCCACTCATCGTACTCTGTCGATTGAATTTCCATTGGAGTTCCAAGAGATACAAGAAAATCTCTGCAATACTTTGCTCCGCCTTCAATCGCCACTACAGAACGGTTCTTCTCTGCATCCGGTTTATTGGTATCATAATCCCAATATTCTCCTTTTAGACCCATATTCTCCGTCTGATAATTATCCCATATATAGGACCATTCTACAAACTTCATAACTGCTTCCGGATTTTTGCATTTGCTGCTGATCATCAAGCCTTCTGCGGAAACATTAGTACGGGTCTGAATATATTTTCCATTCGGTCCTGTAATTCCTTCTTCATTTACACCATAAGCATAATCGTATTTATCTAAATCAAGATCTGTCAGGTTTTTTGTCAATGTCGTATCATTCAGCGTAACTCTTGAGTACCAAGCCGCAGTCGCACCTACCGCTCCTTTTGAAATACTCTGCACAAACGTATCCTTATCCATACTAAAGCACTCTTTATGAAGGATTCCGTCTGTATACCACTGATTTAGTTGAAGCAGGAAGTCCTTATAACCATCCGCTATCCAGACAGGTTTAATCTTTCCATCCTTATCAATCCAGTGTCCATTACCGGTTTCTACATAACCGCCAACCAGTGCATACTCTAGGTACTCCATACTCTGGGTTCCCAAAGGAACGGTTTCACTGTTTCCATAAGGATCCAACTCTTTGATTGCATATAAGTATTTATTCAACTCTTCCATAGTACTCGGCTGCTCCATACCCACCAAATCCAGCCAATCCTGTCTTACGAAGATCGGATACGGGGTAGTCGAAGTGTATCTTGGAACGATCCAAATCTTTCCATCCTTATCCGTTGCTCCATCCCATGAACCCCATGGTTCCCATGCATCAAATAAAATCTTTCCTTCTTCGCTTTCTACATATTCATTCAAAGGAAGTATCATTCCGCTTGGTGCATAGTCGTTCCAGTTTCCCCACCATGCATCAATCTGGTCTCCTCCTGCAAGAAGAAGATTAAGTTTTTCCTTTGCAGCCGACGAATCTGAAGGAGGCATGATAATCTCTACCTTAACACCGATCTGTTCCATAATATAATTCTGCATTTTTAAATAGGCGGCCTCTTCACTACCAGCCTCAGCTCCAGCAACATTAAACGCGCCGGAATTATTATAAATTACAATGGTCGGGACCTCTTCTGATTCTGTCTTTGTTTTAGTTCCTGCTCCATCATTATTGCCCTTTTCCTGGGCCTCTTCGTTTTTTCCTGAACACCCCACCAACAAATAAGTAAACATCAGGCATGCCATAAATAATGTGATAATTCGCTTTTTCATTCGTATTCCTCTCCTTAAATGATAAATTGTTTTAATATTAAATGATTAACCCTTTTAATATCCTTATTCCAAGTACATTGTTCATAAAAAACATACAATTGGTTCCCATAAACCGCAATGTCTGCATATCCTCCAGAGACATCCACATGGATCATAGGACTCCACTGAGTCCCCTCATTTTGGCTTTCATAAACAGTAAGGTAAATCCGCTTACCTAGTGGATGATCTAAATCATTGTTTGCACAGTTGACAAATCCGATCCGTTTTTCATCAAGACTTACCATACTCCCAAAACACTGAGGATCCGGAAGTCCTTTCTCTGTCCAGACCTTAATAAATCCAACAGCCACATCCTCCGATATGCCAAGTACCCGGAACCGCTCCTGCTCTGTATTACGGAAGTTAAATAAAATACGGTAGTCAGGAAGTTCTGCTATGGTGGTCTCATTGGCGTTAGCTACACCATGCACCAGTGCTCCTGCTCGCCAGGTCTTTCCCCTGTCATCACTATAAATCGAACCGGCTATGGACGGAGCATGCGCTTTCTTTCTACTTGATTCATCCAGTACTTCTCCATTTGCGATCCATACAGGTACAATAAGACGTCCATTTTGTGTTACAATCCCATGTCCCGGACCAGATGCACATACATTCCATTCACAAGGATAGGTTTTGAACACATAGGTTATATCCTCCGGCTTTGAAAATGTAATCCCATCATTCCTGCTGAAACAGTAATATGCCTTTTCATAATTTTTATGGAAAATCAGATGTATCATTTCCCCATCTTCGATCAATACCGGATTATTCCACGTTACTGCTCCCTGTTCATGCTCTTCTTCTGAAGCACATACTATCTGCTTGGAAAAATTGATACCTCCATCTGTACTTCTGCAAATTACAATATCAATCTTTGCCCAATCATCGCAGGTATTCATACGTCCTTCGTAACAGCATAGCAAGGTTCCTTTCCGTGTGATTATAATCCCCGGTATCCGGTATTCCATATATGGTCCCGTGCCGAAGGTTTCTATGATATGTACAGCTTCTGGTCTAGTCTCGTTTATTAATGCTTCCATCCAATCCCTTTCTAAGCAACAAATATTCAGTTAGTTCAGATTCACTACTTGATCCAGCAGAATTTTATCTCTCTGTGTTAGTTCTCGGAAGGGCTTTCTGCATCCGCCGCATTCAATCCCTTTTTTGGATAACAGATACTTTACACCTTGGAATACTCCAACTTCGACCAGAGTTTCCACAATAGCACTGGCCTCATGCTGAATTCTTGATGCTTCATCCATATTTCCTTTTTCAAATGCTTCAACAATCCTCTTATACTTAGGTGCCATGGCGTTAAATGTGCTTCCTATAGCCCCGTCAATCCCGATTGGTAGTGCATTCAGCAATACTTCATCATGTCCATACATGATTGTAAGCTTTGGATATCGTCTTCTTATTTTTTCAAGTTCAAACAGATTATGATCGGTATACTTTATCCCTCCTACATTACAGCAGTCCATAATATCTCCAATATTCTGCGAATTGATTGAAACTCCGGAAAATGCCGGGAAATTGTAAATTACAATCGGAAGTTGTGTTGCATCAGAAAGGACTTTATAATAATCTACAATTTCACCAAATGAAAACTTATAGTAAAAAGGCGGTACACTGGAAATGGCGGTAACCCCACAGGTGCTTGCATGCCTTGCCAAGTCTGCTGCTTCGTCTGCCCAGATGGTCCCCACATGGGCAATCACCGGAACTTCACCGTTTACCTCCTCTGTCACAGCTTCAACAATGGTCTTTCGTTCCTCCACTGTTAACATAAAACATTCTGCGGTACTCCCACATACATAGAAGCCCTCTGCTCCGTCTGAGATTAATGTACGGACTAATTTTTTCAGTTCTGGCCTGTTGATACTTCCATCTTTTTGAAATGGAGTTACCAGCGCAGGTATAATTCCAGAAATATTCATAGTTACATGTTCTCCTTTAAACTTTTTTGGGACTACCTATACCCTGACTGCTTTGCCGGATTTTCAATTCCGGACTAAAAAGACGAATAGCGCCTGCTTTTATATCTGCCCGTCTTGAAACAATATCCATAAGCATTTTCACTGCCTCATATCCAACCTGTTCTGCTTTCGTTGAGACTGAGGAAAGTGGAACTTGCATATTCTCGCAGAGCGGGCCATCATCATAACCAATTATTTTTACATCATCTCCAATAACTAATCCCTTTTCTATCAAGATTGGATACAAATAGGCGGCCATTGTATCATTAAAGCACACCACGCCATCTGGATGATCCGGTTTCAAAAAAATGTCTGAGATACGAGATTTCAACTTATCCATAGAAATATCATCATGAATTATATTGTCCAGATTGACCTGCATCTGATTATCAAGCATAGCTGTCATATACCCATAATAACGTTCAATGCTGGCACTATATTTTAATGATGACATATAAGCAATGTTCCTGCACCCCATATCAATCATATGCTTTGTTGCAGCATATTCCCCATAATAATTGTTGTTTCCTAAAAAGGGAACATCTAGACCATCTACAAAACGGTTGCAGAACACAAATGGGATTCCTCGTTCCTTCAGCATGGAAAAGGATTGATAATTCAGTTCGGAATTTATGCTTGGAATAATGATACAGCCGTCTATTTTGCTTTCAATCATTCTTAATACATAATTGTGCTGCTTTTGAGGTGTATTCTCACTGTTGCATACAATAATATTGATATTATTCTTAGAAGCATAACGTTCAATTCCGTTTAGTAGCTTCGGATAACTACCTTCCATGATATGAGGGAAAATTACGCCAAAGTTCATAATTGTAGATAAACCATCTCGTTCCTGGATATAGGTTCCACTTCCATGCATCGTATAAAGGTAATTCTCTTCAATCAGTTCTGCAATCGCCTTATCCACCGTACTACGGGCCACACCGCACTTCTTACAAAGCCATTGTCTGGAAGGTACTTTGCTGTTGGGCTTCATTCCTTCTATTAACCGAAGAATCTCATATTTTACTTCAATATAGCGCAGTGCCATTAACCATCCTCCTAGCAGGCCATTATTGGTTATAATGTACATTTTTTAAATAAATATCTCAAATTTTATGATATATCATATAATGAATATAGTCCACTAGGCTACTTAAGTCAACATCTTTAACAATTTGTAGTCAAGAAATGCATTTTTCAGGCCACTTTTTGTACTTGCGTCACATTTTCAGTCTACTTTATCTAAGATAAATAGGACTTTTGATGATGTATTACCTTTATCTATATTTAGTAACATAAAAATCCTACCATCCATCTATGCTTGACTATGATGGACAGTAGGATACGTTAATATAATTCTATTCTCCTGTTTATTATAGATTAAGAACAATAAGCAGGATAATTTTAATCCTTTATAAACCAATAAACTTCTAAAATTATTTTACTGTATGTATTGAAAAACTCGTATTGTTTTGCCACCATCGTCGGAGATCGTCAATAACGTACCTTCACGGTTTAAAAAAATGTAACCTGGTTCACCCTCGACAACAAGTTCTTTCTTCCAAGAGTAACCACCATCGACAGTGCTATAATAGTAATATCCTTTCTTATCTTCACTCTCCTGATAAGCAACAATCTGAATACTCTTCTGATCCTTCATATGTAACGAGGCAGCAGGGCATACCAAGAGCCACGCGCCTCCTAACCCTAATTCCTTTTCTGACCACGTCTTGCCTGCGTCTGTGGTTCCGTAGAGCTTATCGTCCGTGCTTAATATATAACCCTCTGTCTTGCTGCTTAACCAAATCGCGCCAATATCACTTAAGTTCTGCGGTACATTATTACTCTCCCAGGACTGCCCTCCATCTGTTGTGTAACCGATTTCTTTTCTGTTGGCAATCCATCCGATATTCTGATCAATAAAGCTTAAGTATCTACAATGCTCGTTTTTCATATCACCAAACTTCGGCACTTCATTCCAATTGGCACCGCCGTCATTCGAAACCCTGACTTCGGAATAATTTGCGGATATGATTGCATTATTCTCATCCATAATTTCTAAACCGGCAATACAGGCTGACAGGTTAATACCGGCAGTCCAGGTTTCACCGCCATCTACAGTATAATATAACCTTCCATATTTGTAAGTTGATATGCCAAAGTTCTCATTGAAGAATCCGGCAAATCTGTTTTGAATCTTTTTTTCAGCAGGTATTATTTCCCGAATTTGCTTCCAAGATAATCCATTCTTCATTAACTCTACTTTTGTCCGAGACTGATCGAGCACAGCCTCTTCTTCTACATCACTACGCTCAGAATCAGTCTTACATGCCTCAGTAACCGAAGGATTCACCGTAACCTCAGAACTCACTGTTGCCTTAACTGCCTGAGTAGATCCACTCGCCCCCTTCTGACACCCGATAAAAAAGAAGCAGAGAGGTATCATCATTAAAACACCCATAATCATTATTCTTGATTTCATATAAAAAACCTCCTTTGCATTAATAGTAAATGGAAAGGAGGATATTTTAAAATCAAATATCATAAATAAAAACTATCAAATCATCAATTTGTATTAACTGGCATTGAACTTTTTTCGATACTCATTAGGGAGACATTTCATGTATTCCTTAAATACTTTATTAAAATGAGTGATATTATTAAATCCTACTCTTTCAACAATGACTGCCACATTCATATGAGTATCCCGGAGCATACCGGCAGCAACTTCAATTCTGGTCTTTATAATATAACTGATGATAGAGTAACCGGTAGCATTTTTAAATTCCTTGGACAGTGTAGTTCGATTCGTTTTATATCGTTTCACTAAGTCATTTATGTTTATTTTATTCCTATAATTATTATGTATATAAATTAGAATATCATCGGTTGAAAATCTTGCTATATTATTCAAACCCTGCATATCTTCTTTATAAAAACTATAGGTGCGTTCCACTAGAAATAGCAATTCTATCAGATATGACCTCGTTAGACATGGCCATGAATCGTTCTGAACAAAAAGCAACTCCTTTAGATTTAAGAGTATTTCCTTGACTCTTCTTCCGGTATCCATGTAATTTGCCTTAAAATAAATATATGTTTTATTCGATGAGATAAATGGCAAAAGGAACTGCCTATCTTGGATATCAGACGTTGACAATCCCTCATTACTATTTATCTTTTCTAAGGTCAACCGATTATTAATCACAGAAGGAATAATACATAGCAACTGCATTCTGATCCCCGTAATGTCTACATCATATATCTTGTCACGCTCGTTCAGGCACAGACAGGTGAACGGTAATATAGCCACTCTATCCTGATTTACCTTTAAACTTCCTATTCCATCTTCAAAAAATATCAGACGGTAGCAGCAGATATCATTGGTTGAAGTTAGTTTATCTGAATCCTCATAAAAATTAATCGGTATCATATAGTCCTGATAGAATTTAATCCCTTTTGTTCCAATCATGTTATCACCGACCTTCATGTGTAATAATATACATGAAAAGAATAGCTCTAATTACATAAATTGTCAAATTGTTTCGGATCAATATAAACTTCTTTAATAATTGGAAATTATTTCGAATAGATACTTGAGGAAGCAACTCCTCCATCAACAGGGAAAGCACCACCTGTTATATATCCGGCATTCTCGCTTATGAGAAAAGCCACCATATTCGCAACATCTTCTGGTTCTCCAATTCGCTTTAGTGGTATGCGGTTGGCACAGCGGACAGCGGTTTCTTCATCCATAAAACTCTTTTGCAAAAGCGGGGTGTTAATTGGACCTGGCAATACGCAATTAACCCGTATCCCATAATCTGCATATTGCTGCGCAAGGCATTTTGTCAGCATGATAAGTCCTGCTTTTGTTGTACAATACAGCGGTGATGTTAGTTCTGGTACTAGCCCCAGACAGGAAGCAATCATAACAATTGAGCCTTTTGCGTCTTTAATTTTTGCAAACGCATTGCGGGTCACAAGGTAGGTACCTTTAATGTTAATATCCACCATTCTGTCTATTTCTTCATTTGTAGTATCTTCCAAGTATTTTTCAAAATAGATACCTGCATTATTCACCAAAATATCCAATTGATGGATATTAGACAGTGCCGACTTAATTTGTATATCATCACGAATATCTACATGATAAAATTCAAAATCATTTGGTGGACTTTGAATATCAAAAATAATGACATGCATTCCCATGTCCTTTAGTTTATTTGAAATAGCAAGTCCTAACCCGGAACTTCCGCCTGTTACAACCACAACTTTCTTATTTTCCATAAATATCTCCAATTCGTTAAGAAAATTTGTCTGTTAGTTATTTAAACTTATGTTGAGCAATTTTTATCAACCGCCGTTTCGAATATGTTTTACGACAGTATAGAAAAGTTTACCATAATAAAGCAATGGCTTCAATAGTGAAATTGTGAACATTGATAGCATCCATTTACTAATGTAGTATATTGTGATGTACCTGTCCAGTTAAGTCCAGCTCTTTCATTCTAAGGTACATTGTAAAAATGTAATCTTTTCTCTGTGAGTGTTTTAGACATAAAACAACCTCCATACAAATCCGCCAGTGACGGTGTACAGAGGTTCTAATTGTATATATTTTTGCAGTTTTCAAGATGTCCAGTCCATCATCACTGGGCAGTAAATCACTGTTAGATTACTTGTAAATCATAGATAAATCGCTTAAAATACCGATAAATAAAGGCTTTCACTGCTCCTACTTACTCATCCCAGTTATGCCACACTTCCTGTACATCATCATCCTCATCCAGTAAATCAAGGATTCTGTTCATCATCTTGATGTCCTGGTCGTCCTTAAGCTCAACCCAGGTCTGAGGAATCATGGTAACATCTGCTTGAACCATGGGGA
>JAEZKA010000061.1 GCA_023436225.1 Bacillota bacterium
CATTCTTGTCCAGCTCATACACCTTACCGTTCAATTCAAATCTCGCACCACCGATACGATTAGCATGGCGGCCGATAAAGGATCCAAAGCCCGGAGGATTCTCTTCATAGCCGGCAAGATTCTCATAACCCAGATTAACATCAGCAAAATTGCCTTTAGAGTCAGGAACAATAATACTTACAATATTAGCACCGTAATTCGTGAACGAGACCTTCATACCATTTCCGTTTGTCAGAGGGTATAAGGTTGCTTCCTCCCCACGTACTGTTTTCCCAAATGATTGCTGCGTAATCTTCATGTTTCTTTCTACTCCTTATATTATATAAAAGTACTCTTAGCATATGATTAAAACATAATCGTGGAAAATATGGAAGAGCATAATTCACACAAGCTTTTACATGATTTAGCTTGCACGCATTCCCATCTCCTACTATGGGAAGTATATGGCTGTAATTTTATCAAAGTCATTATGTTAGGCAAATCACAAAAAGCATCTATGATTGACAGCTCTGAGCTACAATGCTATACTTTAAATCGTAATCCATCGATTATGTTGGTATAAGTGGTTAAGTTCTATGAATTTAACATAATAGGGAAACAGGTGATAATCCTGTACGGTCTCGCCGCTGTAACTGGGGAGTTCGTTTTGGCAAGGTATTTCCTTGTACAATATCACTGGCAATGTTGGGAGGAAGCATCCTCCAAATGCCGGGAAGGTTCAAAACGAATGATGATCCATAAGTCAGAAGACCTGCTTATACCGGTACCAAAGTTCCACGAGGTTTGGACAAGGGTGCAATAAAATCACTGCTTTAGCAGTTACCTTTTATTGTCCTTTTTCCTGTTTGTGGGTAAGGGATTTTTTTATTACAGCAAAAGGAGAAAGAAAGATGAAATTAAGTAAGAAATTCATTAAACCATTGATTGCCTGCGCTGCTCTCGCAGTTGTAATCATTGTAATGCTATTGGTTTATAACCAATACAAGCCAGATATCCATGAGGGTACGAAAGAAATCACACTTGAGGTTGTAATACCCGAGGAAGAAACCAAGGATTTTACAATAAAAACTGATGCGGAGTATTTACGACAAGCATTAGAGGAAGCAAATCTGATCAAGGGAACAGATGGTGATTACGGTTTATACATTACAGAAGTAAACGGACGAGTTGCAAATGATACCAAACAGGAATGGTGGTGTATCACGAAGGAAAATGCTCAGGTTAATAACGGTGTTGATACCATCCCGATTGCTGACGGAGATAAATATGAAATCACTCTAATGGTTGGTTTCTAAGCATGAAGATAAAAGATATTGCATTAATTGGAATTATGAGTGCCATATTGGTTGCTGTACAGGTTGCCTTAGGCTTTCTACCGAATATTGAACTGGTATCCCTGCTCATTATTGTATATACCCTTGTATTTGGCAGAAAAGCACTCTATATTATCTATGTCTTTGTTGCGGTAGAGGGTATTATATACGGGATTGGACTATGGTGGATTAATTATCTATATGTGTGGACCATCCTCTTTACCATTGTAATGCTGCTGCGAAGACAGCATTCCCCTTATATATGGGCAATTATATCCGGCTTTTTCGGCTTAGCCTTTGGTGCTCTCTGTGCTATTCCCAATTTGTTTCTCAGTGGCTTCGAGTCAGCGGTAAGCTACTTTATAGCTGGGATTCCTTATGATATCCTGCATGGTATAGGTAATTTTGTTGTCACTCTCCTGCTATTTCATCCTTTATATCAGGTACTGGACAGAATCAATAAGAGAACAACGGCTTCTCCTTAAACAGATTTGTAAATACCTCCAAAAGAAAATCACTAAAAAAAGGTTATCCTTAAGGAAAACTCCTTAAGGATAACCTTTAATCAATCGTTTCTAACAATATAGCCATTTCTTTATAAACTCATTTTATTACAAAACAAAATTTATAGTCTAGAAAAAGGTACACTGTAAACCCAACATTGATTATAATCTTGTTACGTTAGTTGCCTGAGGACCCTTAGCTCCTTGAACTACTTCGAACTGAACTTCCTGACCTTCTTCTAAAGACTTGAAGCCGTCCATATTAAGACCACTGTAATGTACGAATACATCGTTGCCCTGCTCGTCGGAGATAAATCCGAAGCCCTTTTGATTGTTGAACCACTTTACTGTACCTTTGTTCATGTTAATTCCTCCAAAAATTCAAAAATAATAGGTTGTCAATTATCATTAACAACATGTTTATGATAACACTCTTTCCATACCATGTCAAATATTATTTGTCGACCAAATTCTCTGTTCATAGGCCTCAGAAGCGGTACAGAGCCCATATCCACTGGTAATTAAAAGCTTGATCCCTTTCTCCAAATCAGACAATTTCATGATTATAGAAGTATCCTCCCCTGCGGTAGCGAGTGTGTACATATACTCTACGCTGATATCTGCATCCGAGAGACATTTTAAGACTTCATGAAGTGTTCCTGGCTTCTGGGCTATCTTTACTGCAAGTACATCCGTAAGCATTGCAGAAAATCCTTCTTCCCTTAATACCTTTCTGCCTTCCTCCGGATTTGACACGATCATTCGGAGCAAACCATATTCCGAGGTATCTGCAAGACTAAAGGATATGATATTGATATCACTTTCTTTTAAGGCTTCCGTGACACGTTCCAACCTGCCTTTGGTATTCTCAATAAATACCGATAATTGCTTAATCACCATAGTCTACCTCCTTTATAATAACTGTCTTTTATCTATTACTCGCTTCGCTTTGCCCTCTGATCTTTGAATAGTCTTAGGCTCAACCAGTTTCACCTTCACGGCGAGTCCCAAGGCAGATTGGAGTACATAGGTGATTTTCTTCGTAAGGCTTTCCAGTTGTTTGATTTCATCAGAGAAGAATCTCTCTTCGACCTCTACCTGAACCTCGAGTGTATCCAGGTTATTTACGCGATCCACAATAAGCAGATAATGGGGGCTGGTCTCAGCTATTTCTAATAAAGCCGTTTCAACCTGGGACGGGAATACATTTACACCGCGAATAATCAGCATATCATCAGAACGGCCTTTGAAGCGATCGATGCGTGCTAAGGTTCTGCCACATTCACATTTATCATAAGTGATACTGGTGAGATCCTTGGTACGGTAACGGAATAGAGGAAGTGCTTCCTTGGTAATCGTTGTAAATACCAGCTCACCAACCTCTCCTTCCTTGCAAGGCTCAAGTGTCTCGGGATTGATGATCTCTGGCACAAAATGATCCTCATAAACATGAAGTCCTTTATGAAATTCACAATCGGCAGCCACGCCCGGTCCAAGTATTTCGCTCAAGCCATAGATATCATATGCTTTAATATGAAGCTTTGCTTCTATCTCTTTTCTCATATTCTCGGTCCATGGCTCAGCTCCACAGATAGCAGCTTTCAATTTAATATTGCCAATCTGACCTGCTTCCTCTAAGGTCTCCGCTATGTGAAGCAGATAGGATGGGGTACAGGCTATTGCGGTAGCTCCAAAGTCCTGCATCATGGTAATCAGCTTCTGGGTATTGCCTGTGGACATAGGAATAACGGTAGCACCCAGATTCTCGGCACCATAATGAAGTCCCAAACCGCCGGTAAACAGGCCATATCCATAGGCAACCTGAATTTTATCATGGGCCCCTATCCCTGCCATTGCAAGAACTCTGGCAACGCACTCCTGCCACAAATCGATATCCTTTCGGGTATATCCTACCACCGTTGCCTTTCCGGTGGTACCGGAAGAAGCATGGATTCGTACCACCTCAGACTGTGGAACTGCAAATAATCCAAAGGGATAATTATCTCTTAGGTCATTCTTCGTTGTAAATGGCAGCTTATTAAGATCATCAATACTGGTGATATCTCCAGGTTCCAAGCCAATCTGCTGCATCTTCTTACGATAAAACTCTACGCTATGATAGACACGGTCTACCATTTTAACCAACCGCGCACTCTGCAGCCTATGAATTTCATCACGGCTCATACATTCCTTGGTTTCATTCCATATCATGCGATAACATCCTCCTGCTCAGCAACAATATATCCATGTTCCCTCAGGACTGCAGCTGTCCTTGTCAGATCCTCCGTATTTAAGATCATGAGCGGAGCTTTTCCACTCCGAAGTACGATGGAGTAAATATAATTGATACCTAGTTTTGCATCTGCGATTACATGAAGCATACCATCCAGTATACCGGGCTTATCCTCTAATTCAACTGCGACCGCTTCAGACACCTTAACGGCAAAACCCTTCTCACCCAGCACCGCCTTCGCCTTTTCCGGTTGATCCACTACGATACGAAGGATCGCAAATTCAGGTGTATCAAAGGATGCGATTGCTCTCAGGTTTATCTGATTGTCCTTTAAAACTGATGTAACATTTGCCAAACTGCCGATTTCATTTTGCACAAAAACAGAAAGCTGCTTGATCATTGACCTACCCCCTTTTCATACAATTCTATCTTTTCAACCTATCCCTGTTCATACCAAATAGCATGAAAAGGATCCTTTTCTAATTATATCCAGTAAATTATTACCTATGTAAATTGTATCCCACCTCAAAAGCCTCTTTATTTATCTCAATTGTCTTTGTAGGAACTGTCTCCTCGATGACCTTCAGCCATTCTTCTTTCGAGAAATTCATATGCTGAGCAGCAATGCCAAGGACAATGATATTAAACACCTTACTATTGCCCAGCTTCTTCGCTTCCTCCAACGCATCCACCTTAAATATACGGTGATGTTTGCCAAGCTCCTCCAGGATATTCTCCGGGTATTTGGCTGCACCTATAACTACCGGCATCGGATCAACACGGCTGTCATTCACAATGATTGCTCCATTTTCCTTAAGAAAATGAGCATATCTGAGGGCTTCCAAACGTTCAAAGGCAATCAGAACGTCAGCCTGACCCTCTTCAACAACCGGTTCATAAACCTTGTCACCATAGCGCACAAAGGTAACAACACTTCCTCCTCTTTGTGCCATTCCATGTACTTCTGAAAGCTTTACATCATAGCCTGCCTGAATAGTCAGAGCACCTAATATTCTACTGGTAAGCAGCGTTCCCTGTCCGCCTACACCAACGATCATTATATTCTTTGTCTCCATGGTGTCCTCCTCCTTATAGCTCAATCGGCTTGATTGCATCGAACCTACAAGCCGTCTCGCATAAGCCGCAACCATTACACATCGTATCATTAATTGTAATGGTGCCGTTATCTAGCTTCGTAATTGCCGGACACCCCGGCTTCATACACATTCCACACTTCTTACATACCTCAGCGTGAATATGATATTGCTTTTTGACCGGAGCCTTGCTGAGTAGGATACAGGGAGCCTTCGTAATGATTACTGCAACCTCGTCCATTGCGGTTGCTTCCTTTATTGCCTTCTCCAGCTTCTCAGTATTAAATGCATTGATCTCATATACGTGGTTTACACCCACCGCTTTACAGAGGGTAGCTAAATCTACCGCCGGTGCATCCTCACCCATTAGGGTCTTCCCTGTGGCAGCATGATCCTGATGACCTGTCATACCTGTTGTGGAATTATCCAGTATCATCACAGTACCGGTTCCTTTGTTATATACCATATTAATCAGGGAATTGATGCCTGTATGCATAAAGGTCGAATCACCAATTACCGCTACCCAATTCTTAATATAATCCTTGCCCTTCGCCTTCTCCATTCCGTGGAGGGTAGAAATACTAGCACCCATACAAACCGTAGTATCAACCACACTAAGCGGTGCCACCGCACCTAAGGTATAGCAGCCGATATCTCCGGCACCATGGATTTTCAACTTATTTAAAACAGAAAATACACTTCGGTGAGGACAACCCGGGCAAAGGATCGGGGGTCGATTAGGGACTTGGGCAGGATGAACTAGCATTAACTTCTCTCCACCTACTGCTTTTCGAAGTAAGTTAGCAGAATACTCCCCTTGAACCGTAAGGACTTCCTTACCAACCGCCTTAATTCCCCAAGATTTTACTTGCTCCTCGATGATCGGATCCAGCTCTTCAATAATGTATAAGGTATCTACCTTGGAGGCAAATTCTTCAATCAGCTTCCTAGGCAGAGGATTAACGATTCCCAGCTTCAATACACTAGCCTGGGGAAATGCTTCCTTTACATATTGATAAGGAATACCGGAGGTGATAAAGCCTATCTTAGTATCCAGATATTCCACCTTATTAATGGGAAAATCGCATCCATCCTTTTCCAGCGCATTCTCTCTGCTCTCTACAACCAAATGACGTCCCTTCGCATTGCCTGGCATCATAACATTCTTAGCCACATCCCTTACATAAGGCCTATCTTCCTTCTCCACTCTCTCGTTCAACTCCACCATACCCTGAGAATGGGATAGTCTTGTGGTGGAACGGACAATGACCGGCGTATCATATTTCTCACTAAGATCGAAAGCAAATTTAACGAATTCCTTCGCTTCACTACTATCAGCTGGTTCCAGTACCGGAACCTTAGCTGCTCTTGCAATTGCTCTGGTGTCCTGCTCATTCTGGGAGCTGTACAAGCCGGGATCGTCTGCAATAATCGCTACCAGACCTCCAGTCACACCGATATATGAGACGGTAAAAAGCGGATCAGCCGCTACATTAAGACCAACATGCTTCATAGAAGCAAGTGCTCTAACACCACTGATAGAGGCTCCGATTGCCACCTCCATTGCTACCTTCTCGTTTGGTGACCATTCGGAATAAATCTCATCATATTTTACTATATTTTCACTGATCTCAGTACTGGGTGTGCCCGGATATGCTGCCGATACCTTACATCCTGCCTCATACGCACCTCGCGCAAAGGCCTCATTCCCAAGCATAATTACTTTATCTGCCACTATGTAAATCTCCTTTCCTCTGTATAACAATTTAAGTATGAAGTGTCAAAAGCAATACATATATCTTATCTTTAATTTATACCTCTGCTCCCTGGCTTAGGTATGATAGGCTTTTGACACTTAAATCCTATGTATAACAAATAGCAAGCTGTACACTAAGTAGAAGGCAAACTAGTCATTGATGTTACTTTTTAATAACTTATATATTCTTATCCTAACACATCTGTAATTCAATGCAAAGTGACATTTTTATAAATCCTTACGCAGATCTGTCACTCTTTTTGCCTTGCCTTCGAAACGCTGAAGACTTCTCGGCGCTACTAGCTTGATCGTTGCATCGAGTCCCAACATCACTCTCAGATTCGACTTAATTCTGTGCTCTAGTTCTCCAAGCCTTGCATAGGAATCCAATAAGGATTCATCTGCCAATTCAACCTTAATTTCCATATAGTCGAGGAAATTCTTTCGGTCCACCACTATCTCGTAATGCGGGCCAATCTCAACAATCTTTAATAATACCTCTTCAATCTGGGTAGGGAATACATTCACTCCCCTAATAATTAACATATCATCGGAGCGTCCGGACAGATTCTCCATTCGCACCGTAGTCCTCCCACATTTACAAGGCGCATACATAAGTCTGGTGATATCCTTGGTTCGATAACGAATCAGAGGCAATGCTTCCTTGGTAATACAGCTGATAACAAGCTCTCCCTTGGAACCGGGAGGAAGTACCTCACCGGTCTCAGGATCAATAATCTCCGGAATAAAATGATCCTCATTAATGTGCATACCACATAGCTCCAGGCATTCTCCTGATACTCCGGGACCGATCAACTCACTCATTCCATAATTCTGGGTAACCTTCATATCATGTCCCCAGATCTTATACATCTCCTCACGCATGGGTTCTGTCATTCCTTCACCGCCAAAGAGACCGATCTTTACTTTCAGATCCTTAGAGGGGTCAAATCCCATCTGACGGGCCACCTCACCGATATGCAATGCATAGGAAGGTGTTGCAACCAGAAGTGACGTCTCAAAATCCTGCATATACATAATCTGCTTCTGAGTATTCCCAGAGGAGGTTGGGCATACCGTAGCTCCTATGTTCTCAAGACCATAATGCAAGCCCAGGGCACCGGTAAACATTCCATATCCAAAGCAGATCTGAACCACATCCTCTTCTGTAGCTCCGCCCATTGCGGCTATTCTGGATACGCATTCGGTCCAGGTCTTCATATCCTTCTTCGTATAACCGACGACAGTAGGCTTACCGGTCGTTCCGGAGGAAGCATGAATCCGTACTAATTCCTTTTTGGAAACGGTAAATAATCCAAAGGGATAATTATCTCTTAAATCCTTCTTATTGGTAAAGGGTAATCTCTTCAGATCCTCTAAACTCTTTATATCCTCCGGCTTAATTCCTACTTCAACCATCTTATCCCGATATGCCGGCACCTTGTCATATACTCTTGCAACCGTTTCCTGCAGCCTCTGTAGCTGAAGCTCTTCAATATCTTTCCTTGGAAGTGTTTCTTCCTTAGCCCAAATCATTATAAATCCTCCTCATAATATATTAGTTTGTGCCAAGTTCGTACTTTACACTTTGATTATGCAGGTACAAACTTGGATGTGTGAACATCACTTTTTATTCTCATACTAGTAACCATTCTGCATCTACGATGCAGCTCATATTTATCGTTTCTACGCACTAATAAGAAGCTGTCTCCCCGTAGCGTCTTACGATGAGTCAGCTTCTATTCGATTATTTCACATATGTATTACTATACAGACCGCCATTATGTGTTTCCCTTTTCTTATGCTTCTTCAATGGATTTTTTCGTATGTACGGTAACCGTCTCATCATAACAGGAGAATACCTCTCCAATCTTATTCGGATCCATCTTAGGAGTTAGTATACTTACTACAGGTACTAAGACCAGTCCGGCAATCATAGCAATTGCACCCGCATTAATCGGTGATGCAATATAATTTATGAAAAGGTTAGATACGGTAATACCGACACCAGCTGCAAAACTCGTCCAAACAGCTGCCTTCGTAACACGTTTCCAATAAAGACCGTAAAGAAAAGGTGCCAGGAAGGAACCAGCCAATGCACCCCAACTGATACCCATAAGCTGGGCGATAAAGGTCGGTGGGTCTAAAGCAATTATGATAGATAAGGCAATAAAGCCTACAATTAATATTCTCATTGTCAGTATCTGCTTCTTCTCACTCAAATTCTTAACCAGATTTCCCTTAATAAAATCCAACGTTAAGGTAGAGCTGGAGGTCATAACCAGAGACGCCAGTGTCGACATGGACGCGGATAATACTAATACAATGACGATTCCAATCAATATGTCTGGTAAAGAAGACAACATATGGGGGACAATCGCATCAAAAGCGATGGTACCATCCGGCTTATAGATTGCTTCGTTATCATAAAGGCGACCAAAACCCCCAAGAAAATAGCAGCCGCCTGAAATTATTACTGCAAATACGGTTGATATAATCGTACCAGATTTGATGGATTTCTCATTCTTGATTGCATAAAACTTATGTACCATCTGTGGAAGTCCCCAGGTCCCTAAGGAAGTAAGGATTACAACTCCGACTAAATTGATGGGATCGGGTCCAAAGAAGGAAACATAGGCACCCTGCATCCCTGCTGTTACGGGGATCTCACTTTCAAATTGCGCCATACTCTTGATTGCTTCCAGAAAACCACCATTGTTAATCAATACGGCAGCTATTATGGCAACGATGCCTCCCAGCATAATGATGCCTTGAATAAAATCATTGATTGCGGTAGCCATATATCCGCCAAGAATAACATAGATGCCGGTCAGAACCGCCATGGCAATAACACATACCTCGTAAGGCACGTCAAAGGCCATGCCAAACAATCTGGATAAGCCATTATAAACAGATGCGGTATATGGGACCAAGAAAATAAATGCAATGGCAGAGGCTACGATGCGAAGAGCTTTGCTGTCATATCTGCTGCCAAAAAAGTCAGGCATGGTTGTTGACTTCAGATGATGTGTCATAACACGAGTTCTTCGTCCCAAGATAACCCAAGCGAGTAGACTTCCGATAAAGGCATTACCAATACCGATCCAAGTTGCGGATATCCCATATTTCCATCCGAATTGTCCTGCATATCCGACAAATACAACTGCAGAGAAATAGGTGGTTCCATATGCAAAAGCGGTTAACCATGGGCCAACAGCTCTTCCCCCTAATACGAAATCACCTACGTTGGTGGTATGCTTTCTTGCATAGATACCAACCAGTATCATAATGACGAAAAATACTATTAAAAACACCACTTTAATTAACATCCTTATACCCTCTCTCCCAATTTTACGCCTTTCTGTACTTTATCGCTTTAAAGCGTCGGCACTTTAAAGCAATGATACCAAATTCTAGGAGACATGTCAATAGAAAATTCGGCAAACTTTGTTAAAAAAAGTGCAAAGTCTACCTCTTAATAATACAAGCAATAGTAGGTACGCTCTACAGACCTTCTATTGTCATGAACTGAAAAAGCCCGAAACAGCATTCATGCTGCTCCGGGCTTTGCTCATAGAGCCTCCACATATTGGATTCAATAAGAATCTGGATGGTGATCAAATATGTGAAAGTCTGCTTTTATAAAATTATCATAGTGATTTATTAATTGTCAGTATACTCAGGTCATTATCCCAATCAGATTGCTCAATTTATATCCTAGAAAGCAATTGATATATTGCGAACAAAGAGGTAAGTGTAGCAAGTGGAACTAGGAAAATGAATTTCGTGTGCTTTGTTTTATGGTGAAAGTTATACATCCCAATCAGGGAACCCGGACCACCACCAAGAAATGCAACGAGTAGAAGCGTCCTCTCCGGAATACGCCATGCATTTCTTCTTGCTTTCTGCTTATCTATTCCCATTGTCAGAAACCCAAGTAGGTTCAGTAGCCCAAAATAACCAATCACAAGATAGTTCATAAGCTCCATACTAATCCTCCATGCTGTCAAAGCTCCGTATAATAGGGTAGCAGCACAAATTCGACGAAGGAAAAAGAAATATTTTCAATCTACTATTTCTCTTCTTCATGTGCTATGTCGATACCCAATTCCTTCAATTGTTTATCATCAACCACATTCGGAGCATCGGTCATGAGGCAGGATGCATCCTTTACCTTAGGGAAGGCAATTACATCACGGATACTATCTTCCTTTGCCATAAGCATAACTAAACGATCTAATCCATAAGCAAGACCTGCATGCGGAGGAACACCGTATTTAAAGGCATTCAAGAGGAAGCCAAAACGCTCATAGGCAGCTTCCTTAGTAAAGCCAAGAACCTCAAACATCTTCTCCTGCACATCACTCTGGAAGATACGAACCGAACCACCACCTACCTCAGTACCGTTCAAGGTGATATCATAAGCCTTTGCTCTTACCTTACCTGGATCCGTATCCAGGAGATGAAGGTCCTCATCCATAGGCATGGTGAAGGGATGATGCTTCGCAGTATATCTGCCCTCCTCCTTGGAGTATTCCAATAACGGGAACTCGGTAATCCATAAGAACTTATATTCATCCTTACGAAGAAGTCCCAGTTTCTTTGCGATCTCAACTCTAAGGGCGCCAAGAGCTGCAAATACCGTATCATCTTCGTCAGCTGCAAATAGTAAAAGGTCTCCAGGCTTACCGTTCATAGCTGATGTTAATGCCCTTAATTCTTCTTCGGTTAAGAATTTTGCAAAGGAGGATTTGTAGGTTCCATCCGCCTCAATTGCAAGATAAGCAAGTCCCTTTGCACCGTAGTCCTTAACGAAATCTACTAAAGCATCTATCTTCTTTCTGGGCATCTCTGCTTGTCCTTCTGCATTGATACCACGTACCGAACCGCCCTTTTCAAGAGCTCCTGTAAATACACTGAAGCCGCAATTCTTTACTACTTCAGAAACATTCTTTAATTCTAGGCCAAAACGAATATCCGGCTTGTCAGAACCGAAGCGTTCCATCGCCTCAGCATAGGTCATTCTTTGAATCGGCAACGGCACCTCAATACCGATGCCTTCTTTGAACATTCTCTGTAATAAACGTTCATTCACACGAATCACATCATCGACATCCACAAAAGATAATTCCATATCAATCTGAGTAAACTCAGGCTGTCTGTCTGCGCGGAGATCCTCATCACGGAAGCATTTTACGATCTGGAAATAGCGGTCATAACCTGCCACCATTAATAACTGCTTGAACAGCTGTGGTGACTGAGGTAATGCATAGAAATTCCCAGGATGAACTCTGCTCGGTACCAGATAATCTCTTGCACCCTCAGGTGTACTTTTGGTTAAAACCGGAGTCTCAATCTCCAGAAAGCCTTCTTCTGCTAAAAATTGACGTGTAACCGTTGCAACCTTACTACGTAATATCATATTCTTCTGAATATCCGGTCTTCTAAGATCAAGATAACGGTACTTTAATCTTAGCTCTTCCTTCGTCTTAGAATCCTCTTCGATCTGGAACGGAGGTGTCTCCGCCTCTGACAAGATTCGGAGCTGCGTTGCTCTGATCTCGATATCACCGGTTGCCAGGTTCTCATTCACAGCACCGGAGCGCGCCTCTACCTTACCAACGACTGCAACTACAAATTCGCTTCTTAACTTCTCTGCCTTGGCAAAATTCTCGTTACCGCAATCACTTTCTTCAAATATAATCTGTAACAAACCAGAACGATCTCTTAAATCAACAAAGATGATTCCACCTTTGTTTCTGCTCTTTTGTACCCAACCCATAACGGTTACTGTCTCACCTATATTCTTATTAGAGACTTCTGTACATCTGTGGCTTCTTTGTAAGCCCTTCATTGCTTCTGCCATCGCTTTCTCTTTCTCCTTTAATCGCAATCTATATTGGTTATTTATACTCTTCAACCTATTCAATGCATCTAATTTTATAGCATTTTAGAGTATCTGTCCATTGATTTTTTAACCTTTAGCTCATTAAAAAATCAATACATTTGCGATTTCTCGTAACAGGCTTCACATAATTTGTGCCTACTCTTACATGCTCGGGATGAATAGTATATGCAGCAAGAGCTTCTTCACTTTCAAACACACTATCCAGAACCAAATCGGAATCTGAGGTCGATAGGGGTTCTATATACAGATTAATTGAATTGATTCCGGGTATCAGATTGATTAAGTTCTCCAATTCCCTCTTCATCTCTAATGCATTCTTTCTATTCTCCTCTGCTGTAAAGCCTTCTGCATAATTCCATGCTACAATGTGTTTTACCATCCTAATACCAACCTTTCTGTCTTATAATAATCAATCCAACCTTAAAATTAGTTAGTTTCTATAAATCCTTTATTTCCATTAGTATTTTATCATTAGTATAAATAGAGAGCAAGAAAAAGAAAACAGATAACTCTTACCTCAAGCAAGTTTATTACTTACCTTCAATAAGCATTTTATAGATAGAATACGCCATATTGTCTACTGACGATTGCTTCTCCACTGCTCCGATATTGAAAGCTACCTTAGGCATCCCATATACCACACAGGATTTTTCATCCTGTCCTAAGGTTCGTGCTCCCTTCCTTCTCATTGACATTAGGCCCTTTGCACCATCATAACCCATACCGGTCAATATTACCCCAACCGCATTCTTTCCTGCCTCTTTCGCAACTGACTCAAAAAGGACATCAACCGAGGGACAATGTCCATTTACCTTATCCCCCTCAAAACATTCAACCCGGTATCTTCCTCCGACATGCCGAATAATCATATGCTGGTCTCCAGGTGCTATTAAGACATGACCTCGCTCCACGTAATCACCAGTCTTCGCTTCCTTGACTGACAGGCTCGTCTGCGCATTCAGCCTTTCAGCAAACATACGTGAGAAATTCGGCGGGATGTGCTGTACTATTACTATTCCAGGGATATCGGCAGGCAGACCTTTCAGAACAGTATAGATTGCCTCCGTTCCTCCGGTCGATGCACCAATGGCAATTATCTTACCCTTTCCTGCAACCTCGTTACTAACGATTTTCTTACCAGGTGCAGCTTCCCCCACGTTCACTACCTTGGCATTCGATGCAATCTTTATCTTACCAATCAGATCATTGATAAAGTTCTCAACACTGTTGACCGAGGATAAATCCGGTTTTCCTACAAAGTCCACCGCTCCTGCGTTCATGGCCTCGAATACCGTACCCGAGGTGGAGCTGACAACAATAATCGGCAGCGGATACTGAGGCATGAGTCTCTGAATAAATTCCAGTCCGTTCATCTTCGGCATCTCAACATCGCAGGTCATAACATCTGGCTTCGTAGAAATAATTTTATCTCTTGCATCATAAGGATCATTGGCAGTCGCTACTACTTCAATCTCCGGATCCGAAGATAACCCACGAAGCAATACCTCTCGAAACAGCATACTATCATCTACGATCAGAACTCTGATTTTTCTTACCATAGAGTAATTCACCTTTCCTTAAATTTTACGATAAACTGCCGGTTGAACGTATTTAAACCTTGTTTCCTCACGATTTAGTGACTCGGAGTGTCCAATAAAGAGATAACCCCCGGGTTCCAATAAATCGTAATACTTATTCACAAGGGTGTTTTTCGTATCATGATCAAAATATATCATTACATTCCTACAAAAAATCACATGAAATTTCTTTTTAAATGGGAATACACTCTCCATAAGATTGAACTTCCGAAAGATCACCTCGTTGCGAAGCTTATCAATAATTACAGAGTCCTCACTATTTTGCTTTGTAGTGTAGTTTAATCGCCATTTGGCTGGAAGTGTCTCGATCTCCTTATTGCTGTAGATACCTTTCTTAGCTTCCTCTAGTACTTTACTGGATATATCGGTTGCCAACACCTTCGTATCCCAGTATAGCTTATCCTTACCGAAATACTCATCGAGAAGCATAGCTAGCGTATAAGGCTCCTCTCCACTGGAACAGCCTGCACACCAGATACGTAGATCCCTGTCGATTACCTTTGAAGCCAGATAAGGAAGCACTACCTCTTGAAAATATGTAAAATGATCTGCTTCCCGCATAAAAAAAGTGTGATTTGTCGTAATCTTATCCAGTAGGCCCGAAACCGCCATTCCTGTCTTGTCCTTAATCACATAGTCATAATATTCCGAAAAATCCTTAAATCCTTTTTGAATTAACTCATTTTGAAGTCGGCCTATAACCAAGGTCTCTTTCTCCGGCTTAAGATAGATCCCATAATTTGCTTTGATAAAGGTGGATAACTGATTAAACTCTTTCTTTGTAATACTTATCACAGGTAACTCCTTATCATGTTTTATACCACTTTGTTGAGAAGCACCAGCTCCGTCTCTGCCAGAGGCTTAATGCAAAAAATTACTCTTAGATAATGTCAATTGTAGTAATTATGCACAATATTGTCAATATGTGATATCCATTGTCGAATATCGTATAACAAAATATAAATACCATTTATCTCCCAATGCATAAAGAAATAGGTAGTGGCAAGTGTGGTCCAGCTTCGCTGGACAAACAGCACTAAAGAGGGCTGTCGCAAAATGCATTTAAATTTTGCGACAGCCCATTGGTATCACTTTCTTGCAACTTATAAAATCAATATCAGTCACATTTTCATTCTAATCGGCTTCATATTATTGATTTAGAAAAAACTCAGCCAGCTGCTCCAAACTTACCTCTGTCTGCTCACCGTTCTCCATATTCTTAACATTTACTTTGTTATTCGCCAACTCATCTGCTCCGATAATAACCGTATTCTTTGCTCCGATTTTATTGGCATATTTCATCTGGGCTTTAACACTTCGATCCATGTAATCTGTTTCTACAATAATTCCCGCTGATCGTAATTTCTGTACCAGCTTATAGGCAGATGCCTTCGCTTCCTTGCCTAGAATTCCGACATAAAGTTCCACCGCCGGTTCTGCTTCCAGCTCAACACCCTCCGCTGTCAGCTCATTAATAATCCGCTCGATACCAAAACCAAAACCAACCGCAGGAATATCCTGTTTCTCGTCAATCTCATGAATGAGATTATCGTATCTTCCACCACCACAAAGAGTAAAGCCCTCTGCGTTAACAAATTCAAATACTGTCTTTGTATAGTAATCCAAGCCTCTTACTATTCCAGTATCTATCTCATAGGCGATACCAATCTCATCTAGTAGGCTCTTCAATTCGTCAAAATGTGTCTGGCAATCTTCATCCAGATATTCGATGGTACGAGGGGCATCCTTAACAATTGTCTTACAGGTAGGAACCTTACAGTCAATGACACGCAAAGGATTCTTAAGCATTCTTTCCCTACAGGTAGGACAAAGCTTCTCCTCATGTTGCTTTAGATAGCTTAGCAAAGCCTCATTGTAAGTCTTACGGCAATTACCGCAGCCGATACTGTTTATATGGAGTTTTGCCCCCTTCATGCCCAATTCTTTCATAAACTCAGTAAGAAGTGAGATCAATTCAACCTCGGCAAGGGGACTATGTGACCCAAAGAATTCAATGCCAAACTGATGATGCTGACGAAGCCTGCCGCTCTGTGGATTCTCATAACGAAAGGCCTGCGTAAGATAGAACAGCTTGGTCGGTTGGCTCTCTGCATATAAGCTGTTCTCCAAATAAGCACGAACTGCACCGGCGGTTCCTTCCGGCTTCAGAGTAATGCTTCTGTTGCCCTTATCATCAAAGGTATACATCTCCTTTTGCACTACATCAGTAGTCTCTCCTACTCCTCTTTGAAACAGAATGGTATGTTCAAAAGCAGGTGTTATGATTTCCGTTATATTATAGGCCTTACAGATCCTTCTTGCGATACCCTCGATTATGGTACGCTTATAAACGTTGGAGCCATACCAATCCTGGGTTCCTCTGGGTCGTTGTGTTATCATTATTGTCCTCCGTTCTAATAGAAAATATATTTCAATTCATTTATTGTTTACATTATAGTAGATAGCCAAAATTGCCTTTATCAAAGCTCTGCCAAATTCTCTTCGATGAAATTCTTCTTTCTTGCAATCATCTCATCAATTCGATTGATATAGTCCAATACACTCTTAACATTATCAACACGCTCCAGACGGTTCTCCTTATGGAATACAAACTTGGACATGCCACCGGCGCCAAGCGCTAGAATAGTTTGCTTTTCCTCCATAATCAGAATATTATAGAGTCCTTCCCTTCCATATCTGGCATAACCGATATTCTCCAGGTTATCTGCCATATTCTTTTGTCTATAGAGATAATATGGGAGATAATCATTATCTTTAGCAAATTGTATTGCCTGACCTAGCATCCTAGGAACCTCGGTAGCCTTATACTCTGCGTAATTTTCCTTTTCGGTATTCAATCTTGCAGCCCGTTTAATTGCTAAGGTGTGCACCGTAAGGCTTTCCGGATTAAGCTCCCCTATTTGTCTTAGTGTATCAGCTACATCCTGCGGCTTCTCACCGGGTAGACCAATGATCATATCCATGTTGATATTATCATGTCCGACATCTCTTGCTAATTGAAAGGCTTCTTTGACCTGTTCAATGGAATGCTTTCTTCCTATGAGATCCAAGGTCTTTTGTTGCATACTCTGCGGATTAATGGAGATGCGGTTAACGCCCCACTTTTTTAGCACTCTTAGCTTCTCTACCGTTATACTATCAGGTCTTCCGGCTTCAACACAGAATTCTCTGACATCGGTAAAGTCAAACTGATCCTTCACCAACGCTAGTAGTCGATCTAATTGTTCAGCGGTTAAAGTAGTCGGTGTACCGCCTCCAAGGTATACTGTATTAAGCTTCTTTCCGGGAAGGGAATCAGCAAAGGAGCGTATCTCCTTCTCCAGAGCAGCTAGGTATCTCTCTATATAATCCGAATACTTTTCTGCTGAATAAGAAGTAAAGGAACAATAAAGACAAGTACTCGGACAAAAAGGAATTCCAATATAGAGGCTATACCCCTCTTGATAATCAAACTCTTTGAGAAGCTGTAACTCCCGACCAGCGATTTCAAGGCTCATTGCAATCTTCTCGTCACTGCAGAGATATTCACTCCTCATTCTTTGATAAATATCGGACTCTGACACTCCCTGCTCCAGCTGCTCATAAACCAGCTTAGTCGGTCGGATACCGGTAAGAATCCCCCATGGAAGCTCACGTCCGGTAATACCGGAAAGCCTCTGATATAGAAAACGCTTCCATGTGTTCTTATATACCGCCTTAACAAGATCTGCTGGTAATGTAAGCTGATCTGTAGACTGATGATTGTCCCCGTTTACAAAAGCCAGCTCAATTAATTCCGGCAGAAAACCTATTTTAATATAACGTAAATTATTATCCTTAACGGATAATCCTGTATCCTTATGAGTACCTGCTTCGCATATCTGTTCGTACTCTACAACAGAATATACCTTAATGAGCTCATCCGGGTAAAATGCTTTCACCAATGGGTAGACATCATTCTCATATACTTTATCTGATAATACTATATCAATCATTATACCTATCCTCACCTACCCCAATACCTGAGATAAGAAATCATTCCTAACCATTATACCAGCTTCCACTCAGATAGACATTGTTATCTCGCTCATAGCCGACTGTAGTCGGTCTTCCATGTCCTGGATACACCTTAACCTGATCCTCCAGAAGCATCAGCTTGTTGTTAATGGATGCTACCAATTGCCCGCCATTACCTGTAGGAAGGTCCGTTCTTCCGATGCTTTCGAAAAATAAAGTATCTCCGCTTATCAAGGTACCATTCCCTGAGAAATAATAGCATACCCCACCAGCTGTATGTCCTGGTGTATGGATCACCTTAATCTTAAATCCAGCCAAATCCAAAATCTGATCGTCCTGAAGCAATACATCCGGAATCAGCGTACATTCTCTGCGGAACTGAGAAGAGGCGTTCAGCTGAGGGTCCTTAAGAAGCATCTCCTCTGCTTCATGAGCATAAATAGGTGCCTTTGTCCATGTTGCCAGCTCAGCAGCGGCTAAAATATGGTCAAAATGACCATGTGTGAGAAGAATCCCCTTACACACAAGGTCATTTGCCTTCAAATACTGTTCTATTCTGTCGGCATAATCTGCCGGATCAAATACAATTGCTTCCTTACTTTCATCGTTACTTACAATATAGCAGTTGGTCTGAACCATACCCAGTACAAGGGTTTTTAACGTTAATTCACTCATAGGTACCTCCTAAATACTACTTTCAGCACAACTCATGCCACGTTCTTCTGAGGGATTAATTTCCTCCCCTTTGAATTAGTTTATTTCAACTCCTACCCCTTGAATTAGTTTGTGCCGAGGAAGAAGCAGGCATAGACTTTCAAGTATGAATTATGCTTTTCAATAATTCATATTTAGCCGGCAGTTCGCTCTATATCTAATACACTTTCTACATTTCTGATCTTTGTGATTATCTCATTCAACTGTTCTTTGCCGTTAATCTCAAAGCCAATACTGATTGTGGCCTTACCCTGCTTACTGGTCCGGACATTCATCGAGGTAACATCGATCTTATTCTCTGTCAATACCTTCGAGATATCAACCAGTACACCGGTACGGTTATTGGCATAGATCTTTATTTCTGCACTATACACACCGCCGGTTTCCTTACCGTCTGCAGAAACATTCCATTCTGCATCAATTAATCTCGCACGGTCTTCTTCTGGGAGATTAATCACATTGACACAATCGGTACGATGGATGGACACCCCTCTACCGCGGGTAACAAAGCCAACAATCTCGTCCCCCGGTACCGGACTGCAGCACCTGGAGAAGCGAACTGCTAGATCATGAATACCCTCAACAACAATACCACTATGAGATTTCTTCTGGGGGATTCGTTCCTTTATCTCTTGGACCGACTCCAGAACATTCTCATCCGTAATCTCTTTCTTGTTCTTCTTCTTGTACTCTTCTAGCAGCTTATTAACGATCTGGCCTTCCTTAAGACCTCCGTGCCCAACAGCAGCCAGAACAGAATCCCAATCGCGAAAGCCATACTTGCGCATCACGATATTCATGTATTCCGGCTTCATTATATCGCTTTGAACAACACTCTTTGCCTTGCAGTAAGCAATAATTAAATCCTTACCCCTGCCTATATTATCTTCCTTAAGCTCTGTTTTAAACCATTGATTAATCTTATTCTTCGCCTGTGTACTCTTAACAATCGATAGCCAGTCACGGCTCGGACCCTTCGAGTTCTGAGAAGTGATGATCTCGATACGATCACCGTTCTGAATGACATAGTCAATCGGCTCCAGCTTGCCATTTACTCTGGCACCTACCATTTTATTACCTACTGCGCTATGGATTGCATAGGCAAAGTCAATCGGATTAGAACCCGTCGGTAAAGTCTTAACATCACCCGTTGGAGTAAAAGCATATACACTCTCAGAGAATAGATCAAAATCATTCTTGATCAGACTCAGGAATTCTTTATTATCGGACATGTCCCTCTGCCATTCCAATACCTGACGAAGCCAAGTCAACTTCTCTTCCTCAGAATTGGCTGTACCGCCTTTACCATCCTGCCCCTCCTTGTACTTCCAGTGGGCAGCGATACCATATTCCGCTGTACGGTGCATTTCATAGGTACGGATTTGAATCTCAAAAGGAGCACCCTTGGGTCCAATCAATGTCGTATGGAGAGATTGGTACATGTTTGGCTTGGGCATAGCAATATAGTCTTTAAAACGGCCAGGGATTGGTTTAAACATCTCATGTATCACTCCCAGAGCCGCGTAACAATCCTTTAGGGAATCTACAATAATACGCACAGCAAATAGATCATAAATCTGATCCAGCGTCTTATTCTGGTTCACCATTTTCTTATAAATACTGAAGAAATGCTTAATACGGCCATCAATCTTCGCAGAAATTCCAGCATCTTCTATATGGACTCTGACTTCATTTACAATCTCATCAATATAAGCCTGACGTTCACTTTTCTTTGTGGCAATCTTATCCGCCAGCTCCTTATAGACATCGGGCTCCAGATATTTAAGGGACAGATCATCCAGCTCAATCTTAATCTTAGAGATACCAAGCCTCTGAGCAATCGGTGCATAGATGTCCATAGTCTCTCTTGCGGTCTCTCGCTGCTTATCCGGTTCCTTATATTTTAAGGTACGCATGTTATGAAGACGGTCAGCCAGCTTGATCAGTATCACTCTAATGTCCTTTGCCATGGCTAAGAACATCTTCCTTAAGTTCTCTGCCTGCAGTTCGACTTTGTCCATATCGTAGTTTAATTTAGTCAGCTTTGTAACACCATCCACCAGAAGTGCAATTTCATCGGAAAACATGGTAGATATCTGAGATACCGTAAATTCCGTGTCCTCAACCACATCATGCAGTATACCCGCCACGATGGTTTCCTTATCCAGCTCCAGTTCCGCTAAGATATTAGCAACACATAAGGGATGAATAATATAAGGCTCTCCGGATTTACGAAGCTGATCCTTATGGGCATCATTAGCAAGATGATATGCCTTTTCTACCATGGAAATATCTGCAGAAGGATGGTAACTTCTGATTTTCGCTATGAGCTCTTGATATAAGGTTTCAGGCGCAGTAAAATCAGCCGGTGCATTAAAGGTCACCGAAGTAATAATCTCTTCTTTTCCTGCTACCTCTCTCGATTCTTCCATGATCATCACCATCCATCTATGCAAAGTCGTTACAGTTCATCCTATCATTTCAAGCATTCTAATGAAGTAAATATATGTGTATATAATTGTTATTTACCTTCGTATTGTATCACAGCCTCTACATCAAAGCCTTTCAGCTTCTCGCGACCCTTTAATCCCTTTAATTCCATAAGGAATATAATCTTTACTACTTCACCGCCGAGCATCTCGATAAGCTTAGTAATTGCTTCAATCGTACCACCGGTTGCAATCAGGTCGTCAATAATAACCACCTTCTGACCGGGCTTAATACTATCCTTATGAATCTCGATTGTTGCTTTACCATATTCCAGATCATAATCCATGGATACGGTTTCACAGGGCAACTTACCCTTTTTACGTACCGGAATAAAAGGCTTATTCAAGTTATAAGCAATCGGAACTCCAAATATAAAGCCTCTGGATTCAGGACCGGCGATTACATCAAACTCCAAGTCCTTCAGTAAATCCTGCATCTGATCAATTGCCATTTTAAGTCCATCTTTGTCCTGTAATACGCTGGTAACATCGCGAAATATAATTCCAGGCTCCGGAAAATCCGGGATACTTCTTACATATTCTTCTAATTTCTTCATTCTACAACCATGCCTTTCTTAGGATTAACCCTGTATCTTCAATAAAGTTAGCCTCGCAACTTTTTATGAATCATATATTCAAAAATGTCAGCTTCGCAGACATTTATGTATCTTGTATTCAAAAATGTCAGCTTCGCAGACATTTTATGAATCATATATCCAAAAATGTCAGCTTTGCAGACATTTTATGTATCATGTATCCAAAAATAATGAAATATCTTTATAGATGCCTATTATATCACTATTTGAGACAATTCGTAAAGAATATTTAGCAAAAGTGTTGTAATTTATCCTTAAAATTGACACAAAAGCAAATATATCATTATTTTTTTATGTTTATAGCCGATTTATCGATAATTTTGTATCATCAGCTGCACATTTCGAAAGCCGTTATATTCGTTGATCTTCGGGTAATAAGTAATTGCCAGGGATGCATTCAGGCTTCGGCCCGTTCGTAGCTTCTGAGCCTCGTCCTCTCCGTACGTTGCAGCAATATAGGCAAAGAACTCCTTCACATCTCCAAAATAGATTGCTTCCATCTCTTTACCATATTGATTTACCACAAAGAGGCGAATCCCACTGGAATTCTTACCAATGATAAAAGCTGATTTAATCTTCAGTTCCTTCTCCGCAAACAGAGGTTTCTCATTACCCTTTCCAAAGGGTTCCAACTGCTTCAGCTCATTAATCAGTGCTTCATTGATGTAGCCTAGGGGCAAGTGTATATCAATGGACACCTTTGGAATCAGCATTTCCTCGGTCAGCGTAGTGTTCTCGTTTAAGGTTCTCCTGAGAATATCGATATTTTCTTTAATCAGTGATAGACCTGCTGCCATTGGGTGACCACCAACCTTAAGAAATAGCTCTCTGCACTTGCTAAGCTCTTCTATCATGTTGTATTGTTCAATGGATCTTCCCGATCCTTTTACACTGTGTTCTGCATCCGTCAGTACCAATGTTGGACGATTAAAGCGTTCTCTGATTCTTCCGGCAATAATACCTGCGATACTTTCATGGCAATCCGGTAGATAGACAACCAGTACTTTATCGAATCGAAGCTCTGATTCCTCGATCAGCTGAATCGCCTTCTGGACATTTTCGGCTGTCATTTCCTTTCGGAGATCATTTAAGCTTCTTACTTCACCCGCCAAACGAAGTGCCTGCTCTTTGGTCTCGGCCAATAAAAGCTCCAGCCCCTTCTTCGCAGTATCCAGCCTTCCGGAAGCATTGAGACAGGGACCGATTACAAAGCCTAGATGAAAGGCGCTTAATTGCTCCTTATCAATATTACTCACATCCATTAACGCCAATAGGCCCTTATTGTCCGTCTTCTTCAAAAGCTGTAAGCCATGCTTAACAATAATACGGTTCTCTCCTGTAAGCTCCATAACATCACAGACCGTAGCAATAGCCGCATAGGAAAGTAATTCTTGTTCGAATTCTTCCCGATTTTTCACATCATAATACGTATGTAATGCACAACACAGCTTATATCCAACCATTGCTCCACACAAACCGCTGTAGGGATACTCACAATCCGGACGCTTTGGATTAATAACCGCATCTGCAGCCGGCAATCGAACCTGTTTTCCTATATTTTTTTCTTCGCCCGACTTCAACATGATATCCGGGTCAATCGTAGCGGCTACCTCTTCCAATTCCTCCGCTGTCTGTGTTCCCTCTAATAAGCTGTGGTGATCTGTAATGATGACAGTCATTCCCAAGCTCTTGGCTAGCTCCACCTGCTCTAGAGCAACGATACCATTATCACAGGTAAGAAGAGTATCAATTCCTTCCTTGTATGCCGCTTCTACCATCTGATTATTAATACCGTAACCATCCTTAATCCGGTCAGGAATCTCATAATCTACCACTGCTCCGAGACAAGTCAGACTGCGATACAGGATATAGGTAGCAACTACTCCGTCAACGTCATAATCACCTATGATACGAAGACGCTTTCCTTCCTTAATCTTCACCCTCAAAATATCACAGGCTTTCTCCATATCCTTCATTAAGAACGGGCTGTGCAGGTTTGTAACCTTAGGATGTAAAAACGAATCAATCTCCTGAGGCGACTCCAGCCCTTTGTTCACAAGACAGCGAGCTAAAACCTCACTAACACCGCATTCCTTCATGATAAGGTTAAAATCAGCCTTTTTATTTTTAATTACCCAATTCTCCATATCTCCTCCGGTGCTCTAGGAATCAGTCGGCTGCTTTCAGCATAATAGCACATTCCACGCGCTTCTTCTGTAATTCACAGCCAATATCATAGGCATCATTAATGTCGTTATGGAATTTGAAGGAATTAGCTGCACAACCACCGCTGCAATAGAATTTAGCAAAGCAGTTTTTGCATTTTTCCTTCGAATACACATTACATACCTTAAATTCCTCACGAAGCTCCGGCTTGACAATTCCATCATCTACATTACCCATGAGATATTCCGGAATTCCCACAAATTGATGGCAGGGGTAAAGATCACCCCAAGGTGTGACAGCCAGATATTCCGTACCGGACCCACAACCGGACAAACGCTTTGCCACGCAGGGGCCTCCGGTTAAGTCAATCATAAAATGGAAGAAATTAAAATCTTTTCCTTGACGCTTATATTCCAGCATCAGCTTAGCAAGACGATCATATTCCTCGAACAGTACCGGAAGGTCCTCTTCCTTAATAGAATAGGAATCTTCCGGAAGAGCTACCACAGGCTCTACAGAAATTTGTTTAAAGCCAAGATCAGCCAGATGCTTCACATCTTCACTAAAATCCAGGTTATTATGAGTAAAGGTTCCTCTAACATAATAATTCGTTTGGTTACGACTTTCCGCCAGCTTCTTAAACTTAGGAAGTATGAGCTCATAGCTTCCCTTCCCATTACGGCTGGGACGCATCTTGTCATTGATCTCCTTGCGCCCGTCAATACTAAGCACAACATTGCTCATCTCTCGATTGGCAAATTCCATCACTTCATCATCCAGTAATACGCCATTGGTGGTTAAGGTAAAACGGAATTTCTTATTATGTAATACTTCCTGCTCCCTGCCGTATTTCACGAGATCCTTCACTACCTGCCAGTTCATCAGTGGCTCTCCACCGAAGAAGTCAACCTCCAGATTCTTGCGATTACCTGAATTGGCAATCAAGAAATCAAGGGCTTTCTTACCAACCTCATAGCTCATTAACTCTCTGTGCCCCTTGTACTCACCTTCTTCAGCAAAGCAATATTTACAGGCAAGGTTACAATCATGAGCAATATGCAAGCATAGCGCTTTTACAACAGTGGAACGCTGTTTGAAATCCCGGATATATTCTTCATAAATATCCTTAGTAAACAGAGCCCCTTCCTCTATCAGCTGCTCGATGTCCCCGATCGCTTCTTTAATAAGAGAGACTAAAGTCTCCTTATCGTTGATCAGCCCATTTCTTTCGTCCTCTTGCTCCGTGATCATGGCTGCGTTCTCCGGTTTAGAGTATTTCTCTACCATAGCTTGAAGGATACTCTCCTGATCATGTCCTTCATACATCTCAATGATATCATAGCATAGATCGTCTACTACATGGATCATACCACTGTTCACATCCAGCACAATATTATATCCATTATTCTTAAATTGGTGAACCACTTTAATTCCTCCTATTTGAAAAGCTGACCTTTATCTCAACAACGAACAGGACTGTCTGATAATACCTTTCGAAGCAAAGCTTTACGAAAAATATCATGAGGCAGTCCCACTGATAAAAAACATGAATATTGAACCTGCAGGCTATTATTGTTACGAAAAACAACGGAAGGTGCCTGGAGTATTTCGCTCCTTAAGACACCTTCATTACCGTTCTCCTATGAATCATTGAATAACCAGCTTGCGTGCTCTATGTACTGATTCTTTATTTGTTCTCACAGCTTTGATTGCCAACTGTACAAGATGTCTTACATGCTGACTGGCAGGATGTCTGACATTCTCCACAACCACCCTTTTTCATAGTATCCTTCAGGTTTTTTGCGTTTAAAGTTCTAATATGTTTCATTGTTTCAGCCTCCTTAGCGCTTTTAACTTCAAGCTATTATAACATAAGTATATGCTTAAGAAAAGTGTTTTTTGCAAAGTTTTGGTGGTGTATTTGTCATTACAAATTTGATAATTACGGAAATGTATATTGAAACAATTATGCATGGTATGTTATAATGTATCATATCGTAATCAAAACTACTTATAAAAAAGCAATACTATGAGAAAGGAACGGTGTAGTACAATGAATAAGTATATCATTTCTACCGACACAACCAGTGACTTACCTGAGGATTATTTGCAACAGCATAATATCTCGCTGTTACCTTTATATTATAATTTTAACGGAACAGTATATGGTGATAAGACATTCCTGACACCCAAAGAGTTCTACGACATGATGCGTAAGGGAGCAATGCCGACAACAATGGCTGTTAATCCCGAGCTTGCCAGGGAGGTCTTCACAAAGCTTCTGGATCAGGGTTATGATGTTCTTCACATTGCCTTTTCCTCAGCACTCAGTGGAAGCTGCTCCGTAGCTGCAACCGTTGCCAGGGAGCTGATGGATGAACGTCCCGGCTCAAGAATTATCGTAATCGATTCCCTATGCGCCTCTCTTGGCGAAGGTCTTCTGGTTCACAAAGCAGTTGACCTGATGAAAGCAGGCAAGTCCATCGATGAGGCTGCTGAGTGGCTGGAACAGAATAAATTAAACCTTTGCCATATGTTTACTGTAGATGATCTTCATCATCTTCATCGTGGAGGCAGAGTATCGAAAGCAACCGCTATCATTGGAACTCTGATTAACGTAAAACCTATCCTCCATGTGGATAATGAGGGACGACTCATCCCACTGAATAACGTTAGAGGTCGTAAAAAGGCATTGATCTCTTTGGTGGATCAGATGGAAGCAAGCATAAAGAGTTATACCGGATCAAATGATATTGTCTTCATCAGTCATGGTGATTGTATTGAAGATGCCGAATTTGTTGCTGACCAGGTAAAGGAGCGCTTTGGTATCAAGGAAGTTCTTATTAATTATGTGAGCCCGACCATCGGAGCACATTCCGGACCGGGAACCATAGCATTATTCTTTATGGGAGATAAGAGATAATATCAATTACTCTAAGCATCTTAAGCTGTTGTAAAATTAAATTTCCACGTAGGTCTTGTAGTATAACGCTACACCCCTAAGCTGTGAATTGGTTTTCAACAGCTTTTTTTATGATAAGCGGCGGGGGCTGTCGCACTAGCGGTTATTCAACCACCAGTGCGACAGCTCCGTTTTTAGGTTATTTTTTAGGAATTCTATATTTATTATAGATAAATCCGAGCATTATCTTAAAAATGATGCACTTTAATA